>NZ_JBAWYV010000041.1:0-26018 GCF_037143375.1 Rhodoferax sp. | reverse complement strand
GGCAGCAGCACGCTGGCGCCCTACACGCCAATCGTCCCCGAAAACCCCGACATGCTGGCACTGCTGGCGCCCTTTCAGACCTACGGCCAACTCAAACTGGGCGTCAGCATTGGTGAGACCGACGCCAAACTCGAAGGTGACCGCCCCGCCATGCGTTCCCGCCCTACGAGCATGGGCGTACTCGTTGGCCTGGCCTCGATGGAAAAAACCGGAGCCGACTTTGCCGTGGTCAACGCGGGCAGCGTGCGCGACTCCTTGCCCGTTGGCAAGATCAGCTACAAGGACGTGCTCAAGGTTTTCCCCTTTGGCAATACGCTGGTCACCGTGGACTTGAGCGGCACCGAGGTGATGGCCTACCTGAACACGGTGGCCAAAATGACGGTGGGCTCAGGCGCTTTCCCGCAATTTGCAGGGGTTCAACTGGACATTACAGCGGGCGTGGTGACCCGCGCTCTCATCAGGAATACGCCACTTGATCCCGTCAAAAACTACCGCTTGGTGGTGAATAATTTCCAGGCCGTCGGGGGCGATGGCTACCCGGTTCTGACCGGTCACAAGAGCTTTTTGGACAGCGGTTATGTCGATGCCGATGTGCTGCGCGAGTACATCGCTGACCACACGCCCCTCAAGTCAACCCTCTTTGCCCCGGGTGAAGCCGTAGTGCGTAGATAATCAAATATTCTGGCCTTAATGGATAAGGCTGGCATCTAACTTAGGAGCTAAAAATGGCAAAAGGTCAGCAAAGTGCAAAGATGGTCAAAAAACCCAAAAAAGACACCGCGCCCCCCAAAGCAGTGTCGCCTGATGCGGTGCGCCCCACCGTCACTACGGTGGTCCCGGTGCGCGGCAAATTGAAAAACGCGCCTACCCGCTAAGCGATTCGCCCGGGGAAGCGACTGCGCCCATGAGAAGACATTCCAAGGGCTCCAAGTCCCCCCGGCGCGTGCCCCCCAATCCGCAAGGGGTTCTGACGGCTGGCTACTCGCTGCCGCAGATGGTGGAAGACCTGCGTAATTACCAGGCCGAACTGGAAGTTCAAAACAAAGCGCTGCGCTACAGCCAAGTCGCCGCAGAAGGTGCTTCAGAGCGCTTTGTCACCCTGTTCTCAAACGTCCCGCTGGCCTTGATGGTGGTGGACGAGCAGGGTTTAGTGCTGGAAAGCAATGCCATGGCTTTGCGTCTATTCCGGCCCCTGGAATACGACCCCCCCCTGAATTTTTTATTGCCTCTGGTCAGCCCCGACCAAGTTGACAAAGTGGCTGAAGCCTTCCTCTGCGCCAAAGAAACCGGCACCAGCGAAACGACTGAAGTGGTGTTCTCCAGTGGCTCCAGTGGTACCTTCACTGGCGACCTGCACATTGCCCGCATCGAGAATGCACAGGATGAACTAGCGCACTTCATTTGCGCCATCATTGACCAGGGACCGCTCCTCAACGAACGCCGTGCCTTGTTGACCAGCACCAGCGCCCTGCTGGACCGCAATGAAGAGCTCAATTTGAGCAAAAATCGCCTGGCCTCGATCATCAACTCTTCGCTGGATGCGATTATTTGCGTCGACCAGGCCCATTGCATCACCATTTTCAACCCCTCGGCAGCGGCGCTTTTTCAATGCACGCCGGCTGAGGCGCTGGGCAGCCCGCTGATGCGATTCATGCCGGATGCCGTGCAAACGCTGAGCTACGCCCAACTCACCACCCATGCCCAACTGGGTGAAATGACCGCATTGACGGCGGGCGGCAACCCGATTGCCATTGAAGCGAGCGTGTCGTTTGAGCACCATCCGGATGGCGACACCATCACCATTTTTGCCCGTGACCTGACGGCCCGCAAAAAAATTGAAGCCCACCGCAATGCGCTGGAATCTCAACTGCGCGAGTCGCACAAAATGCAGGCCGTGGGCACCATGGCGGGCGGCATCGCCCATGATTTCAACAACATCATCAGCGCCATCCTGGGCAATGTTGACCTCGCCAAACAGGACGCAGGCGAGGCCTCGCCCGCGCTGGTCAGTCTGAACGAAATTGACAAGGCGGGTCGGCGAGCCCGCGATTTGGTGCGACAAATCTTGACCTTCAGCCGCAACGAGTCACCCCAGCGTATTCCGATTCATCTGGCCGATGTGGTCGAAGAAACCGTCCATTTACTCAAGGTCGCCCTGCCGCCCCTGGTCGACATGGTGGTGACCCTGGACCCCGACACCCCGCCCGTGCTGGCCGATGCAACCCAGGTCGAACAAGCCCTGCTCAACCTCTGCACCAACGCCATCCAGGCCATTGGAGATCAACGCGGAACCGTCACCATTGAGCTGGGGCACAACCTGCAACTGGGCCTCGGGGCGTCAGAACGCCGCAGCGGCGCTCGGGGGCCCCACGTCAAGTTATCGGTCCGTGACACCGGCAGCGGCATCGACTCCGACACCCTGCAACGCGTGTTTGAGCCCTTCTTCACCACCAAACCCGTGGGACAAGGCACCGGACTGGGGCTGGCGGTGGTGCACGGCATCATGCGCACTCACCTGGGTACGGTGGATGTTCAAAGCACCCCGGCGACTGGAAGCGTCTTCACCCTCTATTTCCCGGCTGACGGCGAGATGACCCTGCCCGCCCCGGTCGAGCTCGCCAAGCCCAAAGTAGTCAACGGCAATGGTCAACGGGTCATGTATGTGGACGATGACGAGGCGCTGGTGTTTTTGGTGGATCGCGCCCTCACCCGCAAAGGTTTTTTGGTCACCACTTTCTCGGACCCGCGACTGGCGGTTGAGTCCTTACGCGCGCACCCGCTGGACTATGACCTGGTGGTGACCGACTACAACATGCCGGGCTACTCGGGAATTGAGCTGTTGCGTGCCGCCCGCACTATTCGCCCGGACCTGCCTGTGGCCTTGGCTTCGGGCTATGTCACCCCGGAAATTGAACAGAGCGCACTCAGCGAAGGCGCTCGCGCCCTGATTCACAAACCCAATGATGTTGACGAAATGTGCGAGACCTTGCAGCGACTCCTGGCAAGCGGTCATGCACCGCCCTGAACTCTCCGTGCTGTACGCCGACGAGGCCTTGCTGGTGCTCGACAAACCGGCCGGACTGCTCAGCGTTCCCGGTCGCGGCAAGGACAAACAAGACTGCCTGAGTGCGCGGGCGCTGCGGGCCTACCCCGATGCACTGATCGTGCACCGTCTGGACATGGCGACCTCGGGCGTGATGGTGTTCGCACGCGGCATTCAGGTGCAACGCCGCCTGAATGAAGCCTTTGCCAGCCGTGCCGTCAGCAAACGCTACATCGCCGTGGTGGACGGCCTGCTGACTCCGCCCGCCGCTGATTGGGGTGTGATTGACCTGCCGATCGGGGTGGACTGGCCCAACCGGCCACTGCGCGTGATTGACCCTGAGCATGGCAAACCCAGTGTGACGCGCTGGCGGGTGCTGTCGCAAAACTTGGCAGAGCAAACCACCCGCGTTGAACTGGAGCCCATCACCGGGCGTTCCCACCAACTGCGCGTGCACCTGCTGGCCTTGGGCCACGCCATCGTGGGTGATGCCTTGTACGCCAGCCCGCGGGTGCTGGCCATGAACGAGCGGTTGTTGCTGCACGCCTGCACGCTGGCGTTTGCGCATCCCGTTAGCGGACAAGTCTTGCAGTTTGACAGCCCTCTTCCCTTTTGAAACAGAAATTCAAAACCATGACCCCACACCTCTACATCATCACCGGCGCTTCCCGCGGCATGGGACTGGCCATGGCGCAGCAGCTTTTGTGCGCCGAGCATTTTGTGCTTTGCATGTCACGCCACACCAACACGGCCCTGGCTCAGCAAGCCGTTCAGCACAGCAACCAGCTGGTGCAATGGCCCTTTGACCTGGAACAGAGTGTGGACGCTGCAGGCCTGCTTTCGCAATGGTTGGAAGGGCATGCTGGCACCCCCTTTTCCAGCGCCACCCTCATCAACAACGCAGGCGTCATGCCACGCATTGCGCCGGTGAGCGCATCGGACCCGACTGACTTGGCACGGGCACTGCGAGTGGGACTGGAAGCCCCGGTGCTGCTGACCGCTGCTTTTTTAAATGCGACTGAGGCGTGGAACATCCCGCGCAAGGTGCTCAACATTTCCTCCGGGCTGGGTCGACGGGCCATGGCCTCGCAAGCAGGTTATTGCGCGGCCAAAGCGGGGCTTGACCACTTCACCCGCTGCCTCGCGTTGGATGAAGCCTTGAAACCTCAGGGCGCCAAGGTCTGCTCACTGGCACCCGGTGTGATTGATACCGAGATGCAGGACCAACTGCGGGGTGCGGTGCCCGCAGATTTCCCGGACCAGCAGGGTTTTATCGACCTCAAGGAGAAGGGGCAACTCGCCTCACCTATGGGGGCCGCAAGCCGTGTGCTGGCCTACCTGGCACGCCCCGACTTTGGCAACAACCCAGTCGGCGATGTGCGCGACTGATCCCGGCGATTAAGCGCTACAGACTGCTGATGTAGCTGGCCAGGTAGGGCCGCACGCGCATGGGTTTGTGCTTGGTCACGGTGCCGATGTTGATACAGCAGACGGCGGTTTCATTAGCTAGTAACCCAAACAGGGCGCGCAAGCGGGGGGACGCCATGGCCTGCCCGCTGGTCAGGCCGGTGCCAAATCCAGCAGCATGGGCAGACAACAACATGTTTTGAATCGCGCAGCCAAACGACACCAAACGCTCAGCGTCGCCGACTTCCGCCTCACTTGACTCCGGGTGATGGGCTCCGCGCACGGGGACCACCGCTGACGTCGTATCGAGCTCGGTCAGCCGGGCAATCGCGAGCATCAGAAAAGGGGCTCGGTAGGCTTTTTCGCAAGCATTTTCAATTTGGGCGGGCGTGGCGCCGGGGTCTCGGTCAACCAGTGCCAAGCCAAACACCTCGGCCAGTCGAGCGCGCTGGTCAATGGGCACGATCACGAAACGCCAGGGCATCAAATGACCATGGTCGGGTGCCGCAGCAGCGGTGCCCAAAATATCCTGCAACTGTTCTGCCGAGGGGCCAGGTTCATGCAAGCGCCGAGGCGAAACATTTTGGCGCGAATGAATCAGGGCGTTGGCAAATTCCGATAACTCGTGGCCCGCCGTTAAATCCATCAGGTGTCCTTGCTTGTGCGCTGAATAGCCCCGATTAAACCATGAACTAGCTACTTAATTTATAGCTACTTACGCAGGTAGCACGGGGGCTAGAGGCCTAAAACCTATAAATCACTGAGCCAACTGGCCTTTAAATACATTTTCAACCAGCGGCTTGGCATCAATTTGCGGCACATGGCACGAGTTGCACTGCCAGCGTTTCATGTCCAGCACTGGTTCGGCATCGGCACTGACCGGGGCCAGAAAGTGACTCTTGCCGGCACGCGGTATTTTTTGGCCTCTGAATTCGGTATGGCTATGGCAATCGAAACACGTGTTTTCGGTGGCGTTGATGTCATCAAAGCCATCGACTTTGTGCGGAATCAGGGGGGGCTGGCCTTGAAACGTGCGCACAATCAGCGCCTGCTGGCCGGGCTTGCTGCCCAGATACGGCTGCACGATAGGCGCGTTGTCCAGACTGGTGACATCGGTACCGCGAATACTGTTGACCTGTTGGGCCGTACTCCAGCAAGCAGCCAGTGTCAGCACAGCTGCCAGCGAGATTTTGAGGGTCTTCTTCATAGTGAGGTCTCCACGTGTGAATGGTCTTTGAAATCAGAGTGCCGGCTTGTCAGTGCCGACGGGGTTTGGGGGGCTGGAGGAAAAGCGGGTGACGATGGTGAAAACGTCTTTGGAACAGACATCAATGCAGCGACCACAGTTGGTGCAGTTGGGCGACAAGATCACCGGGCTGCACCCCTTGGCGGCGCCTTTTAGCGGCAGGCGAATCACCTGCTGCTCGGGGCACACCACGAAACAATCCAGACAGTTGTTGCAAGCCTCGCGTTTGCTGGCCGACACCCGCAACACGCTGAAGCGGCCTATCACGCTGTAAAAAGCACCCACCGGGCAAATGTGACCGCACCAACCGCGTTTCATGACAAACAGTTCGAACAAGAAGATGGCGCCGATCAGCAACCAGCCCGCGCCCATGCCAAAAATCAGGCCCCGGTGCAACATCGACACCGGGTTCACCAGCTCCCAGACAATGCCGCCGGTGGTGGCAGCCAGTACCAGAATCAAGGCCAGCAGCCAGTAACGGGTCTCGCGCGGAAGATCGCCGCCGCCCCGAATATCGAGCTTGCGGCGCAGCGCACTGGCCGCATCGGTCACGATGTTGACCGGGCACACCCAGGCGCAGTAAGCGCGACCGCCCACCAGCCCATAAAACAGCAACACGATCACCACGCCGATGAGGGCGTTGCGCTCTGGCGTGTGGCCGGTGACGAGCGATTGCAGCAGTACCAGCGGGTCGGTCAAGGGCACGGTATTGAGCGTCAGGCTGTAATTCAGGTTGCCTTTGACCAGCCACACCCCAAACAAGGGGCCGACCAGAAACAAGGCCAAAATGCTGAGTTGCGACACGCGCCGCAACAGCAACCAACGGTGCGCGCCCAGCCAGCCTTTGGCATCCAGCGCCTCTTGGCCCACCACGTTCGAGGGGGCGCTCATCGCGGTGCCTCATTGGAGATCGGTGCAGGAGTAGCGCTGCCGGGGTCAAAGTGCCCGGGTAACTTCAACCCCTCAGGCATGCGATCAGGCAGGTCGATGAGATGTTTGTCTTCAACCAAAGACTTACCCGCCTTGCGCTTTTCTTCCCAGCCGAGACGGTAGTGCGCGCCCAGTTCACCCTTGGCCAGTTTGATCGGGTACACCTTGATGGCGGCCACTTCCAGCACGCAAGAGGCCTCACACTTGCCGCAGCCGGTACAAAACTCTGAATGCACCGTGGGCAGAAACATGGCGTGCCGGTCGGTGCGCGCGTTGTGCTGCACGTCCAGCGTGATGGCTTTGTCGATGGCCGGGCAAACGCGGTAGCAGACGTCACAGCGCATGCCCAAAAAGTTCAAACAAGTTTCGTGGTCCACCAGCACCGCCAAGCCCATTTTGGCCTTGGTGATGTCAGTGAGCTTGTGGTCCAGCGCGCCGGTCGGACACGCCTTGACGCAAGGAATGTCCTCGCACATCTCGCACGGTTTGAGGCGCGCCACAAAAAACGGCGTGCCCGTGGCCACCGGCATGTCGGGTGTCGCAAGTTTGAGGCTGTCCACCGGACAGTCACGCACACACATGCCGCATCGGATGCAGGCCGATTGAAAATCCTGCTCACTGCCTGCGCCGGGTGGCCGAATGGCCCCGGCTGGCAAGGCCTTGGCCTGCTTGCTGTACAAGCCCAGCCCCAAGCCGATCGCACCCACGCCACACACCATCTTCGCGGAATCGAAGATGAACTGGCGTCGTGCAGCGGCGTTGACGGGGATGGGCGTTTTCATATCATTCAGCAGACAAAGCAGGCAGGCTCATGCCTGCGGGTGCTTCAGTGTTCTCAGGCTTTGACGACCTTGCAGGCGCACTTCTTGAAGTCGGTTTGCTTCGAGATCGGGCAAGTAGCGTCCAGCGTCAGTTTGTTGACCAGGCGCTGCTCGTCAAAGAAGGGCATGAACACGACGCCGGCTGGCATCTTGTTGCGCCCACGGGTTTCCACCTTGGTACTGATCTCGCCGCGCCGTGTTGACACCTTGACCGTGTCGCCGCGCTGCAGGCCGCGCTTCTTGGCGTCGTCTGCGTTCATGTAGAGCCAGGCATCGGGCATGGCGCGGTACAACTCAGGCACGCGACGGGTCATGGAGCCGGTGTGCCAGTGTTCCAGCACGCGACCGGTGGAGAACCACAAATCGAACTCGGCATCGGGCTGCTCGGCCGCAGGTTGGTAGGGCAGCGCAAAAATCACCGCCTTGCCATCGGGCTTGCCGTAGAACTTGACGCCCTCGCCTTTTTTGACATATGAGTCAAAGCCTTCACGGAAGCGCCACAGCGTTTCTTTGTTGTCGATCACGGGCCAACGCAAGCCGCGTGCCTTGTGGTAGACGTCAAAGTTGGCCAAATCGTGCCCGTGACCGCGCCCAAAGCTGGCGTATTCCTCGAACAGGCCTTTTTGCAGGTAAAAGCCGAGATCTTTGGATTCGTCATTCTCGAAACCTTTTTGGGTTTCCGACACCGGGAACTTGTTCACCTGGCCATTGGCAAACAGCACGTCATACAAGGTTTTGCCTTTGAATTCTGGCGATTTCTCCAGTAATTCAGCGGGCCATACCTCTTCAACCTTAAATCTTTTCGAAAACTCGACGTATTGCCACAGGTCGGACTTGGCTTTGCCCGGTGCCTTGACCTGCTGCCGCCAGAATTGCGTGCGGCGCTCGGCGTTGCCGAAAGCACCTTCTTTTTCGACCCACATCGCAGCGGGAAGAATCAGGTCAGCAGCCATCGCCGTGACCGTGGGGTAGGCGTCGGACACCACCACAAAGTTCGCGGGGTTGCGGTAGCCAGGCCAGGTTTCACCACTGATGTTGGGACCCGCCTGCATGTTGTTGGAGGTGGCGCTCCAGTAGAAATTGAGCTTGCCATCTTTGAGTGCTCGGCTTTGCGCCACGGCATGCAAGCCAACCCAATCTGGCACCGTACCTGCGGGCAGCTTCCACAGTTTTTCAGCCGACTCACGGTGCTTGGGGTTGGTCACTTCCATGTCGGCAGGCAGGCGGTGGGCAAACGTGCCGACTTCGCGGGCGGTGCCGCAGGCCGAAGGTTGGCCGGTCAATGAGAACGGGCCATTGCCGGGTTCAGAAATCTTGCCCACCAACAGATGCACGTTGTAGATCATGTTATTGACCCAAGTGCCGCGTGTGTGCTGGTTGAAGCCCATGGTCCACAGAGACATGACCTTGGTTTTGGGGTCCGCGTAGGTCTTGGCCAGCGCCAGCAGTTTGTCTTTGGAAACGCCCGAAATTTCATGTGCTTTGTCCACCGTGTACTCGGACACAAACAGCTTGAACTCGTCAAACGTCATGGGGTCGGAAGCACCCGAGTTGCCCTTGGGCTTGCCATCGGCACCCGGATAACCATTGTTGTTGGCCACAACTTCCAGCGGATGGTTGGGGCGCAGGCCGTAGCCGATGTCGGTCACCCCCTTGCGGAAGTTCACGTTCTTTTTAACGAAATCGGCATTCACGGCACCACTCTGGATGATGTAGTTGCAGATGTAGTTCAGGATCGCCAGATCGGACTGGGGCTTGAAGATCAGTTCGCTGTCGGCGAGCTCGCAGGAGCGGTGCGAGAAGGTGGACAGCACATTGAGCTTGACGTGCTTGGCCGTCAGTCGGCGGTCAGTGATGCGCGACCACAAAATGGGGTGCATCTCGGCCATGTTGGAACCCCACAGCACAAAGGCGTCAGCGTGCTCGAAGTCGTCATAACAACCCATGGGCTCGTCAATGCCGAACGTGCGCATGAAGCCCGCCACGGCCGATGCCATGCAATGGCGCGCATTGGGGTCAATGTTGTTGGAGCGGAAACCTGCCTTGAACAGTTTGACCGCGGCGTAGCCTTCCCAAATAGTCCACTGGCCAGAGCCAAACATGCCGATGGATTTGGGGCCGCCGGCCTTGAGGGCCGCCTTGCACTTTTCTTCCATGATGTCGAAGGCTTTGTCCCAGGTGATGTGGGCAAACTCGCCGTTTTTGTCAAACTTGCCGTCTTTCATGCGCAACAGTGGCTCAGTCAGGCGGTCTTTGCCATACATGATCTTGGACAGGAAATAGCCCTTGATGCAATTCAGACCTTTGTTGACCGGCGCATCGGGGTCGCCCTGCGTGGCCACCACTTTGTTGTCTTTAACCCCGATCAATACACCGCATCCGGTGCCGCAAAAACGGCAGGCGGCCTTGTCCCAGCGCACCCCGTCAGCGGCGGTGGCAGACTGGGCCAACGCATTGGCGCCTGGCACGCTGATGCCAATCACTGTAGCGGCTGCGGTCACAGCATTGGCCTTGATAAGTTCACGACGGGTTACTTGCATTTCAATAGCTCCTGGTCAGGGTGGGATTCGGTTTGCTGAAAAATCATGGCCACGGACAAAACGCCTTCCATGCGTTCTATGGCCTCATAGGTGTTGACCGCTGTGCGGTCGCTCTCGCTCTCAATGGTGATGATCATTTTTCCGTCATCGGTGCTGGCATGAACTTCCACGCCGGTCACCTGCAACAGTTGGGCGCGTAAAGCCGGTTCATGTTCGGACTTGGCATACACAATGGCGCTGGAAATATTCAAAACGCAGCCTTCAATAGTGGTTCGCGTTAAACGCGGAAAATGGTTTTTTATACCCAATGCCAACTTTAGCGATAGGGGTATAAAAAACATTAATCTAGCTTAGTTATTTAGGGTATTCCCTTGGTATATATCGTTTCCCGATGAACATGACCGTGTTTAAAAACTCGAAGAACTAATCACAAGAGATCAGTAAGATGCTGTTTTCACAAATCAAACCATGACACGTCACAAGTACTGGAATCTGAGTGCCAAGATGGCGCTCATTGGTGCGCCCTTTTTGCTGCTGGCCCTGATTACGACTGCGGCCACGCTGTGGGTGTCGTGGCAACTCGACGGGGGCGCCGCTGCCGTCAACGAAGCGGGCCGGATGCGCATGCAGTCATACCGCATGGCCCTGTCGATAGGCACCGGCGAGACTGCGGCGCTGGCCGAACAAGTCCGTCAATTTGACACGAGCCTAGCCGAACTTAAAAGTGGCAATCCGGCACGCCCCTTGTTTATGCCATTGGACAATGCGGTGCGCACCCGATTCCTGATAGTGCAGCAAGACTGGACACAATTTCGCAATCGTTGGATCGACAGCAAGCCTGCTTTGCTGCTGGATTTGCGCGATGAAACCATCACGTTTGCCACGCATATTGACGACTTGGTGACCGCCATTGAAGACCACATGGCGCACTGGACGGCCATGCTGCACATGCTGCAAATGTCCATGCTTGCGATGGCCATTCTGGGCGCTGCCGTCCTGTTTTACACCGGAAATCTGATTGTTCTTACCCCGGTAAGCCAACTCAAACAAGCGATAGAGAAAATTCAATTAGGCGACTTCAGTGCCCGAGTAGAGCACGTGACCAGCGATGAGTTCGGTACCCTGGCGGAAGGTTTCAATGGCATGGCCGAAAACCTGCAATCCATGTACCTCTATCTAGAGCACAAGGTCACAGAAAAAACCGCTGAGCTCGAAGAAAAACACGAACGCTTGGAGAGTTTGTATGAGGTAACAGCGCTGGTTGCGAGAGCCACCACACTCGACGAACTGGCCCAGGGTTTTGTGAAAAGCATTACCCGTATTGCCCATGCCGATGCGGTGGCACTGCGCTGGTCTGATCAAGCTAACCAGCGCTACCTGATGCTCGCGGCCCATGGCCTGCCCAGCGCCATGGTGGACGCCGAACTTTGCATTGACAAAGGGGATTGCCATTGCGGGTCAGCCACACCCCTGAAGGGATTGCGCGTGATTCCCATCCACGCCATAACGACGCCCACCCTCCAGCATTGCGCCAAGGCCGGCTTTGACACCGTGGTGAATATACCGGTGTATTTTCATGACAAGTTGATGGGTGAGATTGATCTGTTTTTCAATACACGCGTCAGCCCGTCCATCGCCGAACGATCCTTGCTGGAAGCACTCAGTAGTCAACTGGCCAGTGCCATGGAAAACTTGCGGCTTAACGCACTGGAGAAGGAAGCGGCAGTGTCGCAAGAGCGCCATCTGCTGTCGCGCGAGTTGCACGACTCAATCGCCCAATCCCTGGCCTTTCTCAAAATCCAGGTGCAGTTGATGCGCACGGCCGTGCAGTCCGGCAACGCCAATGAGATCAAAAAGGTGGTGGAAGAAATTGACCTGGGCGTGCGTGAAAGTTATGCCGATGTACGCGAACTACTGCTGCATTACCGCACCCGCACCAACACCGAGGACATTGAGCCCGCACTGGCCACGACACTGCGCAAGTTCGAGCACCAAAGCGGCTTGACCGCCACGCTGACCATGCAGGGCCAAGGCCTGCCACTGCCGCCCGACCTGCAAATTCAAGTGCTGCACATCGTGCAGGAAGCCCTCTCTAATGTGCGCAAACACGCCCGAGCCTCGCAAGTCTGGCTGAATGTAAACCAGCAACCCGAGTGGCGCTTTGAGGTGCGCGACGATGGCCTGGGTTTTATTCCGCACAACGACCAACTTGACGAAACCCATGTTGGCCTGCGCATCATGTCGGAACGGGCACAGCGCATTGGCGCTGAGCTCAGCATCACATCAACACCCGGCCTCGGGAGTACGGTCACACTGACCATGCCCCCCTCGGCCCACCCTATAGCAACGAACCCTATCGACCAACGTGAATCCAACAAGCTTTCAGGATGACGCCTTGATACAAACAGCCCAACCGCTCCCCATTCGCATTTTGGTCGTGGACGATCACACCCTGTTTCGCCGGGGATTGACCGCCCTCCTGACCAGCGATTCACGCCTTCGGGTCATTGGTGATGCGGCAGACGCGGGCCAGGCCCAACTCCGGGCAAAGGAACTCCAGCCCGACCTCATCCTGCTGGACAACCACTTGCCAGGCGTCCATGGCGTTGACGCCTTGCCCGCCTTGATCGAGGCGGCACCCCACGCAAAAATCTTGATGCTGACTGTTAGCGAAGATGAGAACGACCTGTCATTGGCCTTGCGCGGCGGCGCCGCCGGCTACCTGTTGAAAACCATGGAAGGCGACGACCTGATTGCCGCCATCCTGCGTGCCGTGCAAGGTGAAAGCGTCATCGCCACGGAAATGACGAGCAAACTGGTGGCTGCCTACCGGGGCGCCACTCAAGGCACGACCACCCCGTTGCCTGCGATCATCGACCCTTCACTGGCCAGTCTGTCGCCCCGCGAACTCGACATCTTGCGTGGCATCGCCCGGGGTGCCAGCAACAAAGAGATTGCCCGTGAACACGGCATTGCTGAAACCACGGTCAAGATCCACGTTCAGCACGTCTTGCGCAAACTCGACGTCAGTACCCGGGTGCATGCCGCTGTTATAGCTTCTGAGAGCGGCCTGATTTGATCTATGTCAAGTCTTGGCAAAGCTGATGCCAACCTAGTTCTTTAGAACTAGGTCAGGCCAGTAAGGGGTAGTTCTATTTACCGCCATGAACCCTCCTTCAGAGGGATACCGCGCCAGGTCAACCTGTCTTAAAGTTAAGGCAAGTTAACTATTTTCGGTCATGCCCAGAAAATGCATGCACATCTGCACTGTGTTTTCGTTCGACTTCAATGTCGAAAGGCGCCGAAACAACACGGTAAAAAATCATGAAAATGGACGTCGAAAAATTCGACATGACAAACTACTTGTCAGTGCTCCCGATGTTCAGCAACCTTACCAAACCCGAGCGGGAAAACATCTCTCAGGATTGCGCACTGCGACGACTTTCGCGTGGCGAGATGGTGTTCCGCGCCGGCGAACAATGTGAAGAGTTTCACGTCATCGTCACAGGCCAGGTCAAGCTGTATGTTGCCTCGTCTTCGGGCCAGGAGAAGATTGTGGAGCTCATTGGTCCAGGACAGAGTTTTGCCGAAGCCATGATGTTCCTCAACAAGCCGCACATGCTGAATGCACAAACCCTGACAGACACCATGCTGATGAGTGTCAGCAAGCAAGCGGTATTTGGAGAAATAGAACGCGATCCGCGGTTCTCGATGCACATGCTTGCAGGTATTTCACGCCGTCTGCATGGTTTATTACGCGACGTAGAAGGCTACGCCCTGCACAGTGGTATGCAACGCCTGATTGGCTACCTATTGCGTGATCTCGACGATGAAATCACCGACGACATGGGCACCATCACGGTCTCCTTGCCGGTCAGCAAGGCCACGATTGCTTCCCGCCTGTCACTCACGCCAGAATACTTTTCGCGCGTGCTGCATGAACTCGAAGCCGAACGACTGATCGAGATAGACAAACGGGAAATTCGCATTCTCGATGTACGTCGTCTCGCCAGCTACGGCTGTCATTAAACAGCACTCTCAGTCGGCATGAATCGTGGGAAGTTGCTCGCCTGCGTGAATAGCATAAATTCAATTTCATTGCTAAATCAGGGCATTTCTTAAACCGTCTTAAGGACTGACCGAACGTCAGCCAGTACGCTCCACGACGACACATTTTTAAGGAGTTCAACTAAATGAATCAGGTCAAAGCCAGCGGCTTCACGAAGCAAATGGCACGCAACATGTTTTACGGAGGATCCGTATTTTTCATATTCGTGTTTATCGCACTTATATTTGACAGCGAACGTCAAATACCCAAACGCTCCAACGCTGAGGCCATCACGCCTTCAGTCATTGCAGGCAAGAAATTATGGGAAACACGTAATTGCATCGGCTGCCACACGATATTGGGCGAAGGTGCGTATTTCGCACCTGAGTTGGGTAATGTCTACAAACGCCGTGGCCCAGATTTCATCAAGGCATGGATTGCTTCGCAGCCCACGCACATTGAGGGCCGTCGTCAAATGCCCCAATTCAACTTCACTGAAAAGCAGCTTGACGACATGGTTGAGTTCCTGCGTTGGACGGGTAACGTCAACACCAATAACTGGCCACCAAATATCGAAGGCTAAACGTTGAAACACGTCTAAACGAATAAGGTAATTCAAATGCAAGCGATATCACTCAAATACAAATCACAAAGCGTCGCGACGTATTACTTCGTCGCCGCCTTGGTTCTTTTTACAGCCCAAATATTATTTGGCATCACGCTGGGGCTGCAATACCTCCTTGGCGATTTTCTGTTTCCCTACATCCCATTCAATCAGGCCCGGATGGTTCACACCAATCTGCTGATCGTCTGGTTGCTGTTTGGTTTCATGGGCTCTGCCTACTACCTCGTCCCCGAGGAATCTGAAACCGAGCTCTACAGCACCAAGCTGGCGATGGTCTTGTTCTGGGTCTTTCTGGCCGCAGGTGCACTGACCATTGTGGGCTACCTTGTGGTGCCCTATGCCAAACTGGCGGAATTGACCGGCAATGAACTGCTGGCGACCATGGGACGAGAGTTTCTGGAGCAACCGCTGCCGACTAAGGTTGGTATCGTGATTGTTGCCTTGGGCTTTTTGTTCAACATCAGCATGACCGTTCTCAAAGGCCGCAAAACCAGTATCTCTTTGGTGCTGCTGATGGGCTTGTGGGGTCTGGCGCTGATGTTCCTGTTCAGCTTTGTCAACCCCGACAATCTGGTTCGCGACAAAATGTACTGGTGGTTTGTGGTTCACTTGTGGGTTGAAGGAACCTGGGAACTGATTCTGGGCGCCTTGCTGGCCTTCGTGCTGATCAAGACCACCGGCGTTGACCGTGAAGTGATTGACAAATGGTTGTACGTCATCATCGC
This sequence comes from Rhodoferax sp., assembly GCF_037143375.1. Taxonomy (GTDB): domain Bacteria; phylum Pseudomonadota; class Gammaproteobacteria; order Burkholderiales; family Burkholderiaceae_C; genus Rhodoferax. The sequence continues at coordinate 10,633 of NZ_JBAWYV010000041.1, read as the reverse complement.
CATGGCGCTGATCTCTGGCATTTTGGGTACCGGTCACCACTTCTTCTTTATCGGCATGCCCGGTTACTGGACATGGATTGGCAGCGTCTTCTCTGCACTCGAACCCATTCCGTTCTTCATGATGACTGTGTTTGCATTCAACATGGTGCAACGCCGCCGCCTCAATCACCCGAACCAGGCTGCTTTGCTGTGGGCTGTGGGTTGTTCCGTGGTCGGTTTCCTCGGTGCTGGCCTGTGGGGTTTCATGCACACGCTGAGCCCTATCAACTACTACACTCACGGTTCGCAAATCACTGCTGCTCACGGTCACCTGGCTTTCTACGGTGCCTATGTGATGGTGGTTCTGGCCATGATCAGCTACTGCATGCCATTGCTTCGCGGTCGTGAAGCCAATAGCCGCCGTGCGCAAAACTTTGAAATGTGGGCATTCTGGGTCATGACGATTGGCATGGGTGTCATGGTGTTGGCACTGACCGGCGCTGGCATTCTGCAAGTTTGGCTGCAACGTATGCCGACTGAAGGTGCTATGTCCTTTATGGCGACGCAAGACCAACTCCGCTTCTTCTACTGGTTGCGTATGGTGGGTGGCGTGATGTTCCTGTCCGGACTGATTACCTTCCTTTACAGCTTCTTTGCCAAACCAGGCGCAGATGAAGACAAGGTCACCCTTGGCATGCCGATTCGCGCATAAGCCACTATGAAGATGCAGCAAATGGCAACTATTCCGTTCTATGCAAAACAAGGAGGCGAATGCGAGCTCTTTGAACATGCATGGAGAAAGCAGTTGCCACTGCTCATCAAAGGTCCTACAGGGTGCGGAAAAACCCGCTTTGTAGAACACATGGCCGCCCGCCTTGGGCGGCCCCTGATTACTGTATCGTGCCATGACGACTTGAGCGCCGCCGATCTGGTGGGACGCTTTTTAATTGGCAATGGCAACACCGTCTGGAATGACGGCCCGCTGGCCCGCGCTGTGCGCCAGGGTGCTATTTGCTATCTTGATGAAATTGTGGAGGCGCGCAAAGACACCACCGTCGTGCTGCATCCACTGGCTGATGACCGGCGTATTTTGCCGATCGAGCGAACTGGTGAGCAACTGCTTGCCCCCCCCGAATTCATGTTGGTTATCTCCTACAACCCAGGTTATCAAAACCTGCTCAAGGGATTGAAACCCAGTACCCGGCAACGTTTCATTGCGCTCAGCATGACGTACCCGGTGCCCGAGGTCGAGCTGGCCATCGTACAAACTGAAACTGGCGTTTCACTGCAATGCGCCATGCAACTGGTACAACTGGCCAAGTCATTGCGCTGCCTGACCGAGTTTGATCTGGAAGAAACTGTCAGCACGCGGTTGCTAGTGTCTGCCGGTCGCCTGGTGGCCTCCGGCCTGCCATTGCGAGTGGCCTGCCAGGCCGCAATTATTGATGCACTCACGGACGACGCATCCACTGCCGAAGCCTTGGGTGAGGTGGTGCGTGCCCTGGTTGGCGATGCCGCTTGACACTCAAAAACTCCAAAAATTACGCAATGCAACGCAAGCAGGATTTTTCCTGCTTTTCGTTTTTGCGCCAGCCCTGAATTTGCTTCGTTTCGACCTGAACGAAACTCAAATGTGGTTTTTAGGCATGCGCTGGTCGCTCGGCATTGATGCCTTGGCCCGCGGCGAGATCAATGCCACACAAGCCGGCCTCAGCATCATGTTGCGCGCTTTTTTGCCGGGCATGCTGTTCGTCGCGGTCTTCCTGGGCATTGCCTACCGTTATGGCCGCCTTTATTGCGGCTGGCTATGTCCCCATTTTTCAGCAGTAGAAACCCTGAACAATTTATTGCACCGCGCCTGCGGCAAGCTCAGCTTGTGGGACAAAAGCAAGACGCCACGCGCCAACGCACAACCCAACCCGCAGTGGTGGCCCCTCTTTGCTTTGAGTTGCGCCTTGATGGGCTTCCTGTGGGCCATCACCCTGCTTACGTATTTGCTGCCGCCTGTCGCCATCTGGGGTGGATTGGTGCACGGCACGCTCACCCCCAATCAGGCGCGCTTCATCTTGATTGGCAGTCTGGTGTTCACGGCTGAGTTTGCCTTTGCCCGGCATTTGTTTTGCCGTTTTGGCTGCGCCGTGGGCTTATTTCAAAGTCTGGTCTGGATGGCCAACCCGCAAGGCATGGTGGTGTCTTTCGCGCGCGATCGCGCCAAAGACTGCAAGACCTGCGATGCCCCCCGGGGCTCAGCCTGCGACAACGTTTGCCCGATGCGACTGAACCCGCGCAACATCAAGCGCAAGATGTTTTCTTGTGTGCAATGTGGTCAGTGCCTGACCGCATGTGACGACTCCCAAACCGCCCAGGCCCGCGAGCCAACGCTACAGTGGCAGGTCGGTGCCGACGCCTTGCGTGAAACCCTTCGCCAGCGCAAAAAAGACAAAAAGGAGCCTTCCTGATGGAAGAAATGGTAGGCCGCTGGTGGCACAAAGCAGTCACTCATCTGGCGCAACGCGGCTCGCCCCATGCTGCAGTGCATCTCAAAGAGGTTCAAAAATCAATTGGCGTCCTGTTCCGGGCGGCGGGCGGTTCACCGGCTTTGCGACTGGCGCCCGCGTCCGAGCAACGCGTCGGTGGACCCCGGGGCTGGTTGCAAAAAATAGCCGGAAGCGGCGTGCGCGCCGACACCGCCCGATTGGAACCCGATGTGCTCGCCCTGCCCGCTACGCTCTCGGTGTTTGATGACAAGGTACTGAACCGCGACTTGTACCTGTGGCTGGCGATTCAGTCAGCGTTCTTCGAGCACACTGGCCACTGGGTCGCTGACAACTGCGAGGCCAGTCGACTGGGCTTGCAGTATTTCCCCGGTTTTGCACAGCGACACCAACGGTTGCTAAGCGCACACCTTTTGCTGCGAACCCCTCCGACCATGCTGCGCGGCGAAGCGGCGGTCTCTGAGTCCACGATTCAAGCCGCCTTGAATGGCGCGCCCTTGAACGACTGCGCGCTCCTGTCCAGCGATGTTTCAACCGTATGGCTTTGGGTTGGCGCTGGCGATGCCTTGCCCTGCGGCGGAACCCGAAACGAGGGCACACAAGAAAACGCCGACACGCCCAACAACAGCTCAGCCGAAGACAAACAACGAAGGCGCACCCAGCGCACGCAAGACAGTGATGGCCGCAACGCCCTGATCCTGCCGTTCCGGGGGGAGGCCATCATGTCGTGGAATGAAATGGTGCGCGTCAACCGCAGCACCGATGACGAAGACGATGGCAACGCCGTCACGGCGGCCAACGACATGGACAAGCTCTCACTTGCACCCGACGGCCAAACACTGGCCTCGCGCGTCAAGTTCGACTTGGACTTACCCAGTTCAAGTGCCGACGACCTGCCCTTGGGACCCGGCCAGCGCTTTCCGGAATGGGACTACCGCCGTGGCGTTCTGGTGCCTGACCATTGCGTGGTTCAAATCATGGAGACCCGTGCCGGCGCCACTTATGTGCCAGCACCCGCCCTCAAGCTCACGGCACGCCGGGTCAGTCGCCGCCTGGAAACTTTGCGCGAGGCGCCCCGGCCTCAACACGGGCAGGACAGCGGCGACACCATTGATCTGGATGCCTGGGTGCGCTTTAGTGCGGACCAAATGGGGCACAACGGTTTGCGCAGTGACACGCCACCGGTCTACACCCGCCACGCCAAAAGCGACCGCAGTCTGGCCACCCTGTTGCTGGCAGATTTATCGCTGTCAACCGATGCCTACGCCACCTCGCAGGCCAAGGTGATTGACGTCATTCGTGACGCCTTGTTTGTATTCGGGGAAGCCTTGAACGCGGTGGGCGACCCCTTTGCCATCTGGGGCTTTAGTTCGGTGCGTCGCCAGCATGTGCGATTGCAACACCTCAAAGGATTTGGCGAAACCTGGAACGATGTGGCTCGCGCCCGTGTCGGCGCCATCAAACCCGGCTACTACACCCGCATGGGTGCCGCCATTCGCCACGCCACGCAACAGCTCGCGGTACGGCCTGAACGTAAACGCTTGCTGATGCTGCTGACCGATGGCAAACCCAATGACCTTGACCTGTACGAAGGTCGCTACGGTATTGAAGACACCCGCCATGCTATCCATGAAGCCCATACTGCGGGCCTGACGCCCTTTTGCGTGACTATCGACGAATCGGGTCACGATTACCTGCCACTGCTATTTGGCCAGCGGGGCTACGCATTGGTACACCGGCCAGAGGATCTGGTCAACAAACTGACTCAGGCGTGGGTCACCCTCGCCCGCTAAACCATGAAAAATACAGATACACCGTTCCAGCTGGATTCCGATCCATTTTCTTTGCGACCACTACAATCTGGAACCTCAGCCACCTCCCAGAAAGTAGGTCCTATGAAAATGGACATGGAACAATTCGACATGCCGCGCTACCTCTCGGTGCTGCCGTTGTTCAGCGACCTTTTCCCTGAAGAACGGGAACGTCTGGCACGGGGCTGTCAACTACGGCGCATGACCCGTGGTGACATGGTTTTCCGTGTAGGAGACCCCTGCGATGCTTTCTACATCGTGGTACTTGGACAAGTAAAACTCTACGTTTCATCACCCGCTGGGCAAGAAAAAATTGTTGAACTGGTTAGTCCAGGACAAAGCTTTGCTGAAGCCATGATGTTTCTCAGCATGCCCTGCATCCTGAACGCACAGGCGCTGGCAGACAGCGTTATTGTTTGTGTGAGCAAGCAAGCCGTATTTAGTGAGATTGAACACGACCCACGCTTCTCGCTACACATGCTGGCGGGCATTTCCCGTCGTCTGCACGGATTGGTGAAAGACGTCGAAGGCTATGCCCTGCACAGCGGCATGCAACGCCTGATTGGTTACTTGCTACGCGATGTAGAAGATGAAATCTCCTCCGCCGTGGGCATTGTCACAGTGTCTTTACCGGTCAGCAAGGCCACTATTGCCTCACGACTGTCCCTCACCCCTGAATACTTCTCGCGCGTCTTGCATGAACTGGAAGCTGAACGACTGATCGAAATCGACAAGCGCGAAATCCGCATCCTTGACGTGCAGCGCCTCGCCAGCTACGGATCGCATTGAAACCCAGCGCAGGACCGACCTGGCGCCCAGTTTGGCTGCTGGCTGCGCCACACCGACTGGGATTCTTCATGGCGGCCCTCATGATGGCGACCTGTTCACTCTGGTGGGCGGCGCTGCTGGTGATGCGTGCGCTCAACATCCCGCCGTCTGGCGCCGTGCCGGTTTCTTCAGCCCACGCGCTGCTGATGAGTTTGGGGTTCATGCCGTTCTTTTTTGCCGGATTTCTCTTCACCGCTGGGCCCAAATGGCTGGGCCTGCCTGAGGTCAACGCCCGTCAGTTACTACCCGCTTTGAGCCTCATGCTGGCTGGCTGGATGACGGTGCTGGCGGGTCTGCATTTTCAGGCACTCTTTGCCAGTGCCGGTTTAGCCATGGTGGCCAGCGGTTGGACCCAATTGAGCTTACGGTTCTTGAAATTATTGCGCCAAAGCCGCATGCAAGACCGGGTCCATCCCATGCTGGCCGCTGTCGCTTGCGGCATCGGTGTCGTCACACTATGGACCGCCGCCATGGCGCTGACCCTTGACTCGGACCTGATACTGCGCACCGCCACCCAGTTTGGCCTGTGGACTTTTGTAGCCACTGTATTTGCCGTGGTCTCGCACCGCATGATTCCTTTCTTCAGTGCCAGTGCCATTCCCATGCTGGATGTTTGGCGCCCGATGTGGCTGCTGTGGGTCATGCTGGGCATGCTCTGGCTTGAAGGCGCACTCAGCGCCACCGAGTTGCTGTGGTGGCCCTTGCCCGCTTCAGTTCGCTGGGCGCAAGTTGCTTTTGAATTGCCATCGGCGCTATTGATGCTCTGGCTGGCAGTGCGCTGGGGGCTGGTGCAGAGCCTGAAAATCCGCTTACTGGCGATGCTGCATGGCGGCTTTGCCTGGTTAGGAATATCTTTTGCCCTGAATGCCATTTCCCACACGCTGATGGCGCTCACTGCGGGAGAGCTTTCGCTTGGACTAGCGCCATTGCATGCCATGACCATGGGCTATTTGGGTTGCACCTTGTTTGCGATGGCGACGCGGGTCAGCAGTGGCCACGGCGGCCGTACTCTGGCCGCCGACAACACGGCCTGGGCCTTGTACTGGGTGCTGCAAACTGCCGTCTTGCTGCGGGTGATCGCCGCCCTATGGCCCGCTCAAGGCACACTGTTCACGCTGGGGGCCATTGCGGCCTGGACACTCGCCACGTTTGGCTGGGCCATTCGCTATGGCCGCTGGTTTGGTCGCCCACGACTGGATGGCCGCCCGGGTTAATCTAATGACAGTACACGAACGACAGTTTCCGGGAAGTTCAATTCAACCCCAGTCAGAATTCATTCGGCCACTAGCCGATACATGAGAGCGAGAATTGTGAGGTTTTAAATTTGACGGTAGGTGCTCCTGTTGGAAATGCCGTCTGTGCGCCACTTTTAGGAAATTATCATCAGTTAGGCGCTTCGCACTATAATATTTTATCAATTTTTATCATTTATAGTTAAAAATCCAGATAAGTTGGGTGACTCATGTCGAACATCGACGTTGTTATCACCACACTGTGCAAATGGAAATAAACCAAGGCCCAAAAAATGCCTCAATTCAGTTCGAATTCCGCCCACTCGGTTTGGATACAGAATTACTCGCAAGTATTTTTCTTGCCAGTCTCACCATGACGTTGATCAAAAATAATGTCAGACAAAAAGCGCAAGGTCGCTGGCATTGGATTTTCACGTCGCTACTGGCATTGACATTTGCCAGCACAAGCCTGTCAGTGACGGCGGCTCAAAATACGTTGCGGGTACTTGCGTGGCCGGGCTACGCGGATGCCGATCTGGTCAAGGTCTTTGAGCAACGCACAGGCAGCCGTGTCGAGGTGACGTTCATCGACAACGATGAGCAGCTCTGGCAACGGGTAAACCAGAACGGCGCCCAGGACTTCGACGTTTTCGCTGTCAACACCGCCGAACTGCAACGTTACATCGCCAGAAATTTGGTGACACCTATCAACGCAACCAACATTCCCAACATTGTCAAGCAACAAGCGCGCTTTCATAACGCCGACATGATTCCTGGGCTCGTCCACTCGGGAAAACGCTATGCAGTGCCCTACACCTATTCCGAAATGGGACTGATCTACGATCGGCTACAGATCGACACCCCGCCAACATCGATCGCCGCCTTGTGGGACCCTCGCTACCGCGGCAAGGTGCTGCTGTACAACGGCGGCACCCATAACTTCTCGCTGGCGGCCCAAGTGTTGGGCAACAGCAAACCGTTTCAGTTGCAGGACAAACAATGGCCGGCGGCCGTCGACCGCCTGATCGCCTTGCGACGCAATGCTGGTGGTTTCTACAAGCAACCGGATGAATCAGTCGAACTATTCAAAAATAAGCTCGCCGCGTTGATGTTTGCCAACTATGGTTCCCAGCAGGTCAAGTTACTCAAATCCGCCGGCATTGACGTCGGCTACGTCATCCCCAAGGAAGGTGCATTAGCCTGGCTCGATTGCTGGGCCATCACCGCCCGAGCCCAAGACAGCAGTCTTGCCCATCAATGGATCAACTATATGCTCGAACCAAAAGTCGGCCAGGCGCTGCTGGAACGCCAAGGCCTCGCAAATACGACTTCGCCCTCACCGTACCTGACAAATAATGACAGCATCCGATGGCTAGAACCGGTCGAGAACGTGACCCGCCGGGAGCAATTGTGGGATCGCATCGTCTCGGGTGACCGCGCCAGCAAGGTACTGGCCCCATGAAATTCGGTTTTGCTGCACGTCTGAGCTGGGTGCTGGCCCTAGCGGGCTGCCTGACCGCAGGTCTGACCGGCCTTTATGTCTACCGCTACAGTCACGATCTATTGGTACAAAATACCAAGGAGCAATTGTCTTCTACCGCAAAAATGATGGACCACCGCATCGACTCGCTGCACCTGGACATCATCAAGGATCTAAGTCTGCTGGCAAATCACCCGGTTAGCCGCGAATTTCTTAAACAGAAAACACCGGACGCCGAAAACACGTTGTCCACTCTTTTCGAATTACTGATCGTCAACAACCCGTCCTATTTGCAAATACGCCTGATTTCAGCCGACGAATACGGCTTGGAAAAGATTCGTGTGGACCGTGACAAGTTAGGTCCCGTGCGAGTCACTGGTGACAACCTGCAGGAGAAAGGCTATTTCCCCTATGTATCGGACACCTTGAAAATGCTGCGTGGCAGCACCTATTTGTCGCCGATTGTCATCAATCACGAACGTGGTGCTCATGCCGGCCTGAACCAGCCGACTGCAATCTTTGCCACCCCGGTGTTTGACACCTCCAACCATACCATCGGGGTGATCGTCATCAACCTCGACCTGAAGAGTGCCTTTGACTCTTTGGCGTCCGATCTGCCTAAAACCTTTCGCCTTTTTCTTGCCAACCAGCAAGGCGACTTTCTGATTCATCCCAATTCGTCCGAAACATTCGGCTTCGACCGTGGACAACACATCCTGCTGCAGGACGAATTTCCAGCCGCCACAGCGCTTGTTGAACGCAAGACCACTGAAATCACGGTAGTAACCAACACTGGTGCTTATGCCGATGCCCCGCTGGTCACGGTCTTCATCCGCGACACTGACAGGCATCTCTACGGCGCCAACACGCTGTTCCTGGGTATTGGTCAGCCAATGCAACAGGTGCTGGCAAAAGCCGATGAATTAGGTGAAAAAATCGTACTGATCATCGGAGGTGTCGGCATCGCGGGCATCATGCTGGCGGTGGCGTTGGCGCGTTACGTCACTAACCCGATCAACAAGCTGAATAATACGGTTCAGCGTTTCTCGGTCGATCAGGACATCGGGGCCTTGCCAACGCAGAGACAGGACGAACTGGGCCAACTGGCACGCAACTTCCTCGTGATGCACAACCAGATCAGAAAGCAGTTTGCCCAATTGCAACAAAGTCATAAGGAAATGGAAAACCTGGCGCTGCATGACACGCTGACCCATCTACCCAACCGGCGACTATTTCTGGAACGGCTCGAAAATGCGATTGCGCGTGCCCAACGATCATCACAACCTCTGGCGCTTTTGTTCATCGATCTGGACAAGTTCAAGGATATCAACGACTGCTTCGGTCATGAAGCCGGCGACGCGGTTCTGCAATCCGTAGCCAAACGACTCAGTGCCCATGTTCGCGAAACAGACACTGTGGCCCGACTCGGCGGCGACGAGTTCGTGGTACTGCTGGAAAATATCGACAGTTGCCAAAAAGTGGCTGAGGTTGCCTCCAAACTGAGTGAACAGATTCATAAACCTTTACCCTACGCCAACCAGATCCTACACATCAGTATGAGCGTGGGCGTGAGCCTGTATCCGCACGATGGTGAGACGCTCGATCAACTCATTAACAATGCTGATCGGGCCATGTATCAAGCCAAGGCTGATCCTGAGCAGCGGGTTCATTTTTTCACTTCACCCACTTCGGTAAGCTGAATGACTGAGATGTATCGATGACGGGAGTCGGCTTTTACGAAACGTTTCCCAGATTGTCGACAGCGAAACTAAAGAGTGAATTAGGTGCCCGCTCTTTCTTAGTGCAATAACTGGCGGTACGCAAACCTAGCACTAGCGCGAGGGTGTGTTGGAAGATCGTTGATTGCATTGGACGCCACTTAGATTTGTGAATCAGTAATTGGGTGCTGATCGGTGGATAAACAACCAATTACGAGTTGACCGTTCGTACTCGTGATGGCCGGGAAACTGTAGTGTCCTAAAACGCCATCGCTTTCTATGAACGTAAATTACAGGGTGTATTTGCCGCTGCTCGCGACGTGACAGAGCACTAATTCCAAACGGAGCGATATTCAGGAAAAATCGCTCCTTTAAAGGGCGCAGGCTGGCCTGGCTCAGTTCAACGTCTTGAGCCAGGCCACTACCTGGTGGGTGGCCACATCAGGCGTATTGGCATGGTCTGCCGTCACTACCAAGTATTGGCTGTGCGGATGCAGCGGCAGTTTAGCGTAAGCATAGGCCTCGCCAGCGGAGTAGAGTGGGTCGGCGGTTCCGATGACCCACAGCACGGGCACGGCCGTTTTGAAAGCTGCCGACGTGCCGGGCATGTGGCCCAGGCCGTTGGGGTCAAAGTAGCTCAGCAGCGTGTCTGCGCTCATGCGCATGCTGCGGCGCCTGCCCTGGTTGATGTCGTCCATGGTAATGCGCTCGCTGCCTTTACCTGCCGTCACCAGCGCCCGAGCCTCGTCCACCTCCGTCTTGCCAATCCCCAGGTCATAGGAGAACCGGGGCGAGTGTCCCGGCGCCAGCGCCAGCACGCCATCGGCGTCTCCCACCGTGGCCATGTAGGCCAGAGCGGCATTGGTGCCAAAACTCTGGCCACCCACCAGCACCCGCTTGAAGCCTGCTGCCCTAAATGCCTTCACTTGCGCTGCAATCTCTTGCAGCGCCACAGGGTAGGGTTCGTCATAGGCCCGTCGGGCTGACCATGGCATGTCTAGCGACTTTACTGTGCAGGTGGGGTCGATGCTGCGCGCAAACACCGCCAGAGACAGTGGCGAACCCCACTTCCCATGCATCAGCACCAGCG
>NZ_JBAWYV010000040.1:0-26584 GCF_037143375.1 Rhodoferax sp. | reverse complement strand
AACCACCCGTATCACCGTGAATAAATTTATTTATCTGGCCTCGCAAAGTCCACGTAGACGTCAGTTGCTGGAGCAGTTGGGGGTGCGCCATGAGTTGCTGCTGCCCGATGCGCAGGAAGACGCTGAAGCGCTTGAAGTGGTGCTGCCCAACGAGGCGCCTGTTGCTTACGTCAAACGGGTCACCCAACTGAAACTGGATGCCTCGCTGTCCAGACTTGAACGAAGAGGGCTTGCGATGGCGCCTATCCTTTGCTCAGACACGACCGTTGCCTTGGGCGACACGATTTATGGCAAGCCCGCAGATGCCGCAGATGCCATCCGCATGTTGACTGAGCTTTCCGGTAAGACGCATCAAGTTTTTACCGGGGTGGCGATTGGTACATCGGATTTCCGTGTGCAAGCCCTGTGTGAATCGCAGGTTACTTTTGCAGCCCTGAGCCAAGATCAGATCAGAGACTACGTTTTGACTGACGAACCCATGGGCAAGGCCGGTGCTTATGCTGTGCAGGGCAGAGCAGCCGCCTATATTTCTCATATGAGCGGTTCTTACTCTGGCATCATGGGGCTGCCGATGTTTGAAACCGCTGTGTTGCTGAGATCCTTCGGTTTTACACTTTAATCTGGCCCATCATGCAAGACGACATACTGATCAATTGGTCTCCACAGGAAACCCGTGTTGCCATTGTTGAAAATGGTGTTTTGCAAGAGTTGCACGTTGAGCGCACGTTAGAGCGCGGACTTGTCGGTAATGTATATCTGGGCAAAGTTGCACGTGTGTTACCTGGTATGCAGTCGGCATTCATCGATATCGGGCTCGAACGAGCCGCCTTTCTGCACGTTGCAGATGTCTGGCAGCGCCAACCCGATGGTGAGCCACCCAGCATGGTGCGCAATACCCAGCCTCAAATCCCGATTGAAAAAAAGATTTTTGAAGGCCAGGCACTGATGGTGCAGGTCATCAAAGACCCCATTGGAACCAAAGGTGCGCGACTCTCTACGCAAATCAGCATTGCGGGGCGCTTGCTGGTTTTTTTGCCCCAGGATGACCATATCGGGGTATCGCAAAAAATCCCGCAAAGTCAGCGCGACGAATTACGTGCTCGTTTGCAGGTTCTGGCTGGCTCGCAGGGTGGCGGGTTTATTTTGCGAACCAATGGTGAGGACGCTTCTGATCAGGAGCTGTCAGATGACATTGGTTATTTGCGAAAGGCTTGGGCCCGAATCAAGGATGCATCGCTACGCTTGCCACCCTTGTCACTCTTGCACCAGGATCTGAACCTGTTGCAGCGTGTTTTGCGTGATTTGGTGGGTGAAAGCACTCAAACCATCAAAGTAGACTCGCTCGAGCAGTTTGAACTGCTTAAAACGTTTGGCCTTGAATTCATGCCAACCGCTTCCGCCAAATTGCAGCATTACAAAGGTGAGCGGCCCATTTTCGATTTGTATGCCATCGACGAGGAAATCGCCAAGGCACTGGGAAGGCGGGTTGACTTAAAGTCCGGCGGTTATCTGATCGTCGACCAAACTGAAGCCTTGACCACGGTGGATGTGAATACCGGTGGCTTTGTCGGTGCCCGTAACTTTGACGACACCATTTTCAAGACCAATCTGGAAGCCGCCCAAGCGATTGCGCGGCAATTGCGACTTCGAAATCTAGGCGGAATCATCATTGCCGACTTCATCGATATGGTGCGCGAAGACCACCGAGCCGCAGTTTTGGCAGAATTCAAGAAGCAGTTATCACGCGACCGCGTTAAAACGATGGCTGGCGGATTTTCTCAATTGGGACTGGTGGAAATGACGCGCAAGCGCACCCGCGAGTCGCTGGCGCATATGTTGTGCGAACCATGCCCAACGTGTGAAGGCAAAGGAATAGTCAAGACTGCACGCAGCGTGGCTTACGACATTTGCCGCGAAATATTGCGTGAAGCACGTCAATTCAACCCACGCGAGTTTCGCGTCATCGCTTCACCCAAAGTCATCGAGTTGTTTCTGGATGAGGAAAGTCAGCATCTGGCAGGCTTGAGTGAATTTATTGGGAAGCCAGTGTCGTTGCAAAGTGAAGCTGCCATGGGGCAGGAGCAGTACGATATTGTGTTGCTTTAATTTGCATAAAGTTAGTCGTTATGAGTAGCCTTGAGACTCTTAATTTGTCTCCCATTCCCATTTTGACGTATCACCAGATTGAGGCGGCACCAGCCAAAGGCGCTCCGTTTCGCAGTCTGTATGTTGCACCTCGTGCCTTTGCACGCCAGATGGCATTTTTGAAGTTGTTGGGTTACAAGGGTTTGTCGATGTCGGCATTAATGCCGTACTTGCTGGGCGAGAAGGTCGGGCGGGTGGTCGGAATTACGTTTGACGATGGTTATCTAAATAATTTGACTAATGCCATGCCTGTATTACAAAAGTACGGGTATTCATCAACTTGTTACGCTGTGAGTCAACAACTTGGCAAGACCAATGTTTGGGACATTGAAGCAGGTATTGCTCAAACGCCGCTTATGAATGCGGTGCAACTACGGCAATGGATGGCCGGGGGGCAAGAAGTTGGAGCCCACACCCGTCACCATGTACGGCTTACCGAAGCAGATAAATCAAGTAGCAGTGATGAAATTTCTCTTTGTAAGTCAGAACTTGAAGCCATCACGAATTCACCCGTTAATCATTTTTGTTACCCCTATGGCGACTACGTTTCAGATCATGTCGCGATGGTTCGCGCGGCAGGTTTTCAGTCTGCAACCACGACCCAGCGCGGTCGCTGTCAAGCGGGCGCAGACATGATGGAACTGTACCGTGTGCCGGTCGTTCGTAGTACCAGTTTGCCTTTGCTTTGGCTTAAGGTTGCTACACACTACGAAGATCGGCGTTACACATGAGCGTTGAAAAAACTGAAATAAGACGACTTCGTATTGCTGTTCTCAACAGGGTTTTTTCACCCACTGGCGGCGGGGCAGAGCGTTACTCCATAGCCTTGGTTGAAGAGTTGGCGAGTCGCCACGAAATCCATGTGTTTGCCCAGCAAATCAACCATCAATGGTCGGGCGTGACTTATCACACAGTATCAGCGCCTTTGCTCAAGCCGCGCTGGATTAACCAACTCTGGTACGCCACTGCCACTTGGTGGGCAACTCGCCGGGGCTTTGATATTGTCCATTCGCATGAGAACACGTGGCATGGGCAAGTTCAAACGGTGCACGTGTTACCAGTTAAATACAATCTTTTTCACGGGCGAACAGGTATTAAACGCCTATTGCGGTCGATTAAGGTTTTGACGAGTCTGCGATTACTTGTTTATTTGTTGTTTGAACGTGCCCGCTTATCAGGTACCGCTAGAAATCACTGCGTTGTAGTGACGTCTGTCAGCTTACTTCAAATTATTAAATCAACTTATCCGAAAATTTCGCCAACACTCAAAGTCATTACACCTGGTGTCCATTCGTTTCAAGCGACGGGCGCAGAGCAAAAAAAAGCTGCACGTACCTCCTTGGGCTTGCCAAATGCAGGATCATGTATTTTATTTGTAGGCCACGACTACCGCAAAAAAGGATTGGACGTTCTTATCAAATCACTGAGTGAACTAGCAGCGGATACATTTTTAGCCGTAGTGGGTAATCCTGCTCAGATTCCCATGTTTCGTGACTTGGCCAGCAAGGCCGGACTCGGTTCACGTATTTTCTTTTTAGGTGCACTGACAGATGTCTCAGTCGCTTATGAAGCCGCCGATGTGCTTGCGCATCCGACTTTAGAAGATACATTTGCCATGGTGGTGTTGGAGGCTATGGCACATGGCTTGCCCGTTGTCGTGAGTGACGAGCAGCACTGTGGAATCTCGGCGCTTCTGACGGACGGTGTAAATGCCCTGCTTCTCAACGATCCCAAAGATACTAAAAAACTCTCAACGGCTTTGAAGCAGGTTCTTCAAGATGATTTATTTCGTGAGAGGCTAAGTAAAGCCGCTGTTGATTTTTCACGCTTGTACCAATGGCCCGAAATAGCTCGCCAGCAAGAAGAAATTTATTTGTCTTTGTCTAACCCTTGAGATTGCTTCACACCAAGTTCGTCGTGTAATCCGAGTGCATAAAGTCTGGCGTAATGCCCACTGGATTGAATCAACTGGCTGTGGGTTCCTATTTCTACAATTCTCCCCGCGTCCATGACGACGATTCGATTGGCATGGTGTACGGTAGAAAGTCGGTGAGCCACAACAATCGAAGTACGTTGCGCCATTAATTTTTGCAACGCATCTTGTACTGCACGTTCTGATTCTGTGTCGAGTGCAGACGTGGCTTCATCAAGAATAAGGATAGGGGCATTTTTGTAAAGTGCCCTTGCGATAGCGAGTCGTTGACGTTGACCACCCGACAGTTGCATGGCATTGTGCCCAGTCACAGTGTCAATGCCAAGCGGAAGATCTGTTGCAAACTTTTCTAAATTTGCAGCCCGCAAGCATTCCAAAACACGTGTTCTGTCTATTTCTTTACCGAGGGCGACATTTGCAGCCAATGTGTCATTGATCATCACAAAGTGCTGGCTGACCACCGCAAATTGATCCCGTAGGGATTCAAGCTGCCAGTCCCGAAGTTCATGTCCATCAAGTTCAATTCGCCCAGAAGTAGGTTCAATAAATCTGGGTAGCAGATTTGTAAGCGTTGTCTTGCCGGAACCCGATGCGCCCACCAGGGCAATGATTTCCCCGGGGCTAATTGTTAAATTAAATCTGTCTACTGCAGGCATACCTTCTTCGGTGTAGTTAACGGTGGTGTCAATAAAAGCAATACTGCCGATAGCCCGTTTTTTAATAAAATTTCCACCTGCTTCATCCGGCATATTTTCAATTAAATCGAGCCCTTTTTCTATTGCTGCCAATCCGCGTGTCATGGGGCTGGCTATTTCAGAGAGATGTTTGATGGGTGCTACCAGCATAAGCATGGCCGTGACGAAGGATACAAAGCTACCCACTGAGGTGCCGGTCGCTGTACTTTGAAAAAGCGCTACCGATATGACTGTCGACAATGCGATTGCTGCCAGCATTTGTGTGATCGGGGTCATCGCTGAAGAGGCTGTAATCGACTTCATGGATAACCTTCGAAGTGACTGACTAAGTTGGCTAAAACGTGTTGCCTGTGCTGATTGAGCTGCATGCAGGCGGACATCGCGGTGAGCCAAAACGTTTTCTTCAACAACGTAAGCCAACTCATCCGTTGCTGATTGATTTTCCTTGGCCAATCGATATAAACGACGTGACAAAACTCGCATGACCAGCGCTACCGCAGGAAACAGGCAAGCCACTATCAAAGTGAGTTTCCAGTTGAGGTACAACAAATATCCAACGAGAGCTAACAATGTCAGACTGTCTCGGGCTAATGTCATCAACGAACTGATCAGCAATTGGGCGCCATTTTGTACCTCATAGACCACCGTGTTGGTTAATGAACTGGAGGTTTGGTGCGCGAAAAGTGTCAAACGTGCCGAGAGTATTTTGTCGAACAAAGCTTGGCGTAATTTAACCAATCCTTGATTCATCACATGTGCGGAAGCCCATTGCGCAATAAAGCCTGACAAGCCACGGACACCAAATAGCAGGAGTAATGACGCTGGGATTAGCCACAAGTTGATCTCACCTTTTTGGAATCCTGAGTCAAGCAGTGGTTTTAGTAATCCAGGAATCAGTGGCTCTGTTGCTGATGTGACAGTTGTGGCGGTTGCGATAATCGCTACTCCGCTTTTTGAGTCTTTAAAGTAAGGCCAAATACGGGTAAGTCTGGAGAGAAATTTGTTATTTTCTAGCCGTTTATTAGTATTTTTAGAGTTTTCAATTGGCATTTTATTTATATATAAGTTTAATTATTTAATATAAATATTATTTATTTGTTATGAAATTTAAGTGTGTGTTATTTGTTAATTTAGCATTCGCGTGTCGGCTGTATTTTTAATAATTAATAAGCTGCCAATTATTGCCATAAAGTATTCTCCCATTCCAACGCCAAAGAACGGACAGTTCATTAAACCCATGAAAGCAGCGATAATAATCGTACTGATCAGCGCACGTGAGGCCATCTCTGACAGGTTCAATGCATCTTTATAGAGTGCTATAAAGATGCTGATAAACAACGCTAATCCAATCGCGCCAGCTTCAACCAACCATAATAAATACTGCTGGTGGGGGTTGGAAGGTGGGTCATTTTGGAGTCCTCCTAAACGTAAGTAGTTCGTTTTCCAACTGCCTACACCATGGCCAATTATTGGTTTCTCTATGACAGCGATAATAGAGCGATGCCAGTAATCAAGGCGCTGACCTTGGGACGTATCAAAGTTGCCGTTTTGATAAAGGGCCACGTCTCTTTTTATTTCCATCATCTTTGACTGAAATCGTGGTGATAACGCCAGTAAAGTTGCACCTAGTAAAAAAGGCAAGGCTACAACACCCCAGCGGTAGCGCTTTGGAAGTTCCCAGAAAGCAGCTGTTGCAATAAGCAAAAGGATTACTAAAAATCCAGTTCTTCCAGTCATGATAAAAAGCACGTTTAGTAATGTAAGCGACATGGCGGCCCATAACCAAACGCGGTGCCAGGTAACTGGCCATTGATCACGGAAAAACCAGAGAAGAAGTAGCATCAATGAACTCATTACAGGTTGCTCAAGTGTGCTCGTGAATAAGATACCCATTTCAGGGGGGAAATCTTTTTTCGCCCAAGGTATGTAAACACCTAACCACATAAGCCAAGAACAGATGACAACAAAAAACTGGCCAACAACAACGAACTTAAGTACCGCCAGTCCTTGCTTACTGGTCTGAAGTAAATAGAAAACAGCAATTAACCACATTAAGCGTGAATGCCGGAGCATTGCTGTTACTGCTTCCCCTGATGGTGCCTCTGTCCAAGCGAACGAGATAAACATCCAAGTCAATGAAAGGAAAACAGCCAAAATTGTCCAAGTGGACTGTGGTTGCCGCTTAAAGCTGGCACAGCGAACTTCAAAAATTAGTCGCCAGATAACCGCGATCAATATAAAAATCTTAGATAAAGAAACCATCGCGGCACCTAAACTGACGCATGTGGCAAATACACAAGAAGCAAATACGGAAAACTTGTCTAAAGCTTCAGGTGCTGTGGTTCGAGTTGCGAGAGACATATTATATTTATATTTATTTATATAAATCTAGATTTAATAACTCATTAAACTTTAAATTAAATTGATCAGGGCTTGGATTGATTAAACGGCTGCACCAAGGATTTGCATGGAACGACGTAACTTCTGCGTAAGTAAATAAAACAAGCGTAGGTTTTTTTATTGCTACGGCAATGTGGTATGGTCCAGAATCTGTAGATATAAAAATGTCACATGTATCAATTAAACCAGCAAGCGAGCATAAATTCGTTTCTCCTGCAAGGTTATATATGTGGCTTATATTACCCCATCGATTTGAATATGCAGCCATGAACTCTTTGTTCACGTCATCTTCAAATTTTGCACCAGACAATAAAAGACAATGTGGACGTTTTTGTAGTGCCGTTCCAATGCACTCAACTAGGTCAATCATATTTGGTCTTTTACTCAGTGCATCAGGCGTTCCGCATCCGATGTTAAGCCCTACTATTGGCACCCCTGATGCCAAGCGAAGCCTCAATTGATCAGCATAATTTTTCGCTACATCTGTTAATTCAAGCTCGATGGGTCTACCTTCTCGTTCTATCCCCAAGGCTGCGAGTGCAACAAAATCGCGGTTTGTGTAGTCCATGGGCAGAGTTAAACCTCTGCGCTGTGCATATCCTGAAGTTTTATCCGCTGCCAAGTCGTATAAAAGGCCGCGGCCAGGAAATTGAGAAATTCCAACGGTTATACCTGCGCAAGCAGCTTTAGCTGAGCGGGTTAGCAGGGTCGAGCGTAGGCCAGAGGATTCGAAATCGATAATCAAATCAGGTTGAAGGCGTTTACTTATATTCTGGATCTGATCGCTTAGAACACGATGTGGAACTCTCCTTGCCTTGGCCGTGTGCGGGCTATCTTCACGAACAGTCAAAAATGTTGCGCTACTTAGAAGGTGGTGGGTTTTAATTAACTCTTCGGCCGCATAGCCTGGGTGTCGACTGAGAAAAAGTAGATGCAACTCTGCATTAGGAAAATGATCTTTTAGCGCCCTCCAAGCTGCAGAACTCCTTAGAAGATCACCAATTCCCATGCTGTGAGATTTGAGCATGAGAATTTTTTTTACAGCAGGTTGAAATATGAGGGACATTATTTTTATTTCGCATTCACTTTTCTATATTTTTCATCGGAAATCCTTCTGGATTTGCTAATGTATAAAATATATTACAGACTATCAGAAAAATTATTTACTTTTGACTTAGGACGTCTACCCTGCAATTTTTCCGGGCACTGTTCAATTTGCTTGGTAGGTGTTGCAATTTTTTATCGCCAATTAAATTGCCTTCAAGCGCTTATAAAATAAACCGTCAATCCGACGTCTCTCTGCCTGAGCTTCCACATCTCCAACCAACTTTAAATTTTACTTTGACTAAGCTAAGCGTCATCATCATCACCTTCAATGAGGCAGGCAACATTGAAGCCTGCCTGAAGTCTGTGTCATTTGCCAACGAGATCATTGTGGTCGACTCAGGCAGTACCGATGGAACGCAAGACCTTGCCCGTAGTTTAGGTGCAGTGGTCCATGTCACATCAGACTGGCCAGGTTTCGGACCGCAAAAAAACAGATCGCTTGAACTTGCTCAGCATTCATGGGTGTTGTCGCTTGATGCCGATGAAAGGGTTTCTGCGGATCTGGCTAAACAAATTATTCGTGCTGTCGCAGTTGACGGTGACGCAGCTTACGAAATTCCCCGTCTAACTCAATTTTGTGGTCATTGGATAAATCATTGTGGGTGGACTCCTGACTATGTGTTGAGATTATTCAAGAGAGGAACTGCTCATTTTAGCGATGACTTAGTTCATGAACGAGTTGTCCTTACAAGTGGCGTGATACATCGGCTCACCAGTCCACTGCTGCATTACAGCTACCCAACACCAACTCATTACTGGCGAAAATTGGAGCAGTACAGTCAAGCTTGGGCCCAGCAGCGTTTTAAAAACGGTCAAACAACCTCCATGTTGCGTGCTGGTTTGGCTGGGGTGGTAGCATTCTTGAGAAGCTACATTTTTCGTTTTGGTTTTCTGGACGGAGCAATGGGTTTCGCAGTGTGTACCATGCAGGCACAAGCCGCGTTTGGAAAATATTTCGCTTTGTATTGTTTGAATCAGAAAAATGACACTACGTCCACACCTCGCACTTTCTGAATTTTTTATTGGTCTAGTATCTTTTTTGATGCTTGTTTTTGCCTCGTCAGCTCAAGCCCAATTCCGCGTAGAAGTCTCCGGCGTGGGTTTAACCCAGTTGCCTATCGCAGTGTCAACTTTTCGTGGCAATGATGCTTCCCCACAAAAGTTGGCTGCAATCGTTCTTGCTGACCTTGAGCGAAGTGGTCAGTTTCGAGGAATAGATTCTGGTGGTGCTGCGCTTGATGAGGTTGCACGGCCCGACATGGCTGTTTGGCGCCAAAAAGGCGCTGACTCTCTTGCATCAGGGAGTGTTACTCGATTAGCTGATGGTCGGTACGACGTTCGTTTCAGGGTTTGGGACGTCGTAAAAGGTCAAGATCTGGGCGGGCAAAGTTATGCGGTAACCCAAGCAGACCTGCGAATGGCGGCTCATCGAATTGCAGATTTTATTTATGAAAAATTGACGGGTGACAAGGGTGCATTTTCTACGCGCATTGCTTACATCACCAAGGCTTCCCAGCGATACCAGTTGTGGGTTGCTGATGCAGATGGTGAAAATGCCCAGTCTGCCCTGGCGAGTTCTGAGCCCATCATTTCGCCAGCATGGTCGCCTAATGGCAGTCAACTGGCTTACGTTTCCTTTGAGTCACGTAAACCTGTGGTTTATACCCATGACATTTCCAGCGGCAAGCGTCGCTTAATCGCAAATTTCAAGGGTTCAAACAGCGCACCCGCCTGGTCGCCCGATGGTCGGACCATGGCTGTGACGCTGAGTCGTGATGGGGGTTCGCAGTTGTATGCCATCGATGCAAACGGTGGGGAGCCTCGCAGGCTTGCACAGTCCAGCAGTATTGATACCGAGCCTGCTTACTCCCCGGATGGTAAGAGTATTTATTTTGTCAGTGACCGGGGTGGTGCGCCTCAAATTTACAAAATGCCGGCCTCGGGTGGCAATGCAGAGCGGGTAACTTTTTCAGGTAGTTACAACATATCACCCGCGATCAGTCCAGATGGTCGATTGCTCGCCTATATTTCAAGGGTTAGCGGTGCTTTCAAGCTCCATGTCATGGAGTTGGCGGGTGGTGCTGTAACTGCAATTACAGACACATCGGCAGACGAAAGCCCTAGTTTTTCTCCGAACGGCCGGTTGATCGTTTACGCTACCCAACAGCAAGGCCGGGAAGCGCTTATGACCACAACTTTGGATGGAAAAATAAAAGCAAGGTTGGTTGGTCAAAATGGAAATATTCGTGAGCCTGATTGGGGCCCATTTCAAAAGCAATAATTTTTTGGAGTAACTTGATGAAGACCTTTTTTTTGGTTCTGTTGGCTATGTCTTTGCTGGCTGGATGCGGATCAACCGTAAAACTTGATAACGTTCCTGTGGAGGATAAAGCTGGGACATCTATTTTTCAAATAGCGCCTGAGGGTGCTGGAAGTATGGTCAATAAAGGTGGCGTTGCCTCTGTAGAGTTGGATAAATCATCGAACCTTGCGGCTATTCCAACAGGGCCCAAAGTCATTTATTTTGACTACGATAGTTTCACGATCAAGCCTGAGTTTCAGTCCGTTATTGAAAAGCACGCTCGTTATATCAAAATGGATAAGGTCCGCAAAGTTGCCATTGAGGGGCATACAGATGAGCGCGGTGGCCGCGAATACAACTTGGCACTAGGGCAAAAAAGAGCAGAATCAGTTCGTACCGCTTTAGGTCTTCTGGGTGTGGCTGATAGTCAATTAGAGGCCGTCAGCTTTGGCAAGGAAAAACCCGCTGATCAGGGTACTGACGAGAATGCCATGGCTAAAAATCGTCGGGCTGAAATTAGTTATCGTTAAATTGCGGGACCAAATTTGTGTTAATTTCTCAACGAATTGGTGCTGTACTTTTATTTAGTCTTTGCACTGCAACAGCTCATGCAGGACTGTTTGAAGATGATGAAGCGCGAAAGGCGATTCTTGATCTCAGGCAAAGTGTTGACGCAGTTCGACAAGAGTCAACCCTTATTTCAAATCGCAGTAATGACGACAGCGCATCGCTGCGTAGAAGCTTGCTTGAATTACAAAATCAGATTGAAGCACTGCGTTCAGATTTGGCAAAAGTACGTGGCTTAAATGAGCAATTAACACGAGACGTAGCTGATTTGCAGCGGCGACAAAAAGATATTATTCAAGGTGTTGACGATAGGATTCGCCTTTTTGAACCCGTAAAAGTAACCGTAGACGGTAGCGAATTTTTGGTGGAGCCCGCTGAAAAACGTGATTTTGAAGCGGCACTTGCTGTGTTCCGTAAAGGTGATTTTTCTTCTGCGCAAACTCTTTTCCTGGATTTTTTAAAGCGATTTCCCAACACAGGCTACTGGAATTCCTCATTATTTTGGTTAGGAAATGCGCAGTACGCTACGCGGGACTACAAAGAAGCAATCATTAATTTCAGTGCTTTGGTTTCCAAGGCGCCTTTGCATTCTCGATCCCCTGAGGCACTGCTTTCAATCAGTAATTGTCAAATAGAAGTTAAAGATCTACGCGCTGCCAAGAAAACACTGGATGATTTAATTAAAACTTATCCTCAAAGCGAGGCGGCCGTTGCAGCTAAAGAGCGATTGGTTCGGCTCAAATAATGTCGGAAAATAGTCCGCTTGCTGATCGCCGCTTCAGCGGATTGACGCGTCTTTACGGCGTGTTGGGTGCTCAGAGAATCAGAGCTGCCCATGTTGTCGTCGTAGGAATTGGTGGAGTTGGTTCCTGGTCGGCTGAAGCCTTGGCCCGGAGCGGAGTAGGGCACTTGACGCTGATTGATCTGGACCACGTTTCTGAGTCCAACATTAACCGCCAAATTCATGCTGTTGATTCAACTGTTGGACAGGCTAAAGTTTTCGCAATGAGCGAGCGGATCCGTTCATTTAATCCAAGTTGTATAGTGACTTGTATTGAAGAATTTGTCGACGCCTCAAACTGGATAACTTTGCTGCCTGAGGGCGTTTCAGCAGTTATCGATGCAACTGACCAGGTCCATGCAAAAACGGCTATGGCTGCTTGGTCGCTTCAATCTAAGACTTTCTTCATTTCGGTGGGTGCTGCAGGAGGCAAGCGCCAAGCACATCTTGTGGACATAAGTGATGTTGCCTCCGTAACTCATGATCCTTTACTGTCTCAATTGCGCTATCGATTGCGAAAAGAGCATAAAGCACCACGTGAAGGAAAAAAAATCGGGGTCAGTTGTGTTTTTAGTCGCGAGTCAGTGAGTCCACCCGATGCGTCTTGCGCAATTGAAGGTGATGGAACCCTGAATTGTCACGGCTATGGTTCCGTTGTAGCGGTAACAGCCACCTTTGGCCAATGTGCTGCGGGTTGGGTTCTTGATCAACTTGCGATGCAAGCTCAGAAAATTAAGTTATAATTTAAGGCTGATATAAACGTAGTTAAATATGTTTAGATAAGACAATGGGATGTTAGCTCAGTTGGTAGAGCAGCGGACTTTTAATCCGTTTGTCGTGGGTTCGACCCCCGCACATCCCACCAATAAAGCCTTACGGGGCATAGAAAGCCTGCTTCTGAAAAGATAGCAGGCTTTTTTATTGGGACACTTGCAAGTATCCCAATGCGCTTTCACAAACCATAAAATTCGCGAATCACCTCCCATGCAGCCTGGGGTTCGTCGACATAGGTAAAAAGATCCAGATCTTCCTTGGAAATAACACCTTCTTCAAGCAAGACTTCCATATTGATGAGCCGCTTCCAATAATCAGTTCCAAATAAAACGATAGGTACCGGTTTTGCTTTGTGTGTTTGCACCAGCGTAATAACTTCAAACAGCTCGTCTAGTGTGCCAAACCCACCAGGAAATGCGACCAGTGCTTTCGCACGCATCATGAAGTGCATCTTGCGAAGCGCAAAGTAATGAAACTTGAAGCTTAAAGTTGGAGTTACATAAGGGTTGGCATTTTGCTCATGAGGCAGGGCAATGTTCAGGCCAACACTAGGAGCACCCATTTCGTGCGCGCCACGGTTAGCTGCTTCCATGATGCCAGGGCCACCACCTGTGGCAATAAACAATCGTTCTTCGAGACGGCGGTGTGCGCTGTAACTTGCGACAAGTCGGGCAAATAATCTGGCTTGATCGTAAAAGTAGGCGTTTCTAACTTGTCTTTGTGCTGTGACTAGCTCAGTTGGTTTTCCGCTCAGTTGCGCAAGTTTTAAAGAGGTTTGCGCTTCATCTGGTGATGGAAAACGGGCACTTCCAAAAACAACGATGGTGTTTTCAATGCCTTGCTCAGTCTGATCCAGATCAGGCTTGAGCATTTCCAACTGAAATCGGATGCCACGCGTTTCACGGCGTAGCAAGAACTCGGGGTCGGCAAATGCCAAACGATACGCATCTGCCTCCAAAGGGTGCCCTTGGTCGGAGTGATTTTGTAGTTCTGCCCATGCATCGGCTAGGCGGCGTTCGGTAAGGTGTTCTGTTTTATCCATGATGTTTATTGTGAGCGAAAAAAGAGGGAATTCGCAGGACCTTAAACATTTTGGGTCGCCGAAATGAGAGCACTAATTAGATGCCAAGCGTTTTTCTAGCTGTGATTTAAGTCTTTTGTATGTCTTCCAGGCGCCCCACAAACGGCTACCCCAAAGAATGGATTTACGAGGTCGAAGAACGACCAAGACAACGACTGCACCTAATGGCCATTTAGGATGCTGTTTAAGCCAATTAACTGAGGCGAGAACTATGTCGATAATCGCCAAGGGTCTTTTGAAAACTTGAGTTTGATCCGAGATTGTGTTTCGCAATCTTTCGCTACGAACCAGCAATTGCTGCTGTTGTAAAAAAATATCTTTATTGTTCATGCGGTTTCTGTGGAACCAATCCGTCATGATCTCTTTGAAGCTCGGATAAGTTCACATTAAACATCCCACCAGGCGTGTGCAGTCGTCTTTTTGATTCTCTTAAAAGCATGACCCCTGCTGCAAGAAAAACGAATGTAATGACACCCAGCGCAGCCAGTCGATACCCGTCCCAAAAAAGCAAAACTATAAAACCACACAAGGCAACAAGCCCTACTCCAATAGCGAGTAATGCAAGTGCCCCCCACAGTAGTCCTTCAAACAGACGTTGTTTTTCAAGCTCAACTTCTGTGCCTAAGAGTGCCAACCTGACCTGAGCAATTTCAAGCGCGGTGGCCAGTAAACGGCGCAACGAGGCAAAGAGTCCGCGCTCGTTGCTTGTTTCATTCATAGGCAACGCGGGCTTAGCGTCTGCCAATCAGCAACCCAACAACAAGACCAACGCCAGCAGCAATGCCGATTGATTTCCATGGGTTCTCGTGAACAAATTCATCAGTAGCGTGACCTGCTGCTTTAGCTTTGGCAACTGCTGCTTCCTGCAAGTTGAATAAATCTGCTTTGGCCTGGTTCATTTTTTCTTGAACTCGACTTCGAATATCAGCAGCACTTTCGCCGGCTTGATCAGCCGTCATTCGAAGCAATTCCTCAGCATCTGCAATCACGACCCGTAAGTCACCCATTAATTTGTCTTTTTGCACCGAAGTTATGTCATTCATAAAATTCCTTTAAAAAGTAAAAAATTCTTATTAAATAGTAGTTGTCATCTTGCTCGTATACCTGATAAAAATCAAATTCCAGCTTTTATGAATGTGTTTTTAGCTGCCAAACACTAGAAACTTTGCAAACTGTACATCAGGAACCACTCTGCAATCAATGATCTGTAAATCATGGAAAATTGAGCACTATCCACATTTTTGAAAAAAGAAGAAACCCATGAACGAAGCCGCTCAATTGCCTCCTTTGCCTGATCATCTGTCGAGTGATGCACGCAGCCCACATCACGTGGCTGCCGTGTTCGAACACGACATTGGTATCCGGTTCAACGACAAGGAGCAGTTCAATGTCGAGGAGTACTGCATCAGCGAAGGGTGGATCAAGGTTCCCGCTGGCAAAGCGCTGGATCGCAAAGGTCACCCCCTGCTGATCAAACTAAAAGGCAAAGTCGAAGCGTTTTACAGGTAAGTGGCTTAGCATGACCCGTACTGTTCAGCAACTTTTTGACCTCACTGGCAAGACTGCGCTGGTCACCGGCGGCTCGCGTGGTTTGGGCCTGCAAATGGCGCATGCCTTGGGCGAGGCTGGGGCCCGCATCATGCTGTGTGCGCGCAAAGCCGACGAACTCGAAGCCGCAGTTGCTGAATTACAGACTGCTGGCATTGACGCCCGCTGGATCTCCGCTGATTGCGCCCAAGAAGCTGACCTGAAGCGCCTGGTCTCTGAAACGCAACAGCGCATGGGCGAGATTGATATTTTGCTGAACAATGCGGGTGCAGCCTGGGGTGCCCCGGCCGAAGACCATCCCCTGGAGGCGTGGGATAAGGTGATGAACCTCAATGTGCGGGGTTATTTCATTCTGAGCCAGCTTGTGGCAAAGCAGAGCATGATTGCACGGCGCTCGGGTCGCATCATCAACATGTCGTCCATTGCCGGCCTGAACGGCAACCCGGCTGGCATGAACACCATCGCCTACAACACAGCCAAGGGTGCCGTCATTAATTTCACGCGGGCGCTAGCCGCTGAATGGGGTCAGTACAACATCACCGTTAATGCCATTTGCCCCGGTGTTTTTCCAAGCAGGATGACGCGGGGCACGTTGGCTGCGTTGGGTGCCGATAAAGTGGCTGCGCAAGCGCCTCTGAACCGTTTAGGGGACCATGAAGACCTCAAGGGTTTGTGCGTTTTATTTGCTTCAGACGCTGGCAAACACATTACCGGGCAATGGCTGGCGGTGGATGGCGGCGTGAGCGTGGTATCCGGTTCTTGAACCAAATATTGACATGACAAATACAACTGATACGAGCTTGGGTTTTGGCGTTGAAATTCCGTTTGTGACCCATTTGGGGTTTGCACTGACCTTATTTGAGGGCGGTGCATCGGAGCTGGTTTTTGAGCCTCAGCCTGAACATCTCAACTCCTTCGGTGTCACCCATGGCGGGGCGCTGATGACGTTGTTGGATGTGACGATGGCGGTGGCTGCCCGCAGCGTGCAAAAAGACATGGGCGCCGTCACCATCGAAATGAAGACCAGCTTCATGCAACCCGCGCGTGGCAAGCTCACCGGCAAAGGTCGCTTGATGCACCGTACCGCGACCATGGCTTTTACGGAAGGAACGATTTTTGATGCATTGGGTCGTGCTTGCGCTCATGCCACCGGCACATTCAAGTACGCCAAGCGTCTGCCAACCGGACCCAAAAGCTCGAACCCTTTGAACGTAATTTCAACCGATTGACTTTGTACTTGAAACTTCGGATAAATTTGGCCTCTAGCCCTCGATTAATAAGCACTTGTAGCTATATATTTGTGAGCATTTGAATATGCCAAAAAGCCTTGAATGGACGTGGGTTTGTTTCGCTGACTTATCTATTGCCGATTTGTATGACTTGCTGCAACTTCGCAGTGAAGTGTTTGTTGTGGAGCAAAACTGTGTCTTTCTGGACATCGATGGTGTTGACTCTGCTGCCATGCACTTGCTTGGCCATCAAAGCGGACAACTGGTAGCGTATGCACGCTGCTTTCCTGCCGGTGTCAAATTTTCTGAGGCCAGCATTGGCAGGGTGGTCACCCGTCGCACTGCCAGAGGTGCTGGCGTGGGTCACGCGCTGGTCAAAAATGCGATCGATTCAGTGTGCAAGCAGTGGGGCGTACAAGCCATTCGTATCGGCGCACAGGCCCAGTTGACCCGGTTTTACCAAGCCCTCGGGTTCGTGGGACTGGGCCGGGCATATATTGAAGACGGCATTGATCATATTGAAATGCTTTGGACGCCTTGATGTTGACGCACGCTGAGTTGGTTTTGTATCAAGTCGATGAATTTACTTTGTTGCATGGGCTTATGATAAAAATAGCCTTGCATGATCTTGCATCCTGAATTTTTCAGGTAGTTCTCTTGGGCTGTCGTTTCAACCCCTTCGGCGACCAAATTCAGTCCGAGGCCTTTGGCGATGGAGATGATGGCCATGACCACCGGAAACTGTGAGTTAGCATCTTGAATCTCCATGACAAACGAGCGATCGATCTTGATCGTGTGGATCGGAAACCGGTGCAGGTAGGATAATGAGGAATAGCCTGTTCCGAAGTCGTCAATAGCCACACTCACGCCGAGTTGGCAGAGCTTTTCGAGTTGTGAAATCGCTGTTTCAGGGTTGTGAATACAAATATTCTCGGTTACCTCTACTTCAATTTGAGACGGAGAAATGCGGTGCCGGATCAGGGCACTCTCAAGCTTGTCATAAAAATCTCCGCGATCCAGATATTGTGGAGACAGGTTCAGAGACAGGCGAATCGGCTCGTTGCTAACGGAATTCCACTCCAGCAGGTCGAGGCAGATCGCATCCAGCATCCAGTCGCTGATAGGAATGATCAAGCCGTTTTCTTCGGCAAATGGCAAGAACTCACCAGCCCCAAGGAATCCTCTTTCAGGATGGTTCCAGCGCATCAATGCCTCGGCACCTACTATATTTTTTGTAACCACATCTACCTGCGGCTGGTAATACATTTCCAGTTCGCCTTTCGCAAGAGCCAGGTGCAGACTGTGCTCTAGTTCTATCTTTTGAAAGGAGGCGTCAAGCATAGAGCGGTCGAAGAACGAATGCCCGTTCTTACCCTCAGCCTTGGTGTGGTACATGGCAATATCTGAATTGCGGATCAAGTCATCAATGCTCTCACCATCATCCGGATAAATAGCGATGCCAATACTGGCAGAGATGTGCACCGACTGGCCCGCCAACTCAAAGGGCAAGCGCAGGCTGGTCAGAAATTTTTCGGCGATCAGGGCTGCATCCTGTCGGTCACTCATTTCGGGCAAGACGATTGTGAATTCATCGCCGCCCAATCGCGCCAGAGTGTCGCCACGGCGAAGACAGGCTTTGAGCCGAGTGGCTGTTTGCTGCAGTAACTCGTCTCCCATGCCGTGACCGAGGGTGTCATTGACCAGTTTGAAGCGGTCCAGGTCGACAAACATCAGTGCCAGTCCGGTGGCATTCCTTTTCGCTTGTAGCACCGCAAGTCCCAATCGGTCCTTGAATAAAATTCGATTGGGCAGATCAGTCAGTATGTCGTGGTAGGCCTGATAGGCAATCAGCTCATCCGCTTTTTTGCGGTCAGTAATATCTCTGGCAACGCCATAAATACCAAACAGTGCTGGTACTTTGATTTCCTGTGTCTGCGACTTGGGAGCATCCAGGGCAATCATGACCAGTTCGTTGTTGAAGGTGCGTGATTCGCCAAATACCAGTTTTGACTTGAGACGCAGTTCAACATTGCGCGATGTTCGACTGTCGGTTCGACCTTCATTAAAAACATAGTTGGCCCGCTTTACATCTTCTTCATGGATCAGTACCGAATAGTGCTTGCCTATAAGTTCATGGCGGCTGTAACCGAGCAGTTGTTGCGCACGATCATTGATGAAGGTAAACAGGCCTTCATTGTCCAGCGTGTAAATGATGTCGGGGGAACTGTCGACCAAGCTACGGTACTTACGCTCCGAACTTTCAAGTAGCCTGACAATGCGCTGGTTTTCAGCTTGAAGACGACGATGTTGCAAGGCGTTGTCTACGGTTTTGATGAGCTCTTCAGGCGCATAAGGTTTGCGTAAATAATCGTATGCGCCGCGTTTGAGGGCGCCAATGGCGGCCTCAATTTCACGGTCTCCACTTGTCACAATCACATTTGCACCCGATGACTGGGTGTTCATGAAGTCCATGATGTCGTGGCCGCTGATGTCTGGCAGGCGCAAGTCCAAAATGACCAGGTCGAATGGACCTTGACTCAAATGCTGGATGGCTTCGCTGCCGCTCGCTGCAGTGCTCAGGTCAAAATCACGATACTTGAGAAGTTCTATCAGACTGCTGAGCAATCTGGGTTCGTCGTCCACCAGCAATACTTTGGCACGGGCTAACGTCGAAAAATTGCCCCGTGAAGGACTTTCAAGGGTCACAAATACGTCCTGCTTCATGCCAAATCCCGTAGCAAGTTGGCCGTGCTTGTTGGGTTGACTGACGCCCGGGCTGGTAGGCGTATTTCAAATTCGGTGCCGGCCTTGGCGCTTTTGCAGTTGATCTGGCCTTTGATGCCATTGACCAGTTTGTGCACGATGCTCAATCCCAAGCCTCGATTTTCTCCGGACTTGGTGCTTTGAACAGGTGAATACAGCTTTGCCATCACTTCAGGCGAAATACCTGGCCCGGTATCCCTGACGCTCAATTCAATAAAGGTACGCCCTTCGTGCTGAACCTGGCCGTTGTTTGTAATGACAATGAGTCCGCCCTTAGGCAAAGCTTCCACCGCATTCTTGATCAGGTTCACCAGAATCTGTTTTAGTGTGTTAACAGAGGCGTCGATCTCGCTGGCGTGCTCGGTCATCCTCGTCATGATCTGCACCGAAGGGGGCAAGAATTTACTCTCACGAAATAATCGGACCAGATCATTGATGACTTGGTTTATGTTGGTTTGTCCTATCTGTGGCTTGGGTGCGATGCCTGCGTATTCGCTGATGATGTGGCCGACCCGGTCAATTTCGTCGTTGAGGATTGACAACTCTGCAGTGACAGGTTCTTGACGGCTCAATTTGCCGTCCAGAACACCGAGGTAGTTCTTGATAATGGCCAGCGGGTTATTGACTTCATGAACGACACGACGGGAGCTTTCGCGGAAATCTTCTTGCACTTTCGCGATGCGTCGATCTATTTCACCGCGCTCCTGGGTGGATGTTTCGAGTGCAGCTGCGGTTTGAGCCCCAAAAGATTGGAGAAATTTTTCGTTGTATTTCAGTTCCGCTACTCGCCAGGCGGGCACGCCACTGACCAGGACACCCAAGCAACGTGTGCCGCTGGCAATTGGGATACAGACCAAGGCTTCAGCGCCAAAAACACGCAGTAATTGCTCTTCTGTGAGACTGAGCAAACCTTGGTCACGGCTCAAAAATGCCACTCGTTTTTGCAAAGCTGATTCTGCAATGCCTCCGCCACCAGAAAGCGGAATGGAGAGTTCAGCCAGGCGTTGCCGTTGGTCGCTCATCGAGACACCCAGCAGCGCGTTGCCACTCCCATTTAACAATAGGATGATGCTGTCTTCCAGGTTGAACAAGATGAGCGCATTTTGACGCGCCACATCGAGCAATTGTGTATCGCTCTTTTGGCGGGAAAATGACTGGGCCAGTTCTGACGACAGCGCCATGTTGCGAACTTCTGATGTCAGTCGTTCCTGGGCTGCGTCTCGAACGGGTGTCGGCGTGGCGATGGCTGCTGGGGGCGCGACATCATCAGCCCCGGCTAAATTTATCCCGAGGTATTCAGCGGCTTTTTTGACTTGCACCGCAGCACCCTGATGGATTATCAGCAGTTCTTCTTCGGTGACTTGACAAAGAGCGCCGCATTCGGCTTCCAGTGGCAGCATTTGGGGCTGCATGCTAAGCCAGTTGGCCAAGTGCACGATGCGAACTAGCGGATGCGCCGACATCAGGCGCACGGCGGCTTCATGGTGGTAAAGAATGCTGTCCGCCATGAACGAATCCAGGTTCCAGCGCTCAACCAGCCAGGCACCTGCCTCGGCATGCGAAATCTGCAAGGTGCGCAACTCAATCGCGCACAGGTTTTCGTTGTCAATCGCTAAAAAATGAAGTCCATATTCATGGGGCGCGGCTGCCAGCAACGCCAACCGACCCACGTCATGCAGCAAGCCGGCCAGGTAAGCCTCTTCGGACAAGGGGTAATCCATTTTTTTGGCGATTTCACGCGCCATGACTGCGGTGGTTAACGAGTGTTTCCAGAAACCGCGCAAATCAGTGCTGCCGGAGTGTGGAAAAGCGTTGAAGGTCTGAAACACCGACTCGCTGATAACGAGGGTCTTGATCATGTCTGCGCCCAGCACGCTCAGAGCCTGAACGAGGCTGACTTTGCGCTCATTGCGGTGATAAGCGGCGCTGTTGGCCACACGCATGATCTTGGCGGTCATGCCCGCATCGTTGGCAATCAGTTTGGCAAGCTCTGCCATGCCGGCTTCATCTGCTTGGCACAGTTCAATCAGTTTGAGAAGAATCTGCGGCATTGCTGGAAGCCGTGCTACCAGTAATCGATTGCGGATATCAAGTTCAGTTTGAAGCATTTTTACGGATGCGAGTGCCAATAAATTGTCAGACAGGAAATACGTAAGGGGGAACCAATAAATGAAAAATTCAGTGTTTTCTTCAAGACTGAATTCAAAAATTTTCTAGTTTAAAGTTTTCGGATGCAAGTGAAAACTAATCGAGAAAATTAAATATAACACCAAGTAACAAGTTGTAGTGCGGTTCGGAAAAATTGCCTTCGAAAAGCTGTATTTTTTTGGTCACATCATCTATGACGCACATAGAATGGGCGCTAAGAGCTATCAAATTCGAAGCTGTCAGGGTATCTCATCATTGCTTAACCGGTCTATCTGACCACAGCTTTGTGACAGTCAACATTTCTTCTTGTTGGGTCAGCAATACGAGATACGACAGCTGTGGCAAACTCGCTTTTCTTTTAAGTTAATCTGCCAACGCGACGTTGGCGACCCCATTATTCATGCAGAAAATCATCGCGCAAATTGCGCAAGAAATCCGGGTTCAATTCAAACAAGTGCAAGCTGCGGTTGACCTGCTTGACGGTGGAGCTACCGTGCCCTTCATCGCCCGTTACCGCAAAGAAGTGACTGACGGTTTGGATGATATCCAGTTACGTGAACTGGAAGCTCGCTTGAGTTATCTGCGCGAATTGCGCGACCGCTTGCAAACGGTTATCAAGAATATTGAAGAGCAGGGAAAGATGACGCCCGCACTACTGGCCGCACTGGTATCTGCTGCCACCAAACAAGAGCTGGAAGACTTGTATTTGCCGTTCAAACTCAAGCGCCGTACCAAGGGCCAGTTAGCCCGTGAGGCCGGGCTGGAACCGCTGGCCGACGCACTGTTCGCAAATCCCGATCTGGTACCCGCCGACGAGGCCGTGGCCTACGTTATTCCGATGCGCCCTGTGGTGGAGGGCGAAGACAAACAGCCTGATTTCTCTACCATCCAAGCCGTGCTGGATGGTGTGCGCGACTTGCTGAGTGAGCGTTGGGCCGAAACCCCTGCACTGGTGCAAGACCTGCGCGAGTGGCTCTGGACCGAAGGCCTCTTCCAGTCCAAGCTGATGGACGGTAAGGACGAGAACCACGCCGATATCGCCAAGTTCCGGGATTATTTTGATTACGATGAGCCGATTGGTCGGGTGCCATCGCACCGGGCTTTGGCTGTGTTTCGCGGTCGTGGCTTGGAGATACTGGATGCCAAATTGGTGCTTCCTGAGCCAAATACGCCTCTAGCCCCCGTATTATCTGCGCAAGCAGCTATCAAAACAAGAGCAACACCGGTTGTGTCGCTGGCCGAAGGGCGTATAGCGTTGCGGCTGGGTTGGAGTCATAAAAGTCGCGCCGCCGATGATTTGATTCGCAAATGCGTGGCCTGGACCTGGCGCGTCAAACTGAGTCTCTCTACCGAACGCGATCTGTTTACCCGTCTGCGTGAAGAGGCTGAAAAAGTCGCCATCAAGGTGTTTGCCGACAACCTGCGCGATTTGCTGTTGGCGGCGCCTGCCGGACCGCGCGTGGTGTTGGGACTAGACCCCGGCATTCGCACGGGTGTCAAAGTGGCGGTGGTCGATACCACTGGCAAACTGGTCGAAACGTCCACCGTCTTTCCGCACGAGCCACGCAAGGACTGGGAAGGCTCGCTGCACATCTTGGGCAAGCTGTGCGAAAAGCACGGCGTGAACCTGATTGCCATCGGCAACGGCACTGCCAGCCGCGAGACCGACAAATTGGCCGCCGATCTCATCAAACTATTGGCCAAAGTGTCAGACCGACTCATTGAAAAAGTGGTGGTGAGCGAGGCGGGCGCTTCTGTTTACTCCGCCAGCGAGTTCGCCTCGCAGGAAATGCCCGATGTGGACGTGAGCCTGCGCGGTGCTGCCAGCATTGCACGCCGTCTGCAAGATCCCTTGGCCGAATTGGTCAAGATCGACCCCAAATCGATTGGAGTAGGTCAGTATCAGCACGATGTGAATCAGAGTGAGTTGGCCAAAACGCTCGAAGCTGTGGTCGAAGACTGCGTGAACTCGGTCGGG
The DNA here is from genome assembly GCF_037143375.1 of Rhodoferax sp. GTDB lineage: Bacteria > Pseudomonadota > Gammaproteobacteria > Burkholderiales > Burkholderiaceae_C > Rhodoferax. Next base: position 3,133 of record NZ_JBAWYV010000040.1, on the reverse strand, counting down.
GTTGACTTAAATACTGCCAGCGTGCCTCTTTTGTCGCGTGTGTCAGGTCTGTCCGCCAGTGTGGCCAAGGCAGTGGTTCGTTGGCGCGAAGCCAATGGTGCCTTCAATAACCGTCAACAACTGATGCAAGTCACTGGTTTGGGTGCGAAAACCTTCGAACAAAGCGCTGGATTTTTGCGTATTCGTGGCGGCGACAACCCGCTCGATATGACCGGCGTTCACCCTGAAACCTACCCTGTGGTCGAGAAAATCATGGCGCACATCGCCAAACCGGTGACCGAGCTGATGGGTCGGGCTGACATGCTCAAGGTCCTGAAGCCGGAACTGTTTGCCAATGAAAAATTTGGCGTCATCACCGTCAAAGATATTTTGGGTGAACTGGAAAAACCTGGTCGTGATCCGCGCCCGGACTTCAAGGTGGCTCGTTTTAACGATGGCGTGGAAGACATCAAAGACCTGGTCGAAGGCATGATTCTGGAAGGTACCGTGAGCAATGTTGCCGCATTTGGCGCGTTTGTTGATTTGGGGGTGCACCAGGACGGTTTGGTTCACGTTAGCCAGTTGGCTCACAAGTTTGTTTCAGATGCCCGCGAGATTGTTAAAACAGGTGACATTGTCAAGGTGCAGGTGGTTGAAGTCGATGTCGCCCGCAAGCGCATTGCGCTGACGATGAAACTTGGCGCAGCGCCCGCCCGCAGAGAAAGTGCAGGAGATAATCGATTTCAGGGAGCCAACAATAACCAGCGTGGCAAGTTTGGTGGGCAGGGCGCAGGGCAGTCATCCGGTGCACCACAATCCAATGCCATGTCTTCTGCATTTGCGAAGCTCAAAGGTTTAGGCCACTGACCATGAAACTCAAAGACCTGTTGGCCTCTCAATTTGTTTTGCCCAGCATCCCCAAGGTGGTGGCGCTTTTGCTAAGCGAACTTGACCGGGATGAGCCAGACCTGAAAAAAGTCTCTCAGTTGGTGAGCACTGACCCGGCCTTGACTACTCGACTACTGCAGATGTCCAACTCTGGGTTTTTCAAGTTGTCTGGCCAAATCAACAGCGTCTCTGAATCGTTGGCCATTTTGGGTCTGAGCCATGTGCGCGCCATGGCGGCAGCCGCTGCTTCCAGTGCGTCATTCAGGTCAGTGCCCGGTATCAACCTGCAGCAGTTTTGGACCTACAGCCTGAATGTCGCCAAACTGTCCCGCTCTTTGGCGGGTGTGGTGCGGCAAAACCAACAGGCAGCTTTTACGTGTGGCCTGATTCACGCTATTGGCGAGTTGGCCATGCACCTGGGTATGCCAGAGGAGGTATTAGCCTTGGATCATGAAGTTCCGCCGTTGGATCTGAAACGTGCCAAGGCTGAGCATCGCTCATTTGGATTTTGCTATGCCCAGGTGGGTTCCGGATTTGCACGTCAGTGGCAATTTCCTCAGCCCATCGTCGATGCACTCGAACACCAATACGCTCCATTTGAAAACGATGTCTATGAACCCCTGGCGGGGGTGATTCACCTGGCAACCTGGAGAGCACGTGCCAAAGAGGCCTGTCTGTCTGACAAGGCACTGGCGGTGACGTTTCCAGGGTCAGTCGGCGAGGTGCTGGGGTTGGATATCGACATGGTGTTGCAGCAAGACCCCATCGACTGGTCAGCCCAGTCTCCAGGGCGCCCCCTGATTTAAGCTTGAGTCGCAAGGAATTCGAACTATTGGAACTTCCAGGACTTTTTCTCAGGGCAATTAAGACACTGCTTGCGAGTTGGCGCCACTATCGCACATGAATCAAACCCGAAACATCGGAAAAAAATGTTTGAAATTCACCAAAAAATTTTGATATAAATCAAAAATTTTATGACTTTGGTTCGAAACTCTAAATCGGTTTTAGAGTCATTAGGGTTTTCCCTGATAATAGTAGGGTTACTAACAGTATCAATACGAACACCGTCAAGCAATGACGCACTGGAGTCGGCAAACTTACTGTTCTAACTTCTTTAGTTTGTAAACAAGCAAAAGGTCAAGTTTAAGTTCAGTAACCGCTTTACTGTGCCATTGACACGTGGTTAGTGGTTCCAACACTGAATGCAACGCATCATTTTTACGGTTCTTCCCATTTTTAATGGGGTCAAGCCCTTTTCATTGATGCGGTTCGCAAGCTACGTTGGAAAAGTATTGTTGTTCCATGCTTGTAAATTGAAGTGCTTGAATTGCGTCAAAAAATTTGTTTCGGTGAGACCTGGTTTCATCGTGATGACTTTTGAGAACTTTAAGCTGACTAAGTTTTTTATTAACCTCACTAGAAATAGACCATGACTACTCCTCGCTTGCTCAATAAAATTTGCATCATTACCGGTTCTGCTCAAGGTATTGGCTTGGCCACAGCCCTTAAATTTGCCGCCGAAGGCGCCACCGTTATCGTTTGTGACGTCAAGCAAGCGGGTGTGGACGAAGCTGTGGCCCAGTGCCAGGCTTTGGGCGCTACCGCCGAAGGTTTTGTGATGGACGTGACCCAGCGCCCTGTGGTGGATGCCGTGGTCGCCAGTGTTAAAGCCAAATATGGCCGCATTGACGTGTTGGTGAACAACGCCGGTATCACCCAGGATTCGAGTTTGAAAAAAATGACGATCGAACAGTTTGACCGCGTGATCGACGTCAACCTGCGTGGTGTGTTTCATTGCTCACAAGCAATTGCTGACATCATGGTCGCTCAAGGCAGTGGCGTGATTCTGAATGCCAGTTCCATCGTCGGCCTCTACGGTAACTTCGGTCAGACCAACTACGCGGCCACCAAGTTCGGCGTGATCGGTTTCACCAAGACCTGGAGCCGTGAACTCGGTCCTAAAGGCGTGCGCGTCAATGCTGTCGCTCCTGGTTTCATCACCACCCCGATGGTGGCTGCCATGCCTGAGAAAGTGCTGGCCGATTTGAGCGCCAAAGTGCACATGCGCCGTCTGGGCAAGCCAGAAGAAATCGCCAATTTGTATGCTTTCCTCGCCAGCGACGAAGCCAGCTACATCAATGGCGAAGTGATTGAAGTTTCGGGCGGCATTTCGCTCTGATCACTTCTCAGTAATTTTTTTAAAAAAGGTTCAAGGTCAAAGCCATGAAAAAAACGACATCCCCCGCCCAGCCCTCAGAGCAGCAAC
>NZ_JBAWYV010000039.1:0-27170 GCF_037143375.1 Rhodoferax sp. | reverse complement strand
TCAATCCAGACCCGGTAACCAAACCGCAAAGCATCTACCGGCAGCAGTTGAACCACATCAGCCTCAAAACCAGCGATTCGCTCCCCCTCAAGGACTTTGACGCGGTAGTACTGGGCGATAGACGAATCGTTTGACTTTAATAAATCAGGAAAGAGCCCAAGAGACTCGCGTTTTTCCGAGAGCACCACCCGACTTTCAGGCAGGAACGTCAGGACCTGGTCATTGCGTCGAAAGGTCGATCGGTGTGCACCCGTGAGGGATTCAACCCGCTCCATTTGCAGATCACCGTTGCATACATGCCAGATCCGGGCGCTTGACAAAGTGCTGGCCGTGGTCACGACGAAAGTACCGACATAAGCCCTTCGACGTGACGCATCGTGCATACGCATTAACCACTCATTGACGTTCCGGTCTGCGGCCTTATTGTCAACGGCCAGCGATTGCGCCAAGGCCGGCTTGTTTTGGGCCCTAACAAGCGTGCTGAACATCATGGCAAGGCTACCCATGATGAAGAAAAAAATCGCCTTGCGTCCGATGCCGCCCATTCGCGCCTTCCTGGTGAAAAGCAGCCAGTTCAACGGGCGGCTCCTTCAAACGTGGCGTTTCTCAGAAAACCCGCAGGCATCTGCAACGCGGATGTACCGCCAAACTGACGATGCGCTGCCATCAACGCATCCAGTTGCGGATCACGAATCATGACCGCCGTGTCTCCCGTTGCGACTTGGGTCAGCGTCAATGCAGGTTGTCCGGTCGACTCCCTGGCGAGTTGTGGCGCCCCCCCCTGATCCGTCAGACCTGTCATCGCCTGCCATGCCATCACAGTCACAGTGGCCAGCGATGCCACGCCAGCCAGCAGTTTCCAACGAAAGTTGCTTTGGTTGGCGCTTTCATTTTTTGAATCAAATTGGCTTCTAGCGCCCGTGTTATTTGCGTCATCAGCTATTAAATAGGCAGCATTCATCGCTGGTTTAACGATTGCTTCGTGACTCAGACTCTGCTTGAACCGGGTCATAAAAGCGGCATCCTTCGAGCTGTCAACGGCCTGACCGGCACGCAGCACATCGCCCACCAAGTGGTAGGTATGCCACGTTTGGCGCGCCTCTTCAGACTGACCCATGCCATCAAGCGTTTGTGCAAACTCATCACCGCGCAACTCACCATCGGTCAACGCCGATACTTTTTCGCGGTTTGTTTCAGTGAATTGCTTCATCATTTCCTATCTCACCAGCGTTTAGTGGTTTGCTTTTCAAGCATCGGTTTAACTTTGGCGGATATGTCCTCACGCGCCCGAAAAATTCGGGATCGAACAGTGCCAATCGGGCAATTCATCAACTCAGAAATATCCTCATACGTTAAACCTTCAATTTCTCGCAGGACCAATGCCTGTCTCAGATCTTCTGGCAATGCGTCCATGGCCGTGTTCACGGCAATCGCAATTTCCTTGGCTGCCAATACCGACTCCGGCGTTTCGTCCGTTATTGATTCAATTCCAGACCAGGAAGTTTCATCATCTTCGCTATCTGATTTAAAAGCGTTCTCGGACACGGTGGGATCACGTTTGAGTTCGAGCAAGAATTTTTTGGCTGTATTGACGGAAATCCGGTAGAGCCAGGTATAAAACTGGGCATCGCCACGAAACTGGTGCAGCGCCCGGTAAGCGCGAATAAATGTCTCCTGGGCGATGTCTTCCACCAAGTCAACATCACGCACCATACGACCAATCAGGCGTTGAATCCGGCGCTGGTACTTGATGACAAGCAACTCAAAAGCGCCCTGATCGCCTGCCACTGCACGCTCAACCAGCAAGGTATCGCTGTCAATACGGTCTGGCGGGTTGGGGTGCGCCGTGGGGGGTGTTGTATCGCTCACGGATTGCCCTGCTGCGATGGCGCATCAGCAACGAGATCCTGGTTTGGGCCGACACGGGTGCGAGAGAAAACTGCGCGCCTTAAATCATGCCAACGCAGGGCCATCGCTTGGCGCTCTGGCCACAACCACAAACGCACACCACGCTCAGTACGCAGGCTTACGAGTAGAAAAAACTGGAAATCAAGATGAACGCTTAATCGGCCACTCTGTGATTCGTTCTTTTCAGTCCAACTCCAGTCCTGGCCATCCCAACGTAGACTTCCCTGAGGTGAACGACGCCACATCACAGCAGCTATTGCACAAGTAACCAATGAACACACAAGAAATAATCCTTGTCGCCAAATAGCCAAATCTGTTTGCCCATGCCAAACCAGGGCAATCGCACTGCACCCCAAAAAGACAACCAAGATGACCCCACCCTGAAAACGAGAACGCCCCACCGGAAAACTTACCGCTGGGGCGCTGTGCATGTGGACTCAATCAGCTTGTGATTGTCTTGGTCAGAGAAAAGGTGACGAATTACGGCGCGCGTTTGAAAACCAGCGAGCCGTTGGTGCCACCAAAGCCAAAGTTGTTTTTCAGGGCCACGTCAATCTTCATGTCACGCGCCGTGTTGGCGCAGTAGTCCAGATCGCACTCGGGGTCCTGATTAAAGATATTGATGGTGGGCGGGCTGACCTGGTTGTGCAAGGCCAACACCGTGAACACCGACTCAATACCGCCTGCGCCACCAAGCAAATGCCCGGTCATGGACTTGGTGGAGTTGACCACCGTCTTTTTGGCTGAATCACCCAAGGCGGCCTTGATGGCGTTGGTTTCGTTCAGGTCACCCAGCGGTGTAGAAGTGCCGTGGGCGTTGAGGTAATCAATTTGATCGGCATTGACACCGGCGTTGCGCATGGCACTGACCATGGCGCGGCGTGGGCCGTCCATATTGGGCGCGGTCATGTGACCGGCATCGGCGCTCATGCCAAAACCCGCCAGTTCGGCGTAAATCTTGGCGCCACGGGCCTTGGCGTGCTCGTACTCTTCAAGCACCATCACGCCAGCGCCTTCGCCCAAGACAAAACCGTCACGGTCTTTGTCCCAAGGACGAGAAGCTGTTTGAGGATCGTCGTTGCGCGTGCTGAGTGCCCGCATAGCGGCGAAGCCACCAATACCCAAAGGGGACACCGTGGCTTCCGAGCCACCGGCAATCATCACATCGGCATCACCGTATTCAATCATGCGACCGGCTTCACCAATGCAGTGAAGGCCCGTGGTGCACGCTGAAACGATGGCCATGTTCGGGCCTTTAAAGCCAAAACGGATGGCGACGTGGCCCGCAATCATGTTGACGATCGTGGACGGTACGAAGAAGGGAGAAATTCGACGGGCACCGCGGTTGGTGTACTCGGTGTGCATGTCTTCGATCATGGGCAAACCGCCAATGCCAGAGCCGATCAGGCAACCAATGCGGGTGGCCAGGTCATCATCAAGCGCATCGAGTGTGGGCAAGCCCGAATCGACCACCGCCTGGTGGGCAGCAGCAATGCCGAAATGGATAAACGCGTCCATCGTCCGCGCTTCTTTGGGGCCGATGTAGGCCCCGAGATCGAAGCCCTTGATTTCGCCCGCAATTTTGCAGGAGAAACTGGAAGCATCGAACTTGGTGATCAGGTCAATACCGGATTTACCGGCAAGAATATTGGTCCAGGCGTCAGCCACCGTGTTGCCCACGGGACTGACACAACCTAAACCAGTTACGACAACGCGACGACGGGACATAGATATTTGCAATCAGTAGTTAATCTAAAGAAAGCCGCCTGGAGCGGCATGAAACAGGATTGAGAACCTGCGCTATGTGTCAGCGCAGTCCGGCACCGTCTGCCACCATTAGCATGTGGACGCCTTGCGCGTCACACACCCTATATTTACGCTTTTTTGTGCGTATTGGCGTAGTCAACTGCAGCTTGCACAGTTGTGATTTTTTCAGCATCTTCGTCAGGAATTTCAATTCCAAACTCATCTTCCAGGGCCATGACCAATTCAACGGTGTCGAGAGAATCGGCACCCAGATCGGCCACGAAGGCTTTTTCGTTGGTGACTTGTGACTCTTCTACGCCAAGTTGTTCGGCAATGATTTTTTTGACGCGTGCTTCGATATCGCTCATGGATTCCCTCTAAGGGTAGTAAATTAATCCGCAATTCTAGCCGGGCTTAAGGACAATTCCCCAATCCGGCTGCCGAGCGGATAAATCGGCTTATTTCAAAAATCTTTTACTTGGCTTAAGTTGCAGCATGGTACGGCAACTACATAACCAATGGCTGACTAAGCCATGAACATGCCGCCATTGACGTGCAATTCTTGCCCCGTCACATACGACGCTTGCGGCGAGGCCAGGTAAGCCACCGCATGCGCGATGTCTAAGGGCTGACCCAACTGCCCCAGCGGAATTTGGCTTAACAGTGCTTTATGTTGCTCTTCTGGCAGGCTGGCGGTCATATCGGTATTGATAAAACCTGGCGCCACACAATTGACCGTGATGTTGCGCGAGCCCAGTTCACGCGCCAAGGCACGGGTCATGCCCGACACACCGGCTTTTGCTGCCGCGTAATTGGCTTGCCCAGGGTTGCCGGAGGCGCCCACCACAGAGGTGATGCTGATGATGCGGCCGTAGCGCTGCTTCATCATGGTGCGCATCACCGCGCGACTCATGCGAAAAACAGCCTTCAGGTTGGTGTCGATCACGGCGTCCCACTCGTCGTCTTTCATGCGCATAGCGAGGTTGTCACGCGTAATGCCGGCATTGTTGACCAAAACCTGCAAGCCGCCGTGTTCTTTGACAATGTCAGCAATCAGGGCTTCTGCGGCCTGGGCATCGGTGACATTCAGGTTCTTGCCGCTACAACCGGGGTAGGCGGACAGGGTTTGCGTGATTTTGGCGGCACCCTCGTCGGTGGTGGCAGTGCCAATGACCTTCAGTCCACGCTGTGCCAACTCAAGGGCAATGGCAGCACCAATGCCCCGCGAAGCACCGGTTACGAGGGCAACTTGACCTTCAAATACAACATCACTCATTAACTTCACCCAAAAGATTAGTTTTTACATCGGCCAAAGTGGCCGGATCCAACAGCGCCATGCCGGTCAATTCCGCATCAATGCGCTTGACCATGCCCGCCAGTACCTTGCCAGGACCGCACTCGACGAGGTTCGTCAAACCACGTGCCTTGATCGCTTGTACACATTCCACCCAGCGCACAGGCCCGAAGGCTTGGCGGTACAGCGCGTCACGAATCCGATCGGCATCGACTTCAACGGCCACATCAATGTTGTTGATCAAGGCAATTTGGGGCGACTGAAATTCGATGGATTCCAGTTTTTCCTTGAGGCGTTCAGCAGCGGGTTTCATCAAACTTGAATGAAAGGGGGCTGAGACTGGAAGTGACAAGGCGCGCTTGGCGCCATTGGCCTTGAGCACTTCGCAGGCTTTTTCTACCGCCGCCTTGCTGCCGGCAATGACCGTTTGCGCCGGGTCGTTGAAATTGACGGCTTCGACGATTTCAAGTGAATCAGGGCCAAACCCTTGTGTGACCTCGGCACAACCGGCAATGACATTGGCCGCCGTCATGCCCAAAATGGCCGCCATGGCGCCCACGCCGACCGGCACCGCTTCTTGCATCGCCTGCGCCCTGAAACGAACCAAAGGCGTAGCTTGCGCAAGCGTCAAGACACCGGCCGCTACCAAGGCCGAGTACTCACCCAGCGAATGCCCCGCTACGGCAGAGGGAGCCATACCGGTCTCAGACATCCAGACCCGGTACGCTGCCACGGCCGAAACCAGCATCACGGGCTGGGTATTGGTCGTCAGGGAGAGGACTTCTTTGGGGCCTTCCTTGATCAGTTTGGCAACATCTTCGCCCAATGCGTCAGAGGCTTCCTTGAGCGTTTCGAGCACCACGGGATGATCGCCCCAGGCGTCCAGCATGCCCACAGATTGCGAGCCCTGACCTGGAAATATGAATGCAAAAGGTTTCATGGTATTTTTATTAATTTAAGGGTTAAATCAGGCTCTAGCCCCCGTGCAGCAATCGTGGCTAGCTATAGTTGCAGTAGCACTGCACCCCAGGTAAAGCCGCCGCCAACGCCTTCAAGCAGGAGCAACTCACCGGGTTTGACGGTGCCGGCACGCACGGCTGAGTCCAGCGCCAGAGGAATGGACGCTGCCGAAGTGTTGCCATGCTGATCGACCGTGACAATCACTTTATCCATCGGCATCTTGAGCTTGCGGGCGGTGCTTTGCATGATGCGGATATTGGCCTGGTGCGGCACCAGCCAATCAATGTCAGCCGCCACTTTGCCGGCTTTGGCCAACACGTTGCGCGCCGCTTCGTCGAGCAAGCCCACAGCCAGTTTGAACACCGCCTGGCCATCCATCTTGAGCAAGGGTTCACCCAGGATATTGCCGCCTGACACATGGCCCGGCACACAAAGAATGCCGACGTGTTTGCCGTCAGCATGCAAATCACTGGCGAGAATGCCGGGGGTGTCGGACGCTTCGAGCACCACCGCGCCCGCGCCGTCGCCGAACAGCACGCACGTGGTGCGGTCGTTGAAATCGAGAATGCGCGAGAAAACTTCGGCGCCAATCACCAGCGCTTTTTTGGCAGCGCCGGTCTTGATCATCGCGTCGGCAATGGTGAGGGCATAAATAAAGCCGCTGCAAACCGCTTGCACGTCAAACGCAGCGCAACCATTGGCACCCAGTTTGTTTTGCAAAATACAGGCCGTCGAGGGGAACACCATGTCGGGGGTGGACGTGGCGACAATGAGCAAATCAATATCACACGCCTGAACGCCAGCGGCGTCCAAGGCCCGGCGCGCAGCCTCCAAACCGAGATCGCTGCTACAGACATCAGGCGCAGCAAAGTGCCGTGCTTGAATGCCCGTGCGCTCAACAATCCAGTCGTCGGTGGTCTCAACGTTGTTGGCGGCAAGTTCTGCCACCAGATCGGCGTTGCTCAGTCGGCGGGGTGGCAGGTAACTGCCAGTACCGGTAATGCGTGAATATATAGTCATGATTAGGCGTGAGCAAGCGCATCGGCAGGCACAGAGGACACTGCAGCACCCAAGAGAGGCGCCACATGTGCGATCCGGGCTTGAACACGGTCAAGCAAGTTGTTTCGGGCTGCATCATACGCCCGGGTTAATGCAAACTCGAATGCCATTTCATCGGCAGAACCATGGCTTTTAAACACCAGGCCGCGCAGTCCGAGCAAAGCACCGCCGTTGTAACGACGATGATCCATGCGCTTTTTGAGCGCAGAAATAATGGGGTAAGCAGCAATAGCAGCCATTTTCGTCAAAATGTTGCGCGAAAACTCAACCCGCAGAAAGTTCACGATCATGGTCGCCAGCCCTTCGCTGGCTTTCAAGGCCACATTGCCAACGAAGCCGTCGCACACCACGATGTCGGCCGTGCCCTTGAAAATATCATTACCTTCAACATTGCCGTAAAAATTAATATCACCCGCTTTAGCAGCAGTACGAAGCAATTCGCCCGCTTTTTTAATCACTTCGTTGCCTTTAATGGCTTCCTCACCAATATTGAGCAATCCTACGGTTGGATTTTCATTTCCGCTCAATACCGATACCAAAGCAGAACCCATGATCGCAAATTGCAGCAAATGCTCGGCCGAACAATCGACATTGGCACCCATGTCCAGCACGGTGGTGGCTTGGCCTTTGGCATTGGGGATTTGCCCGGCAATGGCGGGACGGTCAATGCCATCCAGGGTTTTGAGCAAATAGCGTGAAATCGCCATCAAGGCCGCCGTATTCCCCGCTGAAACGGCCGCTTGGGCAGCGCCATTCTTGACCTGCTGAATGGCCACGCGCATGGAAGAGTCTTTTTTACGCCGAAGCGCCATTTCCAGCGGATCGTCCATGCCGACGACTTCACTTGCGGCAATGAATTTGGCCCGTGCGTGCGAGAAAGCACCCAGGCTTTCAGGCAAACCAACCAAGAGCAACTGTGCATCGGGGTGGCGATCGAGAAAACGTTTGCAAGCAGGCAGCGTGACGATCGGACCATGATCGCCCCCCATACAGTCGACAGAGATAGTGATCATGGGAAACTAGTGCACCAAAACAATTGGCATCCAGACGAGGGACGCATAAATGCAAAAGCCCGAGGCCACTAAATTAGCAGCCTCGGGCTTTGACTTGATAAGAACTATCAGGCTTCTGACTTGTTCTTGAGCACTTGGCGACCACGGTAAAAGCCATTAGGGCTGATGTGGTGGCGCAGGTGGGTTTCACCTGTGGTGGTTTCGACTGCAATACCTGGCACGACCAAGGCATTGTGTGAACGGTGCATACCGCGCTTTGAAGGTGACTTCTTGTTCTGTTGGACAGCCATGATCTGATCCTTGACGTGTATGTTGCGACAATCGCAACATCTGGGTTAGTGAAACACGTGTTTGATTAATTCACGCGAAGCCTCAAATTATAGCGCACCACCAAACATCAAGCTGACTCATCGCCCTGCAACTTGGCCAGAACGGCAAATGGATTGCGTTTCTCAGCCGATGCCGTTGCAAAACCCGGGTCTTCCACCGTCAGTTTGAGCTCAATCGGGCACACCTCGTGGCGCGGCACGACCGGCAGTGCCATCAATATTTCGTCTTCAATCAAATCTGCCAGATTGAAGTCCTTGCTCAGGACCAACACATCTTCCTCAGATTCTTCGTCCTGCTCTTCGGCGGCCTCTTCACTGCCCACAAACCGGAATGACTGCTTGACGGCCACGGGAATAGTCGCTGGCCCGAGACAGCGCTGGCACGTCATGGGCAAACTGACCTCCGACGTCAAGTGAAGCCAGACCTGATCGACCCCTGCCTCATCGGCAAGCAACTCTCCACGAGCTGACCAGTTAAGGGTTAAATCGGCACCAAGGCCTTGCGTCTCAAGCATGAGGCGCTCGTATTTAGATAGCAAATCATGGCCTGCGATGTCGCTCGCAGCGTGCGCAAACGCCTTGACGTCCAGATGGGTGGGGGGTGACTCTTGTTTCATGCACGCAGTGTAAGAGAATCACGCCATGTCAGAATTTAACCAACGCAAACTCATCCTGGGCTCCACCTCGCCCTACCGCCGTGAATTACTGGAACGCCTTCGCCTCCCGTTTGAGGTGGCCGCACCCGACGTGGATGAAACGCCCCAAGCCTCGGAAACCCCCAAACAACTGGCCTGCCGACTGGCCATGGCCAAGGCCCGCGCGGTGGGAGCGCAATTTCCGGACTGCGTCGTAATCGGCTCCGACCAGGTGGCGGACCTTGACGGTCTGGCACTTGGCAAGCCCGGCAACCACGCACGTGCCGTCGCACAATTACAGCAAATGCGTGGCAAAACCGTTATTTTTCAAACTGCAGTAGCGGTGGTTTGTCAGGACGCCAAGTTCGCCCAAATGGATTTGGCGCAGGTCAAAGTCAAGTTCAGAGACCTCACTGACGCCGAAATCGAAGCCTACTTGCTGGCCGAAACGCCTTACGACTGCGCTGGCAGCGCCAAAAGCGAAGGCTTGGGCATCGCCTTGCTGGAATCGATTGACAACGACGACCCGACCGCCTTGGTCGGCCTGCCCCTGATACGAACCTGCCGCATGATTCAAGCGGCGGGCATCAAACTGATATGACCATGACCCACACAACCCCAAGCAAGGGCAAGCTCTTTCTGGTACCCGCGCCGCTCGATTTTGGCTGCGACAGCGAATCGAACCTGCAAAACTCCATGCCGATGGGTACCCTCACCGTCGCGGCCAAACTGCAATATTGGGTTTGTGAAAACGCCAAATCAGCCCGCGCTTACCTGAAACGGGTGCATGAAATTACGCCTTTGAGCGCGCCCATTCAAGCACTGCACATTCAGGAATTACCCCGTGAAGTACATAAAAAAGGCGATCACACGGGCAATTTTGATGCGCGTCACTTACTAGCCCCAGCGCTGGAAGGTCACGACGTCGGATTGGTCAGCGAAGCCGGGATGCCAGCGGTGGCCGACCCAGGCTCCTCGGTGGTGCGCGCTGCGCACGATCTGGGCATTGAAGTGATCCCGCTAACCGGACCGGTGTCAATTTTACTGGCATTGGCCGCGAGCGGGCTTAATGGCCAGAATTTTGCGTTTGTCGGCTACCTGCCGCAAGATGCCTCAGAGCGCACCCATCGGCTTAAGGAACTGGAGTCACTGGCACTGAAAACCGGGCAAACCCAGTTATTTATTGAGACGCCCTACCGAAATGCCGCCATGCTGCAGGCGTTGTTGCAGACCTTGCAGCACAACACCCGACTGGCCACCAGCAGTGGATTGACCCTCAGCACGGGCACCTGCGTGAGCGACACCGTGAAAAACTGGCGGCAAAAGAAATCACCGCTGAACAATTCAACACCCGTGGTATTTGCCTTGGGTCGGTGAGTTAAATCAGCGTACCGTTGGCAGCGATTTGAGGGTGCGCACTGAGCCTTCGCCGATGGAGGCGCCAAAACGTTTGACCAGACGCTCGGCCACATTTTCGCGGCGCGTGTAATCAATGATTTCTTCTGCCTTGACGATTTCACGCGCCACGAAGTCGAGGCTCCCCAACTGATCGGCCAGACCGAGTTCAATTGCCTGCTGACCACTCCAGAACAAGCCACTGAAGGTCTCAGGGGTCTCTTTCAGACGCGCACCGCGACCCGACTTGACCACGTCGATGAACTGTTTGTGAATCTGGTCCAGCATGGTTTGGGCGAAAGCACGCTGCTTTTCAGTTTGAGGGCTGAACGGATCAAGAAAACCTTTGTTCTCACCGGCGGTCATGAGGCGACGCTCCACACCCAGTTTGTCCATCAGGCCCGTGAAACCAAACCCATCCATCAGCACGCCGATGCTGCCCACAATACTGGCCTTGTCGACAAAAATCTTGTCGGCGGCCACCGCAATGTAATAAGCCGCGGAAGCGCAGGATTCTTCCACCACGGCGTACACCGGCTTCTTGTGCTTGGCTTTGAGGCGCTTGATCTCATCGTTGATGATGCCGGCCTGCACCGGGCTACCGCCGGGTGAGTTGATGAGCAGCACCACCGCTTGCGCGCCCTCGTCTTCAAAAGCACCGCGCAAGGCGGAGACGATCAACTCGGCACTGGCGTCAGCGCCAGAGGCAATTTCACCCTTGATCTCGACCACGGCCGTGTGCGGCGTCGAAGCATCCTTGGACGGACCATTCTGGCTGATGACGACCCAGGCCAAAATAACGAAAAACGCCAGCCAAGCCAGGCGCACAAAATTGCGCCAGCGGCGTGACAGGCGCTGCTCGGTCAGGGAGGCAAAAACCAGTTTCTCAAGCGTGGCGCGCTCCCAGCCCGGCGCATCGGCCAAGCCCTCTTTTGCTCCTTTTTTAGAAGCACCTTGCGCAGGATCGACGGGAGCTGCAGCCTGATTTGATGTAAATCCTGGCTCAGCGGCTGGTTTGTCTTGTTCGGGGATAAGGGGGTCGGTCATTTAAAACTCTAGGGGTTTCAGGTTGTGGGCAGTATGCCAGTGCACGACGCCGTCAGACTCAGACGCGTCAATCTTGATGAGGCCACCACGACACGGTCCGCCGCGGCAAGCACCGGTCTGGGGTTGGTACATGGCGCCGTGCGTGGCACACATCAACCAATGACCGGTACTGTCAAAAAAACGGTTGGGCTGGTAATCCATCTCCATCGGCACATGGGCGCAACGGTTCAAATAGGCATGTACCAGGCCCTGGTAGCGAATGGCAAACGCCGTGCAAGTTTGCGAGCCATACACCACATCAAAGGGGACCGCGTCACTGCTATTGACCAAGTCAGCCGAGTTGCACAGTGGGATCAGCAGCGTCATGTGGGGGCTAATGATTTTCAGGCGTTGGCAAGAAGCCACGCGTGCAGTTCACCCACGGAATGGGCCACATAGCGCGGGTTCAGGGCCGTGAACGCGTCGGGCGCGTGGGCGCCGTAGCTGACGCCCACACTGGGGCAACCGGCATTCAGGGCCATCTGCAGATCATGGGTGGTGTCGCCGATCATGAGCGTGCGCGCAGGCGTCACCCCAAACTCTTGCATCAACTCATGCAACATTCGGGGATGCGGCTTGCCTGCGGTCTCGTCTGCGGTGCGCGAGCCGTTGAACATGCCTTTGAGTTCGACCGCCTTCAAGGTTTCGTCCAAACCGTGCCGACTCTTGCCGGTGGCCACCGTCAGGCAGAACTGGCGTGATTTCAAATCAGCCAGCATACCCAAAACACCGTCAAACAGGCTGATGTCGTCTTGATGCGCCGTGTAATGGTGCCGATAGCGGGCGCCCAGCTCGGGGTATTTGTGCTCAGGTACATCGGGCGCCGCATGCGCCAGCGCCTGCATCAGGCCCATGCCAATCACATAAGCCGCATCTTTGTCACTCGGTCGGGCACCGCCGACATCGCAAACTGCATTCTGAATGCAGCGCGTGATGATGGCGGTGGAGTCAAAAAGCGTGCCGTCCCAATCAAACGCGATCAAATCAAACTGTCGAAGGCGAGTCGTCTCAAGGGAATGTGGGTGCGACATGGGTAGAAAAAGTTTCGAGTTCAGAGGGTAAATGAGCCATCAGTTCAACCCGCTCGCCGGTGACGGGGTGGTTGAACTGCAAGCGCCAGGCATGCAGAAACATGCGTTTCAGGGCGGGTAATTTCCCGGCCCGCAACAGGGTCTTGTTGAGGTCAAAGTCGCCATATTTATCATCGCCCACGATCGGAAAGCCTTCGCTGGCGAGGTGCACGCGAATCTGGTGCGTGCGCCCGGTCTTGATGGTGACTTCAAGCAAGGTAAAACTGCTCGACGTGGTGTTGCGGACCTTGACCAGCGTGACCGAGGGCATGCCGTTGGGGTCATCTTTGGCCACCACTTTGACGCGCCGCTCACCTTCAGAGCCATCTTTATTGGTCAGCAGGTATTTGTGCAGCGGCTTGTCGAGCACTTTTTTATTGGCGGGCCAACGCCCTGAGACCAGCGCCAAATACGTCTTGCCGGTTTCGCGCTCACGAAACTGGTCTTGAAGATTTGTCAAGGCGCTTCGCTTTTTGGCGATCAGCAAAATACCGCTGGTATCACGGTCCAACCGGTGCACCAATTCCAGGAATTTGGCTTGCGGGCGGGCCATGCGCAACTGCTCGATCACCCCAAAACTCACGCCCGAGCCGCCATGCACCGCCACGCCCGAGGGCTTGTCGATGGCGATCAAATGCTCGTCTTCAAACAAAATCGGGAAATCCCGGGCCGGGGCATCTCGGGTGATGGACTGCGCCATGGCCTCGGCTTTTTCAGCGACCCGCTCGGATATTCTGACTGGTGGCAGGCGGACCAGATCGCCAGCGGCCACACGAGAATCAGCGGAGGCGCGGCCTTTGTTGACGCGAACTTCCCCACTGCGGATGATGCGGTACACATGGGTTTTGGGGACGCCTTTGAGGTGGCGCATCAAGAAGTTATCAAGCCGCTGGCCGGCAGAATCTTCATCGACAAGAACCGTTTTGACTTGTGGCAACAGGGGCAATGGGGGCAAGGGATTGACCCCTATAATGTGTTTCACTAGCGATGTGCTGTAAGTGGTTGATTTAACGACAATTTAACTGCCAATCGGTGAATTTTAGTTCACCCACCATCATCAGCCCCTCTAGTAAGTCGATACCGCCAATTGTTAATGTGCGCAAACCGCCAGCCAGATGCTTCGGTGGCGTGCAAAACGAACGGTCAAAACGACGCCTTGAACTACTGATACGGAATACCCAAAGTTCACAGACAAGTTGTCTGTGAACGGAATGAAGCGAGATGTTTGTGTTAATGAGCCTGATTCAAATTTGCCAACGGTGCGTTTTCGCACCGTTTTTCGGCATGGATCGGCCATCAGCCCCCGTCAAACGGGCGCTACCAGCTATTAAATCAATAGCAATTCCACAACCCAAGCCTCTCGCATCCCTCCACGCGCCAACGCCCAGACTCGTCCTATAAAGTCCAGGTTCTCCGGCAATTCCTCCTCAATTCATAGCGTCAGTTCTGGTATCAAAAGCTCGTCAAGAGCATGTTTGTTATTTGAATTGAAGGAATGCTACCCATGAAACGGATGCTGATTAACGCCACTCAGGCTGAAGAACGCCGCTTGGCCATCGTCGACGGACAAAAACTCCTCGACTACGAAATTGAAATTGAAGGGCGCGAACAGCGCAAGGGCAACATCTACAAGGCCGTCGTCACCCGCGTCGAGCCGTCGTTGGAAGCCTGCTTTGTCGACTACGGCGAAGACCGCCACGGCTTTTTGCCGTTCAAGGAAATCTCTCGCCAGTACTTCCAGCAAGGCGTGGCGGTGGGCCAAGCCCGCATCCAGGACGCCATTCGCGAAGGCCAGGAACTGCTGGTTCAGGTCGAAAAAGAAGAACGCGGCAACAAGGGCGCTGCCCTGACCACGTTTGTGTCGCTGGCCGGCCGCTATGTGGTCCTGATGCCCAACAACCCGCGTGGCGGTGGTGTGTCGCGCCGCATTGAAGGCGAAGACCGCGCCGACCTCAAAGAAGCGCTGGAGCAACTCGAATACCCCAACGGCATGAGCATCATTGCCCGCACCGCCGGCATTGGCCGCAGCGCGCCTGAATTGCAATGGGACTTGAACTACCTGCTCAAGCTCTGGACCGCCATTGACGGCGCAGCCAAAGGCGGCAAAGGCGCTTACCTGATTTACCAGGAATCGTCGCTGGTGATTCGCGCCATCCGTGATTACTTCAACAACGACATCGGCGACATCCTGATCGACACCGACGACGTGTACGAACAAGCGCAGCAGTTCATGGCCCACGTCATGCCGGAGCACGCAGCACGCGTCAAGCGCTACCGCGACGACGCGCCGCTTTTCAGCCGCTTCCAGATCGAGCACCAGATCGAATCCGCCTACGCCCGCACGGTGCAATTGCCCAGCGGTGGCGCGATCGTGATTGACCACACTGAAGCCCTCGTTTCAGTCGACGTCAATTCGGCCCGCGCCATCAAAGGCAGCGACATCGAAGAAACCGCGACCCGCACCAACCTGGAAGCCGCTGACGAAGTGGCGCGCCAGATGCGTTTGCGCGATTTGGGTGGCCTGATCGTGATCGACTTTATCGACATGGAAGAAAGCCGCAACCGCCGCGATGTTGAAAACCGCCTGCGCGATGCGCTGCGCCAGGACCGTGCCCGCGTGCAGTTCGGCACCATCAGCAAGTTTGGTCTGATGGAAATGAGCCGCCAGCGCCTGCGCCCGGCCCTCTCCGAAGGTGCTTCTATCCCTTGCCCGCGTTGCGGTGGCTCTGGCCATATCCGTGACACTGAATCCAGTGCTTTGCAGATTCTGCGAATCATCCAGGAAGAGTCGCTCAAGGACAACACGGCCTCCGTGCTGTGCCAGGTGCCAGTTGAGGTGGCCTCGTTCTTGTTGAACGAAAAACGCACCGAGATCGCCAAAATCGAACTCAAGCAGCGCATCAACGTGCTGATGGTGCCCAATAAGACGCTGGAAACGCCCAACTACAAACTGGAGCGCCTGAAACACGACGACCCGCGTCTGGACAACATTGAAGCCAGCTACAAAATGGCTGAAGAAATGGAAGACCCGACGGCCGTGACACGTCGCTCACAAGAGCCCACCAACAAGCAGACCCCGATCATCAAGGGTGTGTTGCCTGATGCGCCAGCACCTGTGGCAGTGCCAAAACCAGAGCATGCCAAACCGGCCGCCGTGGCGCCCAAGGCGCCAGTTGCAGCCCCTGCGCCAGCCGACCAGGGTTTCTTTGGCTGGATCAAAAACCTGTTTGCTCCCGCGCCTGCAGCGGCACCTGTGGCACCCGCCAAACCCGCAGCAGAAGTCAACAAAGACGCTGCACGCGAAGGCCGTGGCGGCCGTGATGGCGCCCGTCGCAATGAACCTCGCGGCGATGGTCGCCCTGAAGGCCGTGGCGATGGTCGCGGTGGACGGGGTCCACGCCCTGAAGGTCGTGAAGAAGGTCGCGAAGATGGCCGTGGCGGCCGTGGTGGTCGTGGCGGAAGAGGCGGTCGTGGCGACCGTCCTGCACAAGGTCAACGCGAACGCTTTGACGCTGAAGGCAAACCCATGCTAGCGGACGCCAGCGCCAACATGGCACAGACACCGCAGAACGGTGCCGGCCAGGAAGCGCCACGCAACGACCAAGGCCAAGGTCAAGACCGCGGTCCTCGCAATGCAGAACGTGGTAGTCGCGGTGAACGCAACAACCGCGGTCGCAATGAGCGTCCCGACAACGCCGAGCAAGGTGCGCCCGCTGAGCGTGGCGAGCCCCGTGCCGACGGTCGTAATGAGCGTCGCCCTGACCGCAATCGTCGCCCTGATGAAAATGCACGCCCTGACGCACCTCGTGAAGAAGTAGCGCGTGCCGGCACTATGGACACCGCTGAAGCTAACGTCACTCAGGAACGTGGCAACAATGGTGAAGAGCAAGCTGTACGCCAAGAAGGTTCCGAGACCCGCGAAAAGCGTTCTCGTGATCGTTATGGCCGTGAACGCGGTCCCCGCAGTGAGCGTCCGCCTCAAGGTGATCGTCAGGAGCAAGCTGCGCGTGACAACCAGCCTATGCAGCCACAGGAAGAAGCTATCGCTGAAGAGCCACGTCGTTCGTACTTTGCCGCACCGACCGAGGCACCTGCCCGGGAAGTGGTTGCAACGCCCATCGAAGTTGCGCCAGTCACGCCCTCCGTTGCCGCACCGGTAGTAGCAGCAGTGGTTGCTCCCGCGGCCGTTGTGCCAACGCCAGCGCCGGTTGTAGCGCCCGCACCGGCACCCGTCGCCGCTGTTGTTGCACCAGCACCTGTGGCAGCCATCGTCGTCGGCATGCCCAAGCTTCATTCCTTTGACCTGCCCATGGCAGAGTTGAATCAGGTGGCCACAAGTTCCGGACTGAACTGGGTGAACTCTGACGCTGCCAAAATTGCAGCGGTTCAAGCGGCAATCGCAGCCGAACCCAAACCAGTTCACGTTCCTCGTGAACGTCCAGCCGCAACTCGTTTGGATGCCGCGCCGCTGGTGATGGTGGAAACCAAGCGTGACTTGAAAGACATGAAACTGCCTTTTGAGACACCTCAGTAAGAACGGCACCTGCCCTCACGGGCAGGCATAAAAAAAGGGCACTTTTGAGTGCCCTTTTTTTCGTCTTGAAACTTGAACTCAGAACAGCTCAACGCCCCCGACTTTGGGTGTTTCGCCAAAGAAACCGCGACGCACCAAGCCAAGATGGCTGCACACTTTATTACGGCCACTGCGTTGGGCAAAGTCAACCGCGCGTTCGGTTTTCTCAAGCGCACTGCTGGGAGAATCATCAGCCGTCACAGTGGTGTAGCCACAGCTCACGGTGATGTGCCCGACCTGCGGAAAATTAAACTTTTCGATATTGACTCGAAAACGCTCAAAAGCAGCCAGCACCAGCGCTTCATCCGGACAATGCATCAGGACACCAAAATGTTCAGCGCCAAACCGGTAAATGCGGTCATAGGTGCGAAACGTGTTGTTCATCACCCGCGCCACCAACAAAAGCACTTCTTCGGCAATCAGGTGACCATGCTTGTCGCCGATCGCGCCAAAGTTATCAACAATAGCCGAGCCGAGCCAGTAATTAGCGGGCACCCGGTGACGACGCTCCTGCTCCTGGCCTTTGGGCATCCCTGCCAATGGGGCCTCCTTGGTCACCCCATCCAACTCTTCCAGAACGGCACTGTAAAAAGCGTCATCCAGTGATTTGCGATTGAGCAATCCCGTCAATGCATCGCGGTCGCTGTATTCCAGCAAGGCGTACATATTTCGGTAGATACGCCTCAACTGTTCGATCATCAGCATCTGGTCGGCTGTCAGCAATGCGTCTGAATGAACCTCGATCACGCCTTCGTCGTCCTTGCGCGAATCAGAAAACAAGGGAAGCATGTAGATGCGTGGGCCCTCTTCTCCGGCCCAGGCAATTTCGACCAACTCGCGGCGAGTCAAGCATTTCAATCGGTCAGTGGCATCGTCCATACGGGCCAACGTGTTGAAGTCAACGCGCATCGGATCCAGCACCTTGCCGCCGCCTTTGGCATCGAGGCGAGCGACATCAAGCCATCGCTTTTCACCCTCAAAATTCATGACGCGGGCAATGACGATGCGCTGAATCGGGAGCAAATCAATCAGCGCCTTGGACAGCGTGAGCTCCAGCAAATCCCGATCCCGGTGGTCGGTCAGCTTCAAAATGTGTTCGATCAAGGTACTCATAGACTTTGCATAATAGCCCTGAAATTCAACCAAGTCACGTTCTGGAGATGGACTTTGCCGCCTTTTGCCAAGCCTGTGCGGAAGCTGCCGCATCACCCCGTCGATCGGCCATTTCGGCCAGTGCCTGCCAGGCGCTGCGTTCCAGGCTGGCATCCTGCAAGCGCGGCAATGCCTGTTTAAGCAATTGCTGCGCTTTTCCCCACAACTGCAGGCGCATACACGAGATACCAGCAAGATACTGCATGGCCGCATCGCCCGGATTGGCCATCTGGGCCTTCTCGATGCGGGTCAACCAAGCGGCATCAGGCGCTTCAGACGCCAGCGAAAAACTACTTTCCAGCGCCCGGATGAGTTGCAGGCGCTGCCCGTCTGTCAGAACGCCGGGCTGAGCCACCATGCGCTCCCAAATGGGCAATAACCAGAGACGCGCCACATCAACATCGCCCGCCAATTTAATCATCCGGTTACTGGCTTCAATGGCTACTTCCGGCATCAGACGCTCAGCCGTGTCGAGTTGATGCCAGACGGTCTGCAACTGGTCCGGGTCGTGCGCCGTTGATACCAGCTCAAGTGCCAGACCGCGCAATATTCCCTGTGCCGCCACCTCGGAAAAAGCCCGATGTTTGGCCAGCAGCCGGGCTGTTTCCAGCGCCAGTTGGGTCTTGCGTGCCATTCTTGCCGCCTTCAGGCGCAAGCGCAATGCAATGGTGCGCCGGGAAGCGCCTTGAGGCATCTCATCAATCCATTCAAGAGAAGCCTGTGGGTCACGGTCTTCCAGTGCCCAACGTGCAGCACGCAACTGAACGCCTTCGCGGGCGCCCTGCGCATCATGCCGCGCGGCCTGCTCCAGCGCCAGCCGGAAATGTTCTTCGCGACCGGTTTTGTCTTGAAGCGACTGGGCGCTCTCGGCCGCCAGCAGGTGGGACAAGGCGCGAAGTCGACCGGAGTAGCTGAGAATCTCGCCGCTGCGGGTCATGGCCGTCTCCCGCGCCAACACCCCTTCGGCGGCTTTACGGGCCCGGATAAATCGGCCAGCCACGAGATGAGACAGGGCATCGAGCAAGGCGATATGCATGGCGCGCTCCTGATGCGCAATACGCCATGAGCGCGCATGGCCCGGCATGGCAAACAGAGCCGACAAGGCCCGCAAGGCCACATGCAGTGTCACAAACACGAGCGCCAGCAGCAGCAGCACCAGATTGAGAGAAAGATCCACCCGGTAGGGCGGCCAGAAGACGGTGATGGTGCCCTGGTTATTGCCAGCAAACAGGGCGATCGCAACGGCAACACCAAACAAACCCAAAAACCACAAGGCGGCCCGCATGGTTAGCGTCCTGCCGCTGCGGTGGTCAGCGCAGCCATGGTTTCATCCACCCGCGGCAACTGCAAGGCCTTCATCTGCGCTTGCACCTGTTGGAGCAAGGTGGCCATGGTCTGCGTTTTGCGCGATGACGCATCAAAATACTTGTTGATCAACTGCCCGGCATCAGCCAAATCGGCCCGCGACGACTCCAATTGGCGAGCGAGCAAGCCCAGGCGTGCATTCAGCAACTTGAGTTTGAGATTCTCACGCAGGAAAAATGATTGCTCGGGGGACAGCAGCGCTGCCTCAGGCTGGGCAATGCGGCTGACCCGGACCAAATTACGGGCCTCGTCAAACACCACTTGCAAACTGCGTTGCCACCAATGCGTTGCCACCGCGGTGCTGGTTTGCTGCTTAACCAGACTCAGGCCGTTAGCGGTGGCAACGGCGTTAACCAGCACCAGCTCATCCGCTTGATGCACCAACTCATCAAGCTTGATCAACAGCCCCGGCGTGTCCATCACGGCGGCCGATTTGATACGGTCAATATCGCGCCCAATGGCACGCTGCAAAGGCGTCAGCCGCGGCTGGGCGGCACGAGTCACCCGTTGGTCCGCGCTCTTGAGCGCCGCCAGCAAGGGCTCGACGCTGCCAGTGAGTTGGGCCTGCTGCTGGGCCAGACGGATGCCGGATTCAATGTCCACCACCAGATTTTCATCACGGGAGCGCGAGAGGCTTTGCATCAATTCTTCAAGCTGGGTCCGTTGCAGGGATACTTCGCTGAGACGCGCGTCAAACACGGCTACTCGGGCGGCAGACTCGCGGGCCAGGTCTTGCGCCTGCTTGGCAGTTGCACGGGCCTCGACTGACTGGGCGGTGGCATCGCCACTTTGGCGTGCCAGTTGCTCTTGAATGGTGGAGAGTTTTTGCCAGAGCAAGCCACTCACCAGCAAGGCCAGCAGCGACACAGCCCCCAAGCCCAGCATCACTTTGCGCGGCAAGGTGGCTGGCTGGGCAGGAACGACCGGAGCCGCCTCCGGGGTAGTCACTGGGGGGCCCGTCAGGGCAGCATCCGCGGCTTCGTGGACAAGTGATTCGGCTTTGGCGTCGGAGTTCATTGGATGATTCTAAAGTGTTGAATTCAGCGAAGCCACCACATCGCTCAGCGTCGGGCGTGACTCGGCCACGTCAAGAAAACCAATTTTTCGGGCGGCTGCCGCAATCCGGGGATGGGTTGCCAAGGCGCGGGCGCCAGACCAAGCTTGGTCCGGCAGCAAGTCCTGCAGGTTGGCCACCGCTTCTGAACTGCTGAATAACCAGACCGACCCATCCGTGGCCGCTGCTTGTGCCAGGGCGGCTTCGGGGGCGTGGAAGTCGGGCGCACATCGCTGGTAGGCCACCACAAAATCAACCTGGGCGCCCGCTTGTGCCACGCGTTTGGCGAACCACTCGCGCCCGCTGCCCTGCCCTGCGGGGTCGCTGCCCAGCGTGTCGGCCCCGCGCACAATCAGCACCCGGGTGCCCGGTTGCACCTGCGGCGCCACCACTTGCCACAAGGCTTCGGAATCAAACTGAGCCACATCCGGCGATGGCGCATCCAGAAAATCAGGCGCCACACCCAGTCGCAACAAGGCCCGGGCGGTGCCAGGGCCGGTCGCCCACGCTCTTGTTTTAATAGCTGCTTGCGCAGTAAATACGGGGGCTAGAGGCTTTTTTGATGCAAAAAAATGCTCGGCAGCATTGCCACTGACAAACATCACGCCGACATAGTCAGCCAGGCGCTGCCACGCCTGCACCACAGCGGTCGTATCGTCAACCGGCCCGACCTTGATCAGCGGCAAGGCCTGCGCCTGAAGACCTGAGGCGGTTAAATCTTGCACCCATCGTTGCGCCTCACGCAGGGGGCGGGTCACGATGACGCGCATGAATCAGGCAGGCGAATGTGCGGCGGGCAACAGCAGCGTGCCACCCGAAGCCGCAACGCCAGCCTTCAGATCGACCGCCACCCGCTCGCCCAGCGCGGTGGCACTGGCCAAGTCGGACACCTCGGCGCTCATTCGCACGCAGACCAGTTCCAGTGCGCCTTCGGGGTCACCCCAGGCAGCGTCGATGGTCAGCGTGTTGCCGTTGAGGGTGGAAAAGGCGGCCAGCGGCATCGAGCAACTGCCGCCCATGGCCCGGCTCACCGCCCGCTCAGCCGACACGGCCAGCCAGGAGACTTGATGCGCGAGCGGTGCCAAGGCGTCGATGACGTCTTGGCGGTCCGAGCAAACTTCAATACCGAGCGCGCCTTGGCCGGCAGCAGGCAGCATCATGGCGGGCTCAAAAACCTCGCGAATTCGTTCGCCCAAGCCCAACCGTTTCAGGCCGGCGGCGGCGAGCACGATGCCGTCATACAAACCGTCATCCAACTTGCGCAAACGGGTGTCAAGGTTGCCACGCAAGGGCTCAATTTTGAGGTCAGGACGCAAAGCGCGCAGCAGCGCCATCCGGCGCAGGCTAGAGGTACCGACCACGGCGCCTTGCGGCAGGCTGGCCAGATTCGTGTACTTATTGGAGACAAAGGCATCGCGGGGGTCTTCGCGCTCCATCACACAGGCCAACACAAACCCTTCAGGCAGCTCCATCGGCACGTCTTTCAAGGAATGCACTGCCAGATCGGCACGACCTTCTTCGAGAGCCACTTCGAGTTCTTTTACAAACAGGCCCTTGCCACCGACTTTGCTCAAGGATCGGTCCAGAATCTGGTCGCCCAG
This sequence comes from Rhodoferax sp., assembly GCF_037143375.1. Classification (GTDB taxonomy): domain Bacteria; phylum Pseudomonadota; class Gammaproteobacteria; order Burkholderiales; family Burkholderiaceae_C; genus Rhodoferax. The sequence goes on along the minus strand of NZ_JBAWYV010000039.1, from coordinate 4,930 downwards.
CGTGGTCATGCCCAGCAGGCTCACCGTGTGGCCAAGCTGTTCCAGCAGCGCCTTGACGTGTTCGGCCTGCCACATGGCAAGGCGGCTCTCTCGGGTGGCGATAGTTAAATGGCTCATAAACAGTTTCTTAAAGTCGTAACTTGTTGGTAATCGGGGGTAGGCGGTGAATGCTAGCATGGCTTAAATTGCCGTCTTGCGCATCCAACATCCGATTACGCCATGATCAAACCACTTAAAACTGAGCCCACCCCGCGCACCAAAGACACCGAAAAGCCTCTGGTGGAAGACATCCGGCTGCTGGGACGCATTCTGGGCGACGTGATCCGCGAGCAAGAAGGCGTGGCGGCGTTTGAGTTAATTGAGCAAATTCGCAAACTCTCGGTCGCTTTTCGCCGTGATGCCGACCACGAAGCTGACAAGGCGCTCAAGAAGCTACTCAAAGGTTTGACAGGCGACCAGACCGTTAGCGTGATTAGGGCCTTCACTTACTTCAGCCACCTGGCGAACCTGGCCGAAGACCGGCACCACATCCGCCGCCGCGCCATTCACGAACGCGCCGGCGACACGCAAGAAGGCAGCATCGAAGTCGCTCTGTCGCGCCTGCGCTGGGCGGGTATTTCGCCCAAAACCATTGCCGACACGCTGGCCACCAGCTTTGTCTCGCCCGTGCTGACCGCGCACCCGACCGAAGTGCAGCGCAAAAGTATTCTGGACGCCGAACGCGACATTGCCCAATTGCTGGTAGCGCGCGACGACATCAAGATGCGCGCCATGGTCAACGCCAACAAGGACGCTTTGACGCCGCGCGAACTGGCCGCCAACGAAGAACTCATGCAGGCCCGCGTGCTGCAACTCTGGCAAACCCGGCTCTTGCGCTTCACCAAGCTGACCGTGGCCGACGAGGTGGAAAACGCCTTGAGTTATTACGAGTCCACGTTTTTGCGCGAAATCCCCAAGCTCTACGCTGATCTGGAGCGCGAATTGGGCCAACACCCGGTGCACAGCTTTTTGCGCATGGGCCAGTGGATTGGCGGCGACCGCGACGGCAACCCCAACGTCAACGCACAAACCCTCACCTCCGCCCTGCGCCGTCAGGCCGACGTGGCGCTGCGCCATTACCTGACCGAAGTGCATTACCTGGGTGGCGAGTTGTCGCTTTCCGCGATGCTGGTGGACTGCGCGCCCGCCATGCAGGCGCTGGCCCTCAAGTCGCCCGACACCAACGAGCACCGCAAAGACGAGTTGTACCGGCGCGCCCTGATCGGCGTTTATGCCCGACTCGCTGCCGCACTGAAGGACCTGACTGGTGGCGAGGCCGCGCGCCATGCTGTCGCGCCGCAAAATGCTTACCTGACCGCCGAAGAGTTTCTGGCTGACTTGCGCACCATCGAAGCGTCACTCCTGGCGCACCACGGCGGCGCAATGGTGGCGCAGCGCTTGCACCCGCTGATTCGGGCGGTGGAAGTGTTCGGCTTTCACCTGGCCACGGTAGATTTGCGCCAAAGCTCGGACAAGCACGAAGAAGTCGTTGCCGAATTACTGTCCGTGGCGCGGATCGAGCCAGCCTACTCGCAACTGGACGAACTGGCCAAGCGCAGCCTGCTGATGCGCTTGCTCAACGACGCCCGCCCTTTGCGTGTGATGGGCAATGTCTATTCGGCACACGCCCAGAGCGAAATCGGTATTTTCGAGGCCGCCAAGGTGATGCGCGAGCGTTTTGGCCACGAAGCCATTCGCCACTACATCATCAGCCACACCGAGACCGTGAGCGATTTGCTTGAAGTGCTGCTGCTGCAAAAAGAAGTGGGCTTGATGCAAGGCGTGCTCGACAGCGGGTCAAACTGCGACCTGATCGTCGTGCCCCTGTTTGAAACCATTGAAGATCTGCGCAACGCTGCGCCCATCATGCGCGAGTTTTACGCCCTGCCCGGCATCACCGAACTGGTGCAACGCAGCCAGCACGACCAGTTCAGCGAGCAAGACATCATGCTCGGCTACTCCGACAGCAACAAGGATGGTGGCATTTTCACCAGCAACTGGGAGCTCTACCGGGCCGAAATTGCGCTGGTGGAGTTGTTTGACCAACTCGCGCTGGAGGCGAAAAAAACACCGGGTGCCAAAGCCATCCAGTTGCGCATGTTCCACGGCCGGGGCGGCACGGTGGGCCGCGGCGGTGGCCCCAGCTACCAGGCCATTCTGGCGCAACCGCCCGGCACGGTGCGCGGTCAAATTCGCCTCACCGAGCAAGGCGAAGTCATTGGCTCCAAATACGCCAACCCCGAAATTGGTCGCCGAAATCTGGAGACGCTGGTGGCTGCCACGCTGGAGGCCACGCTGGTGCAGCCGACCAAATCGGCCACCCAACCCTTTTTGAAAGCCGCTGCCGAGCTGTCGCAAAGCAGCATGGCGGCCTACCGCAAACTGGTCTACGAAACCCCGGGGTTCACCGAATACTTCTTTGACTCCACACCGATCCGCGAGATCGCAGAACTGAACATCGGCTCACGCCCAGCGTCGCGCAAAGCCACGCAACAAATTGAAGACCTGCGCGCCATCCCCTGGGGCTTTAGTTGGGGCCAGTGCCGTCTGACGCTGCCGGGCTGGTACGGTTTTGGCTCGGCGGTGGAGGCCTTTTTGCTGCAGGATGACGCTGCAGCGGTTAAAACTGCCGGCAGAAACGCCCCCAAAGACAAAGCCGTGATGCTGCAGCAGATGTACAAGCAGTGGCCGTTTTTCAAAACGCTGTTGTCCAACATGGACATGGTGATGGCCAAGAGCGATCTGGCGCTGGCCTCGCGTTACTCTGAGCTAGTGAGTGACACCCGTCTGCGCAAAAAAATCTTCACCGCGATTGAGGCCGAATGGCACCGCACCGCCAGCGCGCTGGCCATGATCACCGGCGACAAACAGCGCCTGGCCACCAACGCGGCGCTGCAACGCTCGATGCGCCACCGCTTTCCGTACATTGACCCCTTGCATCACCTTCAGGTGGAACTGGTGCGCCGCTACCGCGCTGGGCAAACCGATGAGCGCGTGCAACGCGGCATTCACATCTCGATCAACGGCATTGCAGCAGGGTTAAGAAACACCGGGTAAAGTTCTGCCTGTGGCAAATGCCAGACATTAACCAAAGGCATTCCATGAGTTTGAAACTCAAGCTGACGCTTGGCACCATCTTTATTGGCTTACTGCTCTTGCTCGTGCAGTTTTTCGGGCAGTTTTATGCCTTGCGTGGCAACCTGACTGATCGGATTCAGAACGAACAATTCCAGTTGCTGTCAGAAGTTGGAAGTCATCTGGATGACAAGTTTGACGAACGGCTCTCTGCACTCACGCTGTCGGCCAAAGTCGTCCCCCAAGATAAATTAAGCGATCTGGTGGCGCTGGAAAAGTACCTGCAAAGCAAAACCACCTTGTTGATGTTGTTTGATGACCTCTACGTCTTCGATGCCAAAGGGGTGCTGCTGGTGGACTGGCCGGTCAAACCCGGTCGCCGCCAGCTAGATATGTCAAGCCGCGACTACATCCAGAATGTGCGCGACACCCTCAAACCGTATATCTCGCAACCCATTATGGGAAAAGCGACCAAGCAACCCATTGTGGTGGTGGCGGCGCCGGTACTCAATGCCAAAGGCGAACTTGTCGCCATCATTGGCGGCGTGTTGAACCTGTACAAACCCAATCTAATCGGCGAACTGGGAAGTCGAAAAATTGGTGACAGTGGCTATTTCTACATGACCTCCAAAGACCGACAGGTGATTGCACACCCAGACCGGACACGCATCATGCAACCGGCTCCCAGTGCGACCGAGAACCCGGCGTTTGCCAAAGCACTGGAGGGTTTTGAAGGCACGCTTGAGGGCACCAACAGCCGGGGCTTGCACGGTCTGTTCACCTTCAAACGTCTGAAAAGCACCGACTGGATTCTGGCCTCTGTCATACCCACCGAAGAGGCGTTTCGCCCGGTCGTCGAGTTGCAACGCCGCATGGCCTTGATCACCGTCTTGCTGATGCTGATCGCCATTCCGCTGTTGTGGGTCTTGTCTCACCGGCTGGTGCAACCGCTGGGGCGCTTGGCCGCAGCCATGCGCGAGCGCGCTTCCAGCATGAAAAATGGCGTCGTTTCCAAACCCGTCACTGAAGCCGGAAGCAGCGAAATTCGTACCGTGGCCGCCGCCTTCAATGGCTTTCTGGCGGCCCGCAACGAAGCGGAGCAAGCACTAGCGGCAAGCGAGGCGCACCGCTCGCTCATCATGGAAAATCTGGCTCAGGCCAAAGAGGCTGCTGAGTCCGCCAACCATGCGAAAAGTGAATTTTTGGCCAATATGTCCCATGAGCTGCGCACGCCGCTGAACGGCATTTTGGGGTTTGCCGAACTACTCGAACTCGAACTTGACGACCCGGCACAGCAGGAATACGCCCAAACCATCCGTACCAGCGGCGAGCACTTGCTGGCACTGGTGACGGATATTCTGGATCTGGCAAAAATTGAAGCGGGTCGGATGGATTTCAACCTGACCCCTATCGCTCTACCTGACCTGCTCCGCGAAGTGGTGGCCATGCAGCGCGGTCATGCCCAAACCAAAAATCTCACCCTTGAACTGGAAGAAACCACCTTGCCGCCTCAGGTGTTTTCGGATGACATTCGGCTGCGTCAAGTTTTGCTAAATCTGTTGAGCAATGCCTTGAAGTTCACCGAGCAGGGCACTGTGTCAGTGCGCGCCCTGCTTGAAGGGGCGCTCGTGCGCATTGAGGTTCAGGACACCGGTGTGGGCATCAGCGAGGCTGACCAGGCCATTATTTTTGAGAAATTTCGCCAGAGCGAGTCCTTCATGACCCGCAGCCAGCAAGGCACTGGCTTGGGGCTGACACTGGCCAAGGAATTGATTGAGCACATGGGCGGCCACATCGGGCTGCAATCCACCTTGGG
>NZ_JBAWYV010000038.1:0-28218 GCF_037143375.1 Rhodoferax sp. | reverse complement strand
GGATCGTCGCGGTCCATCAGTTTGGCCATGTAAGGCGTGATGGCAATGGCAAACTTGTTGTACACCGTCTCATTCACGTTTTCTACATTATTCAGAACGCCATCAAGTTCGGCGTGGTGGGTGTAGCGACGGGCAAACTGTTTCTGCCAGGATTCGGATTCAGGATCGTAGGCGTCCAACTCCGCGCGGGTCAGCAGTTTTTTGTTGAGATTGAAATCGACTTTTTGCAGCATTTTGGTCTCCTGATTTTGGGATGTGCCTCGTCACCTCGCTTGGTGATGAGGACGATGAAACCAAGTTTAGAGAGAAGTTCTGCCGGATGAAACAGGCAAATTGACTGAAATATATTAGAAATTTCATACATAATGCCTGACATTTTTACAACTTGCTTGTTTCACTCATGATCACCCCTTTAGACCCCCTTGACCGGCAGTTGATTGAACTCCTCAAAGTCAATGCCCGGCTGCCCATGGTGAAGCTGGCCAAAGCACTGGGCTGTGCCCGCAGCACGGCGCAATTGAGGTTGAAAGCGCTTGAGGATGCAGGCGTCATTACCGGCTACACGGTAGGCGTGACGGTGGCGCAGGCGGCCTCGGGGATTCGCGCCATGGTGTTGATCTCGATTGAGTCCAAGAACGAACACGATGTGGTGCGCTCACTGTCGCGTCGACACGAGATCTTCAAGCTCTACTCGGTCAGCGGGCGCTACGATTTATGCGCCATGCTGGCGACCGAGTCCACCCATGAACTCGATGCGGTGATTGACAAAATTCGGGTCATCAAGGGCGTGGTCGATACCTTCTCGACCATTCTGTTGTCCACCAAACTCGATCGCCCGGAGTAAGGAGTCAGCGCAGCGGCAAATGCGTGGTGTTCTTGACTTCTTCCATCACCGCATAGGTGCGGGTTTCGCGGATGCCGGGAAGTTGCCACAGCACCGTGCCGGCAAAGTCGCGGTAGGCCGACATGTCGGCCATGCGGGTTTTCAGCAGGTAGTCAAAGCCGCCCGCCACCATGTGGCACTCCATGATCTCCGGGCGCACCTGCACCGCCGCCTTGAAGGCCTCAAACACATTCGGTGTAGTGCGGTCCAGCAGCACTTCAACAAACACCATCATGCCGGCCCCGAGCTTGAGCGGGTTGAGCCTTGCCTCATAACCCAGGATGTAGCCCTCCTTGGTCAGGCGCTGCACCCTCGCCAACACCGCCGTGGGCGACAGCATGACGTTTTCTGCCAGTTTGAGGTTCGACAGGCGGCCATCCTCTTGCAGGCAATTCAAAATCTTGAGGTCGATTCGGTCAAGGTCGGGCAGGGCGTTCATCTATGGCTCACGACAGTCGGTAGGTTTTAAGGTGAATGCTGGTCTCGGTGTTGCTGATACCGCGAATCAAACGAATGCGCTCCAGCACTTTGGACAACTCTGCCAGGTTGGCCGCCCGCAGCTCGGCCAGCAAGTCCCAGCGGCCATTGGTGTCGTGCAGGGTGGCCACGCCGGGCTCGCCCAGCAGGCTGGCGATGACGGATCGGCTCTCGTTGCCCTCGACCGCCACGCACATCGAGGCGCTGATCTCGGTCGGCTCTGCATCGGGTCGCAAGCGCACGGTGTAGCCCACGATGATGCCGGCGTCTTCGAGCTTGGTGACGCGGTTGGTCACAGTGCCGCGTGACACGCCCAGCTTGCTCGCCAGGGTCGCTACGCTGCTGCGCGCATCTTTGCGCAGCAAGGACAGTAATTGGTGATCGGTGGAATCCATTTTGTCATTTTGACATTTAAACCTGGCGAAATGCTAAAAATTTCTCAAAAAGATAGCATTTCTGGCGATTTACATTGCCATGGCACTTAAGGACACTACTCTCAACCAAACGGAAACCTGCACCATGAAACGTACTTCACTCGTCCAAACCCAATTTCTTAGCGCCCAGGATGTGGCCACCATCGTCGTCGAAGTCGGTGTCGAAGCCACCTTGAGTCGCATGGCCGATTTCATCTTCGAAGACTACTTGCGCTGGCAAGATTTCGATAAATGCGCCCGCGTGGCAAGCCATTCCACCGACGGTGTGATTGAACTGATGCCCATCGCCGATGCCAAGACTTATGCCTTCAAGTACGTCAACGGTCACCCCAAAAACACCTTGGCCGGCTTGCCCACTGTCATGGCGTTTGGCGTGCTGGCCGATGTGGCCACCGGCATTCCCGAGTTGCTCAGCGAATTGACGCTGACCACCGCGTTGCGCACCGCGGCCATGTCCGCCGTGGCGGCTCGCGCATTGGCCCGCCCAGGCAGCCGCAGCATGGCCTTGATTGGCAATGGTGCCCAAAGCGAATTTCAGGCGCTGGCGTTTCACCACCTGCTCGGCATACAGGAAATTCGGCTGTTTGACACCGACCCCGAAGCCACCCAGAAACTGATGCAAAACCTGCAGCACACCTCCCTGCGCCTGATAGATTGCGACAGCATCGCCCAGGCCGTGCGCGGTGCCGACATCGTCACCACCGTGACTGCCGATAAAACCAACGCCACCATCCTGACCCCAGACCTGATCGAGCCTGGCATGCACATCAACGGCGTGGGCGGCGACTGCCCCGGGAAAACCGAGTTACACGCCGATGTCTTGCGCATGGCGAGTGTGTTTGTGCAGTACGAACCCCAGACCCGCATCGAAGGTGACTTGCAGCAACTGCCGGCTGATTTTGCTGTCACCGAACTCTGGCAAGTGCTGCGCCAAGAGGCCCCGGGCCGCACCTCGGCACAAGAAGTCACGGTGTTCGATTCGGTGGGTTTTGCACTGGAAGACTACTCGGCACTGCGCTACATGCGAGATGCTGCCAGTGAGTTGGGACTGGGTCAGTTGGTGTCCTTGATTCCGGACTTGCCGAACCCGAAAGATCTGTTCAGCCTGATTGCCCCAAAGGCGCAGGTGGCATCGCACAAATTGGCTTTGGCGGCATGAGCCCGGCACCGTCTGCCAGTCCGGCACCCGGTGGCGTCAGTCTGATCGGTGTTCCCACCGACATTGGCGCTGGCACTTTGGGTGCCCGCATGGGGCCCGAGGCACTGCGCGTCGCGGGCATTGCCCAAGCGATTCGCCAGTTTGGCCTTGACGTCAAAGACTGTGGCAACCTGGTCGGCCCGGCCAACCCCTGGACCGATGCGGTCAATGGTTTTCGCCACCTGCCCGAAGTGGTGCAGTGGAACACCTTGCTGCATGACGCCATGTACGCCGAACTCAATGCCGGTCGCTTGCCCATCATGCTTGGCGGCGACCATTGTCTGGGCATCGGTTCCATCAGCGCGGTGGCGCGCTATTGCCGAGATCAGGGCAAAAAACTGCGGGTGCTGTGGTTTGATGCCCACGCTGACTTCAATACGGCCACCCTGACACCCAGTGGCAATATTCATGGCATGCCCGTGGCGTGCCTGTGCGGCCATGGTCCGCAAGCGCTGATCGAAATTGGCGGCCATGTGCCCGCGCTCAACCCCAAACAAATTCGCCAGATTGGTATTCGCAGCGTGGACGAAGGCGAAAAACGCCTGGTGCACGACATGGGCATTGAGGTGTTTGACATGCGCTATATCGACGAAATGGGCATGCGCCATGCGATGGAACTGGCGCTGGCGCTGGTCGATGCCAACACCCACTTGCATGTGAGCCTGGACGTGGATTTTCTGGACCCTGAAATCGCCCCCGGCGTTGGCACCACCGTGCGGGGTGGCCCCACTTACCGGGAAGCTCAGTTGTGCATGGAAATGATTGCCGACACCGGTCGCCTGGCCTCGCTTGATGTGGTGGAACTCAACCCCGCGCTGGATGTGCGCAACAAGACCGCTGAACTGGCAGTGGATTTAATTGAAAGTCTCTTTGGAAAAAGTACACTGATGCGGAAATCAAGTTAATAATTTGATCCAACACAAGCAAATTGAATGAAAAATGCAACCATGACGCGTGCCAGCGCCAATCTCTTACTGATGCTGGTCGCCGTGATTTGGGGGTCCGCCTTTGTTCCCCAAAGCTACGGCATGGCCGATGTGGGGCCCATGACGTTTACAGGCGTGCGGTTCTTGATCGGGGTACTGGTCGTGATGCCACTGATGTGGATCGAATGGCACAGTTTGCAACGCGCAGACAAGGCCTTGAAGCGCAACGATGGCTTCAAAATTGCTGGTCTGGGCGGACTCCTGTTGTTGGGTGCTGCGATGCAGCAAATTGGCCTGATGAGCACGACCGTGACCAATGCGGGGTTTCTGACAGCGCTCTATGTACCGCTGGTTCCGGTGTTGGGATGGTTGCTCCTGCGGCACCTGCCACACTGGTCGGTATGGATGGGCTCCCTAGCCTGTATTTTTGGGGCCTATCTGCTCTCCGGTGCGCAAATTTCATCCATAGGAAAGGGTGATCTATGGGTGATTGGTTCTGCCATTCCCTGGGCATTTCACGTACTCCTGGTGGGGCGTGTCGCAGATCGGATGCGGGCGCCCTTCCTGGTAGCGGGCGGGCAGTTTGGTGTTTGTGGTTTGCTGGCCTTGCTGTGGGCGATTTCCTATGAATCGATCACTTGGACGGGGCTGCAAGCAGCCGCCTTGCCCATTGCCTACACCGGAATATTTTCTGTTGGTATCGCTTTCACAGCACAAGTCGTCGCTCAGCGTTACGCGCATGCCGCCGATGCGGCCATCGTCTTGTCTTCAGAAACATTATTTGCCGCTGTATTTGGCTACTTGCTGATGGGTGATCGGCTTGACGCCGTTGGCATAGCAGGCTGCGCACTGATCTTTGTGAGTACCGTTGGCGTGCAACTCTTGCCGATGTTGTCACGCGAAAGATTAGTCCCTACCGAGGGAAAACGATTATAGAAACAAGGTTTTTCGGTATTGTATATACAACACCGAAAAGATAAACTTTACTCGGTATTTATTGAGCGCCAGTCAGGTGGAGAGTGTCTGGTGATTCGATAAATTTCAAGTAAGTAGGTTGGGGATTGCGTTCGAAGAAGCCGCCCCAAAAAGCAAGAAATTAATTGCAAACCAAAAGCAATTAACATTTTAAATAATTAGGAGATCCAATGAGATTGTTTACAAAGATATGCGGCGCTGCATCTTGTGCTTTGATGCTTATGGTGGGTAGCGCGCAAGCGCGCGACTGGAAAGTCATCAAAGAGGCTGGCACCGTTGTGGTAGCCACTGAAGGTCAATATTACCCCTTCAACTACTTTGACGGCCCGAAACTGACCGGTTTTGAAGTTGAACTGGCCGAAGCGGTTGTGAAAAACATGGGTCTCAAGATTGACTGGCGCGTGGTGTCTTTTGATGCACAACTCGCCTCCATTCGCCAGGATCGCTTTGACTTTGCCATCGCCTCGCATGGTTTCACCGAAGAGCGCGCCAAAGCGGTTGACTTTGCCAACCCGCATTACTGCTCCGGTGGCCAGATCGTGTCCTTGCCCGGTGGGCCGCTGACGGTGGCGGCACTCAAAGGCAAGTCGGTGGGTGTGCAAATTGCCACCACCTACTTTGATGCAGCCAAGAAGCTCGAAGGCATTGGCGAGATCAAAACCTACAAAGACGAAGCCGCCAATTTTGCCGCGCTCAAGGCCAAAAAATACGATGCCTGGATTTCTGACAAGTACCTCGTGAAAGCGACCCTCGAAAAGAATCCTGGCACCGGCGCCACGCCCGGCGACATGGTGTTCGTGGAGCGCATTTCGATGATCACACGCAAAAACAACAAAGAGCTCGTGGAGCAGTGGAACAAGTCCTTGGCGGAGGTCTTGAAGAATGGCACTTACCAAGCTTTGTCCACCAAGTACTTCCAAGCAGACATTGCCTGTCATTAAGTAGCTCACCATGAACTGGAGTAAGCAAAATCCTGGCTGGGCCATGTTCGTGGCCATGGCAGGACTCCTGCTGGTTTTGTGGGGTCTGGCCATTCCATTGTCAATGGCGCCAGCACCCATCGGACCCGCAGCCCATGAGTTCACTGAAGGAGCACGCGTCACCGTCATGCTGACGTTGATTTCGGGCATCTCCGGCATGGTGATCGGTGTGGTGGCGGGGCTCGGCAAGTTGTCATCTTTTCTGCCGTTTCGTTGGTTGTGCGACTTCTATGTGTGGCTGATTCGGGGCACGCCTCTTCTCTTGCAAATTCTGTTCGTGTGGCTTGCCTCACCCCAGTTGCTGCCGGATTCGATGCAACCGTCGGACTTTGCCTGTGCTGCGATCGCCTTGGCGATCAACATCGGCGCCTACAACACGGAGTGCGTACGCGCCGGTATTCTGGCGGTGCCCCATGGACAGATCGAAGCGGCCAAAGCCTTGGGGCTGTCACCGTTTCAGACCTTCATGGACATTGTGTTGCCTCAGAGCATGCGGGTGGCCTTGCCGGCCTTGGCGAATAATTTGGCCTCATTGGTCAAAGATTCGTCGCTGGCTTATGCCATCAGCGTGGTTGAGTTGACCATGATCGGTTACCGGGTGCAAGCCACAAGCTACCAGCCGATACCGGTGTTCCTGACCACGGCGAGCATCTACCTGATTCTGACCACGGCCTTCACGTCTCTGACGTCTGCGCTGGAAGTCCGGCTTGATGTCGGCAGAAAGCGCTAGGAGCTCAAGATGACGAATCCAAGTACATCCAAGCCGATCATTGAAGCGACGAATGTTGACAAACACTTTGGCGAGTTTCGGGCTTTAAAGGCGGTTTCGGCCACCTTTTACGAAGGCCAGGTCACCGCCATCATCGGACCCTCCGGTTCGGGGAAATCAACTTTTCTGCGAACCTTGAACCGGTTAGAAGCACATGACGGCGGCAACATCCGGATCGACGGTATCGAGCTCAACGACGATTTAAAGAACCTCGACGCCATCCGGCGCGAAGTGGGCATGGTGTTCCAGAACTTCAATTTGTTCTCGCACCTGACCATTCTGAGAAACGTGGCGTTGGCACCGATGCGCGTGCGCAAGATGCCCAAGGCCGAGGCGGAAGCCAAGGCGCTGGCATTGCTGGAGCGAGTGGGTTTGAAAGACCAGGCGCACAAGTACCCGGTCCAGCTATCAGGCGGGCAGCAGCAACGTGTTGCGATTGCCCGTGCATTGGCGATGGACCCCAAAGTGTTGTTGTTCGATGAGCCCACGTCGGCGTTAGACCCGGAAATGGTCAACGAGGTGTTGGCGGTCATGCGGGAGTTGGCGCACACCGGGATCACCATGCTGGTGGTGACCCACGAAATGGGCTTTGCCCGTGAAGTGGCAGACCGCCTGATCTTTTTTGATCTGGGCGTGATCCTGGAAGACACCACCCCGGATGAGTTTTTCTCGAATCCGAATCACCCGCGAGCCAAGGCGTTTTTGTCGCAGGTCCGACCCGGTTAGTGCATCGGTGTTACACGCCAATGCAAGGTTTTCAAACATTAATAAAGAGACATAGGAATCATCATGAAAGTTAACAAATTAGTTTTGAGCTTGTTGGCCGCTGGCCTGAGCGCTGGAATTTTGTCAGGTGCACAAGCCGCTGATGCCGACCGCATCAAGGCCCTGGAAGACCAGTTGCAGGTGTTGCAGCAAGCCATTGCTGAACTAAAAAATTCGACGCCGACGAAAAAAGAAGTAGCTGATTTGACCGATCAAGTTACCTTGCAAGGCAAGGAATCGGTGGTGTTGGGCGACATGCCAAATTCGTTCCGGATGCCGGGGAGCGAGACATCTGTGCGTATCTATGGTTTTGCTGAAGTGAATGCCATTAGAGATACGGGTAGCGTTTCTCCCGACGACCACTTCTCCTGGTTACCTTCACAGCCCCTGAATATCAATACTCCAGCCACTGGCATGACGCGTGTGACGACCCAAACGTCACGTTTTGGTTTTGAAACTTCAACGCCTACCGCGCTCGGTGCTTTTCACACTGTCATCGAAGCTGATTTTTACGCAGGCGATAATTCGGCGCTCCGCTTGCGTCACGCGTATGGCGAATATGCGGGATTCCTAATTGGCCAGACTTGGTCCACCTTCATGGATGGTGATAACTTCCCTGAGTCAGTGGACTTTAATGGCCCGCCTGGATCAACTTCTGCGCGCACGGTGCAGTTGCGATATACCCATAACATTCCTGATGTCGCAACGTTTAAGTTCGCGGTTGAGAGAAATGGTAGTGGAAGTAGCAAGTTGAATCCAACCAACGACCAGCCGTTGAGCTTGGTACTGCGTGCAGACAAGACGTTCGCAAACGGAGCCGCATTGAGTCTGCGCGCTATTCGTCACACTGAAATAGACGCAGGTGGGAACAGTGCCGTAGGTTATGGCTTAGGAGTCAGTGGCTCATTCAAGTTCACTGATACCTTGACGGGTTTCGGTCAGTTCACCAAAATCGACGGTGATAATGTTGGCAATCTGGTTGTTGGCACAAATGGTGCCAGGTTCGATACAACAAGTGGCGCACTCGCTTTCGATAAAACCACTGGCGTGGTGCTTGGTTTAAATAATGTATTCAATGAAAAATGGCGTACAACGGTGTCCTACGGTCAGTCAGTTTCTGACGAAACTGCTGTATTTAAAGGCGGAGATAACAGCAGCTTGAAACAGTGGCACTTGGGCTTCTACTACACCCCGATCAAGAGTGTTGATCTTGGTGCTGAATACATCAAAGGAACCCGCACCACTTTCGACGGTGATACGGGCGATTTGAACCGATTCAACCTTCAAGCACGTTATTCCTTTAACTAGCAACAGGTGATGCCGTCAGTTCCGACTGACGCGATCATTAGAAGCCCCGGCAAGCCATCGGCCCCGGGGCTTTTTTACGCCAGAACGTGAGGCTTGTACTTCAGGAAAAAATCTGGCGTCTTGGGTAGCTTAAAACATCGCATCGGGTGACCCAAGACGCCTCTGAACTCGGTGTGAACTCTGACTTCAGTGTGAAGTTAATCAGCCGCAAAGCAGTAGAGCAGTCCCGCACCACCGGTGCGCACCAGTGCCTGCTGGCTGCAACCGACGGTGTTGTGCGAAGAGTTCCAGGACGCTGACCACGCATCGGTTGCCAAGCCGGTACGGTCGTGGTGACCTGTCATGGCCGAGCCGTCACCGCTTTTTGTCCATTCGCCGCAGGTCATTTCGGGCATGCCGGGGGCGGATGAAAAGGCGGTGCCGTCGCTGCGGGACCCCGTCAGGATGTCGTGGGTGTTGGGTGTGTCGCCACGGCCATTGACGACAGTGCCCTTTTCGTCGAGAGAGGTCGACTTGGTCACGTTGTTCGCGGTGTGCAAATTGTCCACGTCGCTGGCGATCAGCACGCCCTTGGCGTTGTACCAGGGGCCTTTTCCGATGCGGTCGCGGGCGTTCACGACCGGGGTTGTGCTGGTCCAGCCGGTGCTGAGGTAGGCGCGCCAAGTGCGTTCGCCAGCGCCGACGGATGTGGCCAGTTTCTGGCAATGGGCATCGGCGCCGGCCAAGCCGCCGAGGTCGGCGCCGTTACCCGGGCCCGTGCTGGTGACGAAAAACCCCATGGGCCCACTCGACGGTGTTGTGGCACACGCGGTAAGTACGGCCGTAGTTGCAGCGACTTTCAAGACGAGCGCCAAGGCGCGAATTGTTCGGGACATGTTGGACTCCTTTTGGTCGGCAGGTCGGGGATTCAACCACCGAAGCGCGAGTATCTCACTGCTGAATCCACCCGAAAAATCCACAAAAAAATCCCATTCCTGACATGTCAGGAATTGGCGAGTTCACGCCAACAAGTGTCACTTGGCGCAGGGCCCCGCTTAACATTCGTCTTTAACTACTCCACAGTTGCTGCATCGTCTGTACAAAACCAGTCTGGAGTTGCAAATGCAAGCTGGGTTCAGAATCTTTCCCACAGACCAGACCATTCTGAACCACTAAATCACCCGCTACGTAGACCTGCGTATAGGTCGCATCCGGGCTGGAGAACACCAATGCGTCGAGCAGGTTGTCGGCAGGCACGCCGAGTAAGGCGGAAGACGTTGTTTCCAGCACCAGAAAGTCGGCGCGGTTGCCTACAGCGATCGAGCCTAAAGCACGAGAGGTCGCCGAGCGCCCACCCGCCAAGGCTGCTTCAAACATGGCCGCCGCACTGCTGTCAAAACGACTCACCTGCGCGGCGACATTGCGCTGGCGTTGTGTCAGGCGTTGCGAGTATTCCAGCAGGCGCAGCTCTTCAGTCCAACGGCGCGTGACATGGCTATCAGAGCCTATCGACCACTGACCCCCCACGCGTGCAAAGCCTGAATAGTCAAACACACCGTCGCCCAGGTTGGCCTCGGTGCTGGGGCAAATGACAATCGCGGCACCGCTGGCGCTTACGCCTTGTAACTCAGCGGGCGTAGTGTGCGTGGCGTGCACCAGATTCCAGTGCGCATTGATAGGAATATGCGCCAGCAGCCACTCAATCGGGCGCTGGCTGGTGTGGGTCAGGCAGTCTTGTACCTCCTGCATTTGTTCTGCAATGTGGATGTGGACCGGCAGGTTTTTTTGCGCTGCAAAAGCCGCGATCTCTTTCACATCGGCGAGCTCAACAGCGCGCAGGGAGTGAATCGCCACGCCGACATTGACCTGATTCAAGCCACTGGTTTGGCTCTGCAAACTTTCGCACAGGCGCAACAGGCTGTCGGTCGTGGCGGCGAAGCGGCGTTGGTCCTCACGTAAGCCGCTGGCACCGAACCCGGATCGCCTGTACAGCGTCGGCAGCAGCGTCAGCCCCATACCGACACTTTGGGCGGCCCGCACCAAGGCCAGCGACATGTCCAGCGGGTAGGCGTGGGCCGCGCCATCGGCGGCGTTGTGCAGGTAGTGAAATTCACACACTTGCGTGTAGCCTCCGGCCAGCAACTCGGCGTAGAGCAAGGCCGCGATCGACTCCAGTTGCTCGGGCGTGATGCGCCGGGCGGCGGAGTACATGCGGTCGCGCCAACGCCAGAAATCGTCCCCCGTCGTTCCCGCTGCCGTGCTCTTTTGTTCTGTCAGCCCGACGATCGCCCGCTGAAACGCATGGCTGTGGGCGTTGACCAGACCGGGCAACACCGGCCCGGCCAGCACCGTGGCGCCGACCCGGTAGGCGGGCGGGGTGTCCGCTTGCACGCCGCACCAGTGGCCGGTGACATCCACCGTCAGCAACACATCACGCGCCCAGGCGCCTTGCACCCATGCTTGGGGTGCGAAAAATTGCTGGAGGGTGTCACGCATACAGGGCCTGACACGCCGCCAGAGCGCGGGTCATCATGGCTTGCAGGAGCGGTTGAATCGCCTGCGCTTTGTGCTCGTCATAGGCAAACGGCAGGGTTTCTTCCATGTAGAGAACCTGACACATTTCCAACTGCACTGCGTGCACATGGCGTTGTGGCGCGCCATAGTGGCGCGTGATGTAGCCACCCTTGAACCGGCCATTGACGACATGGCTGACGCCGGGGTGTTCACGGCAGGTTTTTGCCACCGCGTCAACGACAGTGGCGTCGGCGCTTGCGCCATTGGCGGTGCCGATGTTCAGGTCCGGCAAGGTTTCCTCAAACAGCCACGGTATCTGCGAGCGAATGCTGTGCGCATCCCACAGCAAGGCATAGCCGTGGACCGTGATGAGGCGCTGCAACTCCCCCGCCAAGGCATCGTGATAAGGCCGCCAGTAGGCTTCGCGACGGCGCAAACGTTCCTCTGGCGCAGGCTCGCAGCCGGTTTGGTAGAGCGGGTCGCCGGTGAAAAATCGGGTGGGACACAACTCGGTGTTGGACGCGCCCGGGTACATCGGTGCGTTATCCGGCGGGCGGTTGAGGTCGATCACATAGCGTGAATAGCGCGGCGTCAACACGCTGGCGCCCAGCGCGGGCAAAAAATCATAGAGCCGGTGCAGATGCCAGTCGGTGTCTTCCACTGACAGGGCGCGGGGCTGGTAGGCGGCTTGTAACTCAGCTGGGATCTCGGTGCCGATATGCGGCATGCTGACCAGCAACGGCGCGGTGCCGCAACGCAAGTTGAAACTCATCGTGGTGTCCCGTTAAAAATGGTTTGACGGCAGGGGTTGGCGCCCAGCGCGTAGCTGAGTTGGGCCGGGCGTTGCACGTCCCACAACACAAAGTCGGCGCGCAGGCCCGGGGCCAGCACGCCCCGGTCTGTTAAACCCAGGGCTTGCGCGGCGTGGCGCGTGACGCCGGCCAGCGCTTCTTCGGGCGTTAACCGAAACAGCGTGCACGCCATGTTGAGCATCAGCAGCAAGGAAGTGCAGGGCGAACTGCCTGGGTTGCTGTCGGTCGCAATGGCGATCGGCACTTGGTGGCAGCGCAGCAAATCGACCGGGGGTAATTTGGTTTCGCGCAAAAAGTAAAACGCACCCGGCAACAAGACTGCCACGGAATGGACTGCCGCCATGGCCGCTGCGCCTGCGTCAGACAGCCACTCCAAGTGGTCGCAACTGGTGGCACCAAAACGGGCCGCCAACTGCGCACCACCGCTGTCGCTCAGTTGCTCGGCATGCAGCTTCATGGGCAGGCCCAAGGCCCGCGCCGCGTCGAACAGCCGGGCGATTTGGGCCGGGCTGAAGGCGATGCGCTCGCAAAATGCATCGACCGCATCGACCAGCCCTTCGGCGTGCAACACCGGCAACATGCGCAGCACTTCGTCGAGGTAGTCATCGGTGCGCCCTGCAAACTCAGGCGGCACCGCATGGGCACCCAAAAACGTCGTGCGAATGGCCACGGCGTTCGACTGACCCAGCGTGCGTGCCACTTGCAGGCACTTGCGTTCTTGTGCCAAGTCCAAGCCGTAGCCGGACTTGATTTCCAGCGTGGTCACACCTTCAGCCAGCAGTTGTTGCAGGCGCCTCTGGGCCTGGGCGGTCAGGGCCTCGGGCGAAGCAGTGCGGGTCGCCAGCACGGTGGAAACGATGCCGCCGCCGCTTTGGGCGATTTCCTCGTAGCTCGCGCCATTCAGGCGCAACTCAAATTCGTGCGACCGGTCGCCGCCGTAGACCAGATGGGTGTGGCAGTCAATCAGGCCCGGCGTGATCAGGGCACCGGCCGCGTCATGCTGGTGGGTGCAACGGTTGAGCAGGTCAGCGGGCAAGTCGCGGCGGGGGCCCACCCACCGCAGCATCGATCCGTCGACCACCAGCGCGGCGTCGTCAATCAGGCCGTAGGCGTGTGCCGCGCCGGGTTGCATGGTGGCTACCGCGCAGTAGGTCCAGAGCGACAGGCTCATACGCGCACCACCATCCACAAGGCATTGACCGCCGTGACTTGCACTGACGCGCCAGCGGGTACTGATCGCCAGGCCAGGCTGTGGGCCGGTATTTCCAGGAGTATGTTGTCAAATAGCACGCTAGCCCCCGTCTCTATTGCGTAGACAGCTATTGTTTCAGGAGCGTCTGACTGATGATGGTGGGCGCCTGCCACGCGCACCATCTGCGCCGAAGCCCGGTCACGGCGCACCATCAGGTTGAAATCCTGGGTGGCGCCGTCCGGCAAGGCGCAGTCCACTGGCGCGGCGCCATCAAAGCAAAAAGGGGCGCTGTGCGGGGTCAAGGGGTGGTGGCTAGAAAACGTGGGCCGTTGTAAATCGCTCACCGTGAGGCGGACCCCGGCGCCACTGAGCACTGCAAACCAGCGCTCCACGCCGTCAAAAAATGAGAACGGTCCGCTGCGTGTCACCTCGGCCACCGACATCCGCCACAGCCAGTCAGTTGCGTCCGGCCAGGCCACCAATTCGCGGGTCTCGCCGCCGCCGTTGCGCCAGGGGCTCGGCTTGACGTCTTTGAGCTGAACCACCTGCCAGTTCACAGCTGAAAATTCCCGGTAAAGCTGTAGCGCAGGCCGGGGTAGACCAGACGCACCACACTCGCCACATGCGGGCCGCTCACTGTGCAGCGCGTCATCACCAGGCAAGGCTCGCTGCGTTTGATGCCCAGGCACTTGGCCTCTTCCGGGTGGGCCAGGCCCGCTTCAATCGTGTAGCTCGCCTCGGTCAGCGGCGCGTGCGCCAGCAGGTAGCTGGTCGGGGTTGTTGAATTGAAATCAGCCTTGAGGTAGAGCGGTGCCGAGGCCGGGTTCACATGACGGTCCTCAAACTGGATCGCCACCCCATCCTCGTAATGCACCAGCACCGAGTGGAAGACTTTGGCGCCGGTGCGCAGTTTTAATGTTTTTGCCAGCGCGGCGTCGGCGCGGATCGATTCCACGCACAACACTTGTGTGCTGTGCGCATGGCCACGCGCCACAATCTCATCGTGAATATCGCGTACGGCCAGGGTGCTGGAAATGCGGTGCAGTTGAGCCACCACCGTGCCCGAGCCCTGTACCCGGGTCACCACGCCTTCGACCGCCAGTTCTTTCACGGCGCGGTTCACCGTCATGCGGCTCAGGCCAAACTGCTGCTGCAAGGTGGCCTCGCTCGGCACCGCATCGCCCGGGCGCCAGACGCCCTGGCTGATTTGGGATTTGACGAATGCTTTCACCTGTTCGTAGGCCGGTAGTTTCGTATTTGTCATAGCGGGTAATTTTGCGATAAATAAAAATTTGATGCCTATCAGGGTTTCCACTGTATTTTATAAGTTGTATAGACAACTAAACTATCCAGACAAACCCTAATTTGTTTGCCTGATGATGGAGTGACCCATGGCTGATACTTTAACCAACCCTTTCGCTGACAGCCGGGCCCGCCCGGTTCGAGCCCCGCGCGGCACCACGCTGACCTGCGCCAACTGGCAGATTGAAGCGGCCTACCGCATGCTGCAAAACAACCTCGACCCCGAGGTGGCCGAAAACCCGGATGAGCTGGTGGTCTACGGCGGCATCGGCAAGGCTGCGCGCAACTGGCCGTGTTTTGACGGTATTTTGCACAGCCTGCGCCACCTCAAGGAAGACGAGACCCTGCTGGTTCAATCCGGCAAGCCAGTGGGTGTCTTTCGCACCCACACCCACGCCCCCCGGGTGCTCATCGCCAATTCCAATCTGGTGCCCAAGTGGGCCCACTGGGAACACTTCAATGAGCTCGATCGCAAGGGCCTGATGATGTACGGACAGATGACGGCGGGCAGCTGGATCTACATCGGCTCCCAAGGCATTGTGCAAGGCACCTACGAGACCTTTGTCGAAGCCGGTCGCCAGCACTTCAATGGCAGCCTGACAGGGCGTTGGGTGTTGACGGCGGGCCTGGGCGGCATGGGCGGTGCGCAACCTTTGGCCGCCACCTTTGCCGGCGCCTGCTCGCTCAACATCGAGTGTCAGCAAAGCTCTATCGACTTTCGTTTGCGCACCCGCTACGTGGATAAACAGGCGACTGATCTGGACGAAGCGCTGGCCATGATTCAGCACCACACATCACGCGGCGAAGCCGTGTCGATTGCGCTGTGCGCCAATGCAGCCGACGTGGTGCCCGAGCTGGTCAAACGCGCCCAAGCCGGTGGCCTGCGCCCCGACATCGTGACCGACCAAACCTCGGCCCACGACATCATCAACGGCTACCTGCCTTCGGGCTGGACCGTGGCGCAATGGAAGGCGGCGCAAAAAGACGCCACCCAACACGCCGCGCTGACGCAAGCCGCTGGCGAATCGTGCGCGGTGCATGTGCAGGCCATGCTCGACTTTCACGCCATGGGCATTCCGACGGTCGACTATGGCAACAACCTGCGCCAGGTGGCCAAAGACTTTGGGGTTGCCAATGCGTTTGACTACCCCGGCTTTGTGCCGGCCTATGTGCGCCCGCTGTTTTGCCGGGGTGTCGGCCCGTTCCGCTGGGTGGCGCTGAGTGGCGACCCCGAAGACATCCGCAAAACCGATGCGAAGATGAAACAACTGTTCCCGCACCACGCCGGCCTGCACCGCTGGCTGGACATGGCGCAAGAGCGCATCGCGTTTCAGGGCTTGCCAGCGCGCATTTGCTGGATTGGCTTGGGCGAGCGCCATCTGGCCGGGCTGGCCTTCAACGAGATGGTGAAAAGCGGTGAGCTCAAAGGCCCGATCGTGATTGGGCGTGACCACCTCGACAGCGGCTCGGTCGCTTCGCCCAACCGGGAGACCGAAGCCATGCAGGACGGCAGCGATGCGGTTAGCGACTGGCCGCTGCTCAACGCGCTGCTCAACACCGCCAGCGGTGCCACCTGGGTCAGCCTGCACCACGGCGGTGGCGTCGGCATGGGTTACTCACAACACTCCGGCGTGGTCATCGTGGCCGATGGCACCGATGAAGCGGCTGGAAAACTCGCGCGTGTGCTCTGGAACGACCCCGCCACCGGCGTCATGCGCCACGCCGACGCCGGCTACGACATCGCTGAAAAATGCGCCCAGGAACACGGCATGAATATGCCCATGAAAGGAATTTGACATGATGACCACCCTCTGCATAGAACCCGGCCAGCTCACCCTGGATCACCTGAAATCAATCCACGCCCGCGTTGTGCACCTAAGCCTGCCTGAGGCCAGCCGCGTCACCATCCGGGCCAGCCAGCAAGTGGTGCAGCGCGCCGCGGATGGCGATGCGCCGGTCTACGGTGTCAACACCGGCTTTGGCAAGCTGGCCAACCAGCGCATCAGCAAAGCGCAGTTGAGCACGCTGCAACTCAACCTGATTCGTTCGCACAGTGTGGGGGTTGGCGCACCGCTGGCGCCCGAAATCATGCGCCTCATGATGGCGCTGAAAGCGGCCAGTCTGGCGCGCGGCTACTCCGGCGTGCGCGAGGTCGTCATCGACACCTTGCTGGCGGTGCACAACGCCGGACTGGTGCCCTATGTGCCGTCGCAAGGCTCGGTCGGTGCCTCGGGCGACTTGGCGCCGTTGGCGCACATGACGCTGGCGCTGATTGGTGAGGGCGACATGCTGGTGGATGGGCACCGCATGCCCGCCTTGCAAGCCTTGCAACAAGCCGGGATTGAACCGTTGCAACTGGGGGCCAAAGAAGGCTTGGCGCTGATCAACGGCACCCAAACCTCGACCGCGCTGGCGCTGCATGCGTTGCTCAGTTTTGAGCCAGTGTTTGAGGCTGCCTTGGTGATCGGCGCGTTGACGGTGGACGCCGCGCGCGGCAGCGACGGCCCGTTTGACCCCCGCATCCACGCCCTGCGCGGCCAGCCCGGCCAGATCGACGTGGCGCAGTATTACCGGGCGCTGCTCAAGGGCAGTTCCATCCGCAACTCGCACCTTGATGGCGATGACCGGGTGCAAGACCCCTACAGCCTGCGCTGCCAACCGCAAGTGGTGGGCGCCTGTCTGGACCAATTGCGCCACGGCGCGCTGGTGCTGCTGCGCGAAGCTAACGCCGTGACCGACAACCCGCTGGTCTTTTTTGAAGACGGCGCCATGATCTCGGGGGGCAACTTCCACGCCGAACCGGTGGCGCTGGCGGCCGATGGCATGGCGCTGGCCATTGCCGAAGTGGGCGCCATTGCCGAGCGCCGCATTGCCATGCTGATTGACAGCAGCGTGTCGCGCCTGCCGCCGTTCCTGACCGCCGATGCGGGGCTGAACAGTGGTTTCATGATCGCCCATGTGACGGCAGCGGCATTGGCCTCCGAGAACAAATCGCTGGCGCACCCGGCCAGTGTGGACAGCCTGCCGACCAGCGCCAACCAGGAAGACCATGTTTCGATGGCCACCTTCGCCGCGCGCCGCCTGCAAGCCATGATCAGCAACACCGCCAACATTCTGGGCATCGAATTGCTGGCGTCCGCGCAAGGCATTGAGTTCTTGCGGCCGCTGCAAAGCTCTGGCGCGCTGGAGCAGGCGCACGCGCTGCTGCGCCAGCAGATACCGGCGATGGCGCAAGACCGCTACCTGGCGCCCGACATCGAACACGCCACAACGCTGGTGCGCAACGGGTCACTGTCGCGGATTTTCCGGTCGCTGGCGGGCTTGCCGCAGTTGCTGATCCCGGTTTGATAGGCTGGGCAGGGCAGTCAAAGGATTCTGTAAATTTATTCACTACAAAGTATTTAAATTACAGTGAAAAATTAACCATTGAATCCATGAACATAGGCAACTATTCAAAAAATTTCTGGAGACACCCATGACCGCCATGCCCACCCCCCAACGCCTGCCTTTTCCTTATCGCCCTGAAGCCGAGATCGTTGCGCACCGCCTGAGTGCTTTAGGTGGCGCGCTCGAATGGGCGGCGGCGGCCAAAGTCGCCACGCCCTGGGTGCAAGCCGTGCGGCAAAATCCGCCGCCGTTTTGGGCCATGGAAAGCCTGCTCAAGGAATACCCGATCAGCAGCGCTGAGGGCTTGGCCCTGATGCGTCTGGCCGAAGCACTCTTACGCGTGCCCGATGCCGAAACCGCCATAGCGCTCACCGCCGACCAGTTGGGTCGCGCCGACTTTGAAGCCGCCGGCGACAAAACCATGGCGCGCCTGAGCAGCACCGCCATTGCCATGAGCAAGAAATTTCTGCCTGACAGCGAAGCACCCACCGGTCTGTTGGCCAAACTCGGCGCCCGCTCGGTGGTGGCTGCCACGCTGCGCGCCGTGCAGTTGCTGGGCCGCCAGTTTGTGCTGGGCCAGACCATGGCGGACGCCATGAGCGAGGCCAGTTCAGCCAAGCGCAAAACGCCGGGCCTGCGTTACAGCTACGACATGCTGGGCGAGGGCGCCCGCACCGATGCTGATGCGCTCAAATATTTGGGCAGCTACCAGCGCGCTATTCAATCCATAGCTACTCACGCAGATGCGACGGGGGCTTGCGAGCTAAATGACGGTATATCCATCAAACTCAGCGCCCTGCACCCGCGCTATGAAGACGGCCAAAGGGCGCGCGTCATGGCCGAGTTGGTGCCGCGGGTTTGGGGCTTGTGCGAGCAAGCGGCCAAAGCCAACATCAACCTCACCATCGACGCCGAAGAAGTTGACCGGCTGGAGTTGTCGCTCGACGTGCTGGAGGTGCTGGTGGCGCAGGTGGCCCAGCATTTCCCCCGCTGGACCGGGTTTGGCGTAGCGATGCAGACCTACCAGACGCGTTCACTGGAACTGGTCGAACACGTGGCCGCGCTGGCCCGCCAGTACAAGGTGCGCCTGATGTGCCGCCTGGTCAAAGGCGCCTACTGGGACGCCGAGATCAAACGCGCCCAGGAGATGGGCTTGCCCGCCTACCCGGTGTTCACGCACAAGCACCACACCGATGTCTCCTACCTGGCCTGCGCCAAAGTGTTGCTCGATGCCCCGGACGCCATCTACCCGCAATTTGCCACCCACAACGCAGCCACTATCGCCGCCATTTTGCAAATGGGCGCCAAGAGCGGCGCGCCGTTTGAGTTGCAGCGCCTGCACGGCATGGGCGAGGGCATTTACCGCGAGGTGCTGAAGAACCCGCTGATCGCCTGCCGCATTTATGCCCCCGTCGGCGCGCACAAAGACTTGCTGGCCTACCTGGTGCGCCGCCTGCTGGAAAACGGCGCCAATTCCTCGTTCGTGCACCAGTTGGCCGATGAGTCGGTGGGCATGCAGGAGCTGTTGATTTCGCCCCTGCGGCTGGAGCCAGAAAGCTCCTTGCCGCTGCCGCTGGACCTGTTTGGCGCCAGCCGCAAAAACAGCGCCGGGCTCGACCTGACGGTACCGACCATGCGCGCCCCGCTGCTCGCCGCCTACCAATCCGTGCAAGTGCCCCTGGTGCCGGTGTTTGATGCCAACCTGATCTACGGCCCTCTGGAAACAAGCCTGAGCAGCTATAAAACCTGGAGCAAGACGGCGGTGACGGAACGAGCGGCCATCCTGCGCCGCGCCGCCGACGAGTTGCAAAATCAGTTGCCCAAGTTCTGCGCGTTGCTGGTCAAGGAAGCCTTCAAGACCTGGGGCGATGCGGTGAGTGAGGTGCGCGAGGCGATCGACTTCATGCGCTACTACGCTGGGGAGGCCGAGCGCATCATGGCGCCGCTCGCCATGCCCGGCCCCACCGGCGAATCGAACGAGTTGCGCCTGATCGCACGCGGCCCGTGGGTCTGCATCAGCCCGTGGAATTTCCCGCTCGCCATCTTTATGGGCCAGGTCGCCGCAGCGCTTGCTACCGGCAACACCGTGATGGCCAAACCGGCCGAGCAAACGCCCGGCGTCGCGCTCGAAGCGGTCAAGTTGTTGCACGCCGCCGGGGTGCCCGAAGGCGCGCTGCAGTTGTTGCACGGCCCCGGCGACACCGTGGGCGCCGCGCTGGTGGCCGCGCCTGGCGTGGCCGGTGTGGTGTTCACCGGCTCGACCCAGGTCGCCAAGATCATCAACCGCGCACTCGCCGCCAAAGACGGCGCCATCGTGCCGCTGATTGCCGAGACCGGCGGCATCAACGCCATGCTGGTCGACAGCACCGCCTTGCCCGAGCAGGTGAGCGACGCGGTGATGCAAAGCGCCTTCAGGAGCGCCGGTCAGCGCTGCTCGGCGCTGCGCCTGTTGTGCCTGCACGACACCATTGCCGACCATGTGATCGAGATGATTCAGGGCGCCGCGACGGAGTTGGCCTGCGGCGATGCGTCCAGCCTGGCCACCGATGTGGGCCCGGTGATTGACGCCGAAGCTTTTGACGGTATCCAGAAAAACCTGCAACGTTTAAACAATGAGTCAAAACACCTTCTAGCCCCCGTGCTACCTGCGCAAGCAGCTATTAATAAAGAAGCAAACCTGATGCCGCCGCAAGCCTTTGAAGTCAAGGCCATTGCCGACCTGAAACAGGAAATCTTTGGCCCGGTGCTGCACATCGTGCGCTGGACCGGCGACCCGCAAGCGGTCATCGAGCAGATCAACGCGCTGGGCTACGGCCTGACCATTGGCATCCAGACCCGCATTGATTCCCGCGCTCAGGCGCTGGCGCGGGCCTCGCACGTTGGCAACGTTTACATCAACCGCAACCAGATTGGCGCGGTGGTCGGCGTGCAGCCCTTCGGTGGCGAAGGCCTGAGCGGCACCGGCCCCAAAGCCGGTGGCCCGCACTATCTTTACCGTTTCTGCACTGAGCAAACCATCACCGTGAACACCACCGCAGCCGGGGGCAATGCGGCGCTGCTGGCGGGGTGAGCAAGCAGACGGCTAGCGCTATTCCTAATTAAAAAATCGATTAGTAAGCTTTACCTAGGAGACTTGTCCTATAGTGGCGTGTGCCCAAAACCTCGCCACACCCTTCGCCGGCCCGCGACGACAGTATGTCGGACGCCGTGCTCAATTCACTGACCAACCAGATTGCCGTCATCGATCAATCGGGCGTCATTCTTTATGTCAACTTGGCGTGGCATGCGTTTGCTACCAGCAACGGCATGGCCGCTGACCACCAGTGGATTGGCACCAACTACCTCAGCGTTTGCGACGGGGACGAACCCCAGCCGAACAGCGAAACCGACAGTGCCAAAACCTATCCCGGTATGGTTGGCGTGATTGAAGGGCGGGCTGACTCTTTTGTCTACGAGTACCCGTGCCACAGCCCAACCGAAAAGCGCTGGTTTCTGATGCGCATGGGGCCGCTGTGGGGGCGACCCGGACGGTTTGTCATTTCGCACCACAACATCACGGCGCGGGTGCTGGTTGAGGAAGAGGTGCGCCGCCTGGCTTTCTACGACCCGCTGACCAACCTGCCCAATCGGCGTTTGCTGATGGACCGGCTCAAGCGGGCGATGGCCAGCTCCAGTCGCTCCTGTCAGCATGGTGCCCTGTTGTTTCTGGACTTGGATCATTTCAAGCAACTCAACGACAGTCTTGGTCACGCGATGGGGGACGAGTTGCTCAAGCAGGTGGCCGTGCGCCTGCAGGCCTGTGTGCGCGAGGTCGACAGTGTGGCTCGCCTGGGCGGTGATGAATTCGTGGTGCTGCTGGAGGACTTGAGTGTTGAAAGCGCTCAGGCGCGCTCACAAGCGGAGGTCATCGCGAACAAAATACTGTCCACCCTGGGCTCGCCTTACACGCTGGGCGATAACCTTTACAGCAGCACCCCCAGCATCGGGGCGGTGGTCTTTCTGCAAGACCATGAGACCATCTTGGAGCTCCTTCGCCGCGCGGATGACGCCATGTACCAGTCCAAGGCAGCAGGTCGCAATACCGTGCATTTTTACCGGGTAGAGCCCACACCCGCGTAGGTCTGAAGCAGTGCCACCAGTTCATCGAGTTTGAAGGGTTTGCCGATATGGTCGTTCATGCCGGCGGCGAGACAATCTTCGCGATCTGAGGCCATCACATTGGCGGTCATGGCAATGATCGGGAGTTGTGTCAATTGCAACTGCTGGCGAATATGCCGGGTCGCCTGCAAGCCATCCATCACCGGCATTTGCAGGTCCATCAGCACCACATCAAAGTCGTGGGGGCTTGCCAGCAGCGCATCTACCGCCAGTTGACCGTTTTCTGCCAGTTGCACCAACGCCCCTTCGCGCCCCAGCAACTCGCGCGCCACCATCTGGTTGATGAGGTTGTCCTCCACCAGCAGGACGCGCAGACTGGCCAGGCGTTGCACTGGCAATGCTTTGGCGTTGGCGTCAGACGGGATCTGTGGTGGACGGTTGGCGAGTTGAGCGGCATCAGGCAGCGGGCAGTGCAGGTCAAAGTAAAACGTGCTGCCCGCGCCCAACTTGCTGGCGATCTGGAGTTGCCCGCCCATCAGTGACACCAGTCGCTTGCTGATGGCAAGGCCCAGGCCCGTACCGCCAAAACGGCGCGAAGTGGAGGCCTCGGCTTGCGAAAAACCATCAAAAACACGCGTCTGCTGCTCTGGCGAGAGACCAATGCCGGTGTCAATCACTTCAAAGGAAAGTACCACGGTGCGCGCGTTACGCCGGCGTTCGCGCACCCTGATGCGGATTTCGCCCTGCGCGGTGAACTTGATGGCGTTACCGCCCAAGTTGATCAGCACCTGTTTGATGCGTCCTGCATCCCCAATCACCAAGGCCGGCAGGGCGGGGTCAAGCTCCAACTTCAGGCCCACATTCTTACCACCCAGATTGCCCTTCAAAATGGTCTCCAGGTCAGTCACCAACTCGGTCAGGGCGAACGGTTCGGGGTCGAGTTCCAGCTTGCCGGCCTCGACCTTTGAGAAATCCAGGATGTCGTTAATGATGCCCAGCAGCGAGCGCGCGGCTCCTTCGGCTTTCAGGGTGTAGTCGCGTTGAATCGGGTTCAGTCCTGCCCCTTTGAGCAATTCGATCACACCCAGAATACCGTTCATGGGGGTGCGGATTTCATGGCTCATGTTGGCCAGGAAAACACTCTTGGCGGCATTGGCTGCGTCCGCCTCGGTTTTGGCCTGTTTGAGTTCCAGGTCCTTGAGTTTTCGTTCTGAAATGTCGCGAGAAGCGGCGTAAAGGCACAGCCCTTCCTCTGTTTCAAGGGCCCGAATGGCTATTTCTGTGTCGAAAAGGCTGCCATCCTTGCGGCGGTGACGCGATTCGAAGGTATGCCCCGACGTCTTGATCGATAAGACGGTCGCTAAGGTATGGCTCATCTCCTCAGTCAGGATTTGGGCATCCCATTGGCGCACATTCATGCCGATCATCTCGGACTTGGAGTAGCCCAGCATCCGGCAGAAAGAATCACTCGCCTCCAGAACATTCCCTTGGGCGTCAAGAATGTGGATGCCATCGCTGGCTTGGTGCAATAACAGTTGACTTTGCTGGCTGGCGCGTACCGACTTCTTCAGAGATTTCCAGAGCAGCCAGGAAAAAAGGAAAAGTATCGTCAGCAGCACGGCGACGAAAACACTGGCTTTGAAAGCCGTAGCGCGCCAATCCGCCAGGTAGTCATCCGCGCCCATGCCGACGACCAGGTGATAGGGGACCATCGTGAGCTTGCGGTAGCTGAGGATGCGCTCCAACCCATCGGCACTGTTGTGGGTGTGGTAGCTTGCGCTGGTCACACCCGAGGCGAGGATGTCTGATAACTCTTTGGAAGAGTTTTTTTTGCCGATCGCGGTGGTGCTATTGGCGGGAGATATCGGAACCCTGGCCATGATGGCCAGGTCCGAATCACGGAGCAATGCCAACCCTTTAGGCCCCAGCTTGAGCGATGAAAGAATCTGCTCAAAGTAGCTTACAGGAACGCCAGCCGCCACCACGCCTGCAAATCGACCATCGGGATAGTTATAACGCCGAGACATGACCACCACTGGTAGCTTGCTGACGCGTCCCACCAACGGATTGGTGGCGATCAGACCCAGGTCGGGTTGCTGGCGGTGCTGGATAAAAAATGGACGATCGGCATAGCTGACTGTCACGCCAGAGACCACCCCCGCCCCATATTCAACCGAACCCGTGGCGTCAGTGACCCGGAATTCAACGGCCTCTGACAGCCAGGCGCGTCTGGTGACGATGGTGGCGTTCATTTCTTCAGGGTTTATTTTCCCGTTTTGACGTAACTTCCGCTCCATTTCGTCAGTGAGGTCGCGCAAGGTAAGGTCAATTTTTTGGACGGCATTGCTGATGTTTTGATCGAGCAAAGTCGCTAGGTTGACAGTCGCCAAACGGACTTCCTGCTCTTTATGGGCTTTGGCATCGCTCAATGAATAGAGCAACAAAGACACGATGCTGGTACTGATGAGCAGAACGGCGGCGATCAGACTGGACTGCTGAAATCTATTTCGCATGAGCATGGCCGGGCGGCCCGTCACAGGACGCCTCGTTATGGGCCGTGCAGCGTGACAATGCGCACGGCGGGGTTAACGAGGCAGGTTCCGGGCCTCAATGACTCGCAGCCAGGGTCAGGGGCGGTCAAGCAGAAGCAAAAATTCTACTGGAGTTCTTTGATATTTATCAAAGAAAATTCAAGATCAATGGCGGTTTTCCGCCAACTCAGTACCGGTCAAACAATGCGGGGCCGGTGCTTTCATGGGTTGGATTGCATCGTTTCTGTGGTTCAGGAAGCTCAGGCCCGCATCCGCCGCTGTGGCTGGGTAGGCGTGCGGCGCTGCTGGCGGGGTGATCCCTGCTAGAAAACGCCCGCGATAGCGGGCGGTACAGACCTTAAACTGCCGCTTGCTTTTCGGTCATGGCAGCGCCCCAGCGCGCCGACAGCAAGCCAAACAGGGCGCCAATGACCAGTGAGATGGAAATGATGATCAACGAGTTTTTCAAACTGGCTGATAAGAGCACGTCAAGCTTCAAAACATCGGGTGTTTGCAGCAAATAAGCAAACGATGCGGCAAAACCAAACACGGTAGCAGGAATGGTTGCCAACGCCGGAATGTTGGCAGCAAGAACGACCACCACCACGCCCGCACCGACAGCCAAGGCGGCCCAAAGTGGCAGGCCCAAAGTCCCCGCCAGTGGCACGGCCAAGATGAGTACGGCGACCAACCACGCCACAAATGCGCCAAAGATGCCACACACCACAAGTTTTTGCAATGCTGCCAGATCGGCGCCAAAAGCGAAGAAAGCGCCCCAGGCAACAAATGCGGCCCATATGAGAAATACGCCACCCAGCGGGCCAAGGGCGAGAAAGGTAGCCAGTGCCCCTAAAGCCGAGATGCTAAGAGCGAGTGCGTTTAAATTTTTCAAAATTGTCTCCTGTCGGTGGTTAAGTAGGTTTCCGTTTGCGTACAGGAGTAACGCGGACCCATTGCCCAAGCCAGAAGCAAGGGTTATCGATCATGGCCAGGCCAGGAATTTCCTGAAAGGTGAAACAACTGTGTTCCGTAACAGGACAGTCCATGCCAGTAGCGCTACTCCAGTGTAGGAATGGCAAGATGCATGCCGGGAGAACCGCCGCGGGGCTTTTTTCGCTACGCCGTCGCCAGCGCCAGCGCTGGCTGGATCAGGTAGTTGCGGTGGGCCAGGTGCCAGTCGGCGTTGATTTTGCTCAGGAAGCTCAGGCCCGCATCCACCACCGCAGCGTCGTAGACGGTGCCGCGACCCTTTTGTATCTCGGCCAGCCCGGTTTCGATGTTCAGTGCAGGGCGGTAGGGTCGGTGGGAGGTGATGGCGTCAAACACATCGGCCACGGCAAGAATGCGCGCCTCAAGGCAAATGGCCTCGCCCTTGAGACCCAGTGGGTAGCCGGAACCGTCCAGTCGCTCATGGTGTTGCCAGACCATGTTGGTGATTGGCCAGGGGAAATCGATGCCACTCAAAATCTCGTGGCCTACTTCCGGGTGGCAACGGATGATCATGAACTCGGGCGCCGACATAGCGCCCGGACGATTGAGAATCTCGGCCGGAATGGAAATCTTGCCAATGTCATGGATGGTGGCGCCCAGGTGAAGTCCAAACAGCTGGTCTTCGCTCAAGTGCATGACGCGTCCGATTTCGACTGCGATGGCGGCTACCTGGCGCTGGTGGCCGGCAGTGTAGGGATCCCGTTTCTCGAGCGCCATCGCAATGGCGCCCACCATGCTGCTGAATGCTTCGGCCATCTTGAGGCTCTGGGCGATGGCCCGTTGCTCGGCCATTTTCAGGGCAGTGATGTTTTCATGGGATACCACCACTTTTACGGTTGAACCGGGCGAAAAAGGCGTCACGGTCAACAGGAACCAGCGATCTTCCAACGGGGCGTGGCACGGGTATTCAAGTTGGAATTTAGGGGTGGAGCCGCCCAGTACGTTGCTGATGCCGTCGACCACCTGATGTGCAAAACCTCGGTCCGCATCACCTTTTTCGCTGTCGGGGTCAGCACACGCGGCGGATTTTCGGAGTAATTCGAGGTAGTTGCTGCCCACACCGTAGTTGGGCAGGGTGCTGCCGTTGTCGTCGGCAAATTTACGCCAGGATTCGTTGACGGCCACAATCTCGCCTTGGTTGCTGAGCAAGGCCACATGGGCAGTGAGTGCATCAATGACGGCACTGTAGTAAACGGTTTCTTGAGTCACGGGGACGATCTCCTGAAGCACCGAGAAAGTAAAATTTTGACAGAGGTCAAGTGAATGATGTTTGCGCTAATGCCTGTTTTCGTCGAATAAGCAAAGTTTTGAGCCCTTGATTTCAGCCCCCAAACAGGCGCGGGTCACCCGCTTCCTAAAATGCGACGATGACCCCTGAACCCGACCTTAAACGCCGCATGTGCCCCACCTGTCTGCGCCCGAGCAGCACCTGCATTTGCGCGTGGATCACGCCTGTCGCCACCGCGGTCGAGGTCGTGATCCTGCAGCATCCGCTGGAGGTGGACAACGCCAAAGGCAGTGCACGCTTGCTGCACCTGAGTCTGCCGCACAGCCGACTGGTCACGGGGGATGTGTTTGAGGCGTCGATATTGCAGGCGCTGCTTACCCAAGCGCTGCAAGCGCCGTCCACCGACCAGCCGCCCCGGCGGGCGATTCTGCTGTACCCGGACACGCCGAACGACCGGTCACCCGACTTGTCGCCGCCGCCGGTTTTGGCCCCGGATGATGTGCGTGAGCCATCGCAGTTGCGCCTGATCGTGCTGGACGGCACCTGGCGCAAAAGTCGCAAGATGCTTTACCAAAACCCTTTGCTGCAGCATTTGCCCCGACTGGCGTTGCGCGATCTGCCGCCTTCGCACTACCTGATCCGCAAAGCCCATCTGCCCGATCAACTCTCCACGCTGGAGGCCACCTGTGCGGCGCTCGCGCAACTGGAAAATCGCCCTGAAGCGTATGCGCCCCTGCTGCAGGCGTTTGACGGTTTTGTGGCCCAGCAGCTGGGCTACCGAA
This sequence comes from Rhodoferax sp., assembly GCF_037143375.1. GTDB lineage: Bacteria > Pseudomonadota > Gammaproteobacteria > Burkholderiales > Burkholderiaceae_C > Rhodoferax. The sequence continues at coordinate 688 of NZ_JBAWYV010000038.1, read as the reverse complement.
AAGGCCAAAGGGTAGGATAATTTATGTTTTAAAACCCATAAATTAGGTGTATTACAGTGAACGTTGCCAAGTCAATCAGCGAAGCCGAACAGCAACTCGCCGCGATGGAAACGGGTGAACTGATCAAGAGCATCGGCATCCCCTCTCGCCCCAAAACACTGGTCGACCTGCAGAAGGAAATCGGTCTCGAAGACCCCGATTTTGGCAAGGTAGGGCGTTTGGTCGCCAGCGACGTCGCGCTGACCGTGGCCGTGCTGCGCATCGTCAACTCACCCGCATTCGCGCTCTCGCGCCGTTGTGACACGGTCGACCAGGCCATTGCCATGCTGGGCCTGAAGCAGTTGAACGGCATCGTGACCGGTTTGATGCTGCGCAATTTGCTGCGCGGCGATGCGCAACAACTCACGCGCTTTTGGGATGTGTCAAGCAAACGCTCCTACGCCCTGACGCAACTGGCACGCGGACTCGGCTTGGTGGAGGTGGACATGGCGCAGTCGTTTGGGCTGTTTTGCGATGTGGGTATTCCCCTGCTGATGCAGCGCTTCCCCGATTACGGAAAAACGCTGATGGCGGCCAACAGCGAAGTTGAACAATCTTTCACCCAAGTGGAGCAAGCCCGCCACCACACCGACCACGCGCTCATTGGCGCGATGATGGCGCGCAGTTGGGGCCTGCCTCCGATGGTGTG
>NZ_JBAWYV010000037.1:0-28724 GCF_037143375.1 Rhodoferax sp. | reverse complement strand
AGAATAATTTTCTTGGTGATGACCGCTGAAGGCGGAAGCGCCATGGCCACGTTTTTGGTTTTTGTTCCGCTTTTCTTCACCAGACGTCGCACGGCTTCAGCAACTTCATCGAATTTTTCGATGTTGCCATCAGAAATCCAACCCCGTTCAAGCGGCTCAATAGCGCAACGCTCCAGCACCAGATTGCCTGCTTTATCTTGACCCAGCTCAACCAGTTTGACACTTGAAGAACTGATGTCCAGACCCAGCATGGGCGCAGGTTGCCGACTAAATAAAGACCCCAAAGAGACCAAAACTATCCCCTGAAACAGGCCAATCCGAGATCAGCGAAACTTAACAAGTTACATCAATGCTATCAGCAAGCCCTTTGTCCTGCAAAGGATTTTCACTAACACGAAATAACAATCGTTGCCAATAGCTGACGTTTTGTGTGCGGTTGTAACGCAACTTAAAACCACACTTTAGAAAAGTGTTGCAGCCAACAATGACGGATACTACCTTGCCAAATCAGTGAAATCATCATTTTTATAATGACAGTGCGTTTCTTCGAAGTTTTTTATGCCCTCTAAATCACCCATGAATGACTCTAATCATTCAAAACCCACCAATCAACCCGCCAAGCCCATGAATTGGTTCCTGCGAATTGCGCTTTGGGGAAGCGGTTTGGCCTTGGCTGGCGTTATTTCTGTCTTGATCGTTATTGCGTTGGCGTTGGCCGTGGCGTTCCCGAATCTTCCCGATATCACTGACCTCTCCGACTATCGCCCCAAGCTCCCGTTGCGCGTCTTTTCATCCGAAGGGACTTTGATTGGTGAGTTTGGCGAAGAACGCCGCCACCTGACGCCCATCAAAGAAATCCCAAAGATCATGACAAACGCGGTCTTGGCCATTGAAGACTCACGGTTTTACGAGCACGGCGGTGTCGACTACAAAGGTGTTTTACGGGCAGCGCTGGCCAACTTGGGGCGTGTCAAAAGCCAAGGGGCTTCCACCATCACCATGCAAGTGGCACGCAACGTTTATCTCTCTTCAGAAAAAACTTTTACCCGCAAGATTTATGAAATTCTGCTGACCTTCAAGCTGGAACACATGCTGACCAAGGATCAGATTCTTGAAATCTACATGAATCAGATTTTTCTGGGCAACCGCGCCTACGGGTTTGCTGCTGCCTCTGAGGCGTATTTCGACAAGCCTTTGAAAGACATCTCGATTGCCGAAGCGGCCATGTTGGCAGGTCTGCCGAAAGCACCCTCGGCCTACAACCCCATCGTCAATCCAAAACGCGCCCGAGTCAGACAACTTCACATCATTGAGCGCATGCTTGAAAACGGATTTATTACCGCTGAGCAGGCGGCAACCGCCAAAAATGAAGAGTTAAAAGTGAAATCAAGTTCTGACAATACCAAAGTGCATGCCGAGTACGTGGCCGAGACGGTTCGTCAATTGATGTACGCGCAGTATGGCGATGAAACCTACACCCGCGGCCTGAACGTTTACACAACGCTACGGGCGGCCGATCAGGAGGTTGCTTATAAGGCGTTGCGCCGCGGCATCATGGACTTTGAGCGCCGTCAGATTTACCGCGGTCCCGAAGAGTTCGTCACCTTGCCCAATACGCCTCAAGAACTGGAAGATGCCATTGATGAAGCTTTGGGCGAACACCCCGACAACGGCGATGTGATGGCGGCCATGGTGCTTGAAGCAGACCCAAAAAGAATCAAGGCGGTTCGACTGAACGGCGAAACCCTTGAAATCACCGGCGAAGGCTTGAAACCGGCGCAATCGGGTCTGACAGACAAGGCACAGCCCAACATCAAGATTCGCCGCGGGGCCATCATCCGGGTTTCCAAGACGCCCAAAAACACCTGGGAAATCACCCAGTTACCCGAGGTTGAAGGTGCTTTTGTGGCGCTCGACCCCCGCGATGGCTCCATCAAGGCACTGGTGGGCGGATTTGACTTTGAAAAAAACAAGTTCAACCACGTTACACAGGCTTGGCGTCAACCGGGCTCAAGCTTCAAGCCGTTTATTTACTCCGCGGCCTTGGAGAAAGGCTTCACGCCCGCTACGGTCATCAACGATGCCCCCCTGTTTTTTGACGCAGGTGTCACGGGGGGTCAGCCTTGGGAACCCAAAAATTACGACGGGAAGTTTGAAGGCCCCATGACCATGCGCCGGGGTCTGGCCAAATCCAAAAACATGATTTCCATTCGCATCCTGCAAGCCGTCGGGGCTCAAAATGCGCAGGAATGGATCACTCGTTTTGGTTTTGATGCCGACAAGCACCCGGCCTACCTAACCATGGCGCTGGGCGCCGGGTCGGTCACGCCGATGCAGATGGTGTCGGCCTACTCGGTCTTTGCCAACGGCGGCTTTCGGATCAATCCGTGGCTGATTTCCAAGGTAACCGAGCAAAAAGGCAAGGTGCTGGTTGAAACCCAGGCGCCGGTGCTCGACGAGTCCTTGCGCGCGATTGATGCCCGCAATGCCTTCATCATGGAGAGCTTGCTGCAAGAAGTGACGCGTTCCGGAACCGCAGCCTCCGCTCAAGCGGCTTTAAAACGACCTGATTTGTACGGAAAAACCGGCACCACCAACGACTCAATGGATGCCTGGTTTGCCGGATTTCAACCCACGCTGGCAGCGGTCACCTGGATCGGTTACGACACGCCCCGCAAGCTGGGTGACCGTGAAACCGGCGGCGGCTTGAGCCTGCCGGTATGGATCCGGTTCATGGAAAACGCCTTGAAAAACGTGCCGGTCATGGAACCCAGCGCCCCTGAAGGCGTGGTCAACTCAGGTGGCGAGTGGTTTTATGACGAATACGTCAAAGGCGCTGGCGTGAGCAGCGTCGGGTTGGAGGACAAGGCCAGTGCCAACGGCGCTGGTGTGCAAACTTTGCCACCGGCTGATGAGAAAAAGAAAATTCTCGACTTGTTTAAAAATTAAAAACCAGCGGGCAGCCCGCCTGCTCGCTGGCGTAACGCGACAAGCTTGAGAAAAACTCCCCTTGGCCCTTGGTATCCGTCCATTGCTTGCTATCAAACTTGTAGTGATAACCGCCCGATTTAGCCGCCAGCCAAATTTCATGCAATGGCTTTTGCAGGTTGATGACGATCTGACTCCGGTTTGAAAACACCAGTGTGACCATGCCCCCGGTGCGTTGGTTGTCAATATCAGCCAGATTTTGATCATTGATGCGGTCACAACTCGCCTCGACGGCTTTGAGAAGAAGCTCAGCCTGGTCCATGAATTCGGAGTCGTTCATTACAATTTCACCTATGTTTAGATTTTGTCAAATTTTAGTCAGTCCGTTTGTCCTTGGCCTTTGTACGGTGAGCCTGTCAGGCTGTGGCCAGCAAGGCCCGCTGTACTTGCCCACAGAACCTGCTGCCGCCCAGCGAGCCACCTTGCCTGAGACACTGCTGCCGCTCAAGGCTTCAAAAAAATCAGCCCCTGCCACCACGACTACGCCCCCATGAACTCACCTCACAATCTTCCCGGCCAACCCCAACTTGCTTACCGGGGCAATGAACTTTTCTGTGAAGACATTCGGCTCAGCGACTTGGCCAAGGAACACGGCACGCCCCTTTTTGTGTATTCCAAAGGCGCCATGTTGTCCGCACTGGCCGCTTATCAGCGCGGCTTTGCCGGGCGCACCGTTCAGATTTGTTACGCCATGAAGGCTAACTCGTCGCTGGGCGTGATTCAGGTATTTGCCGAAGCAGGCTGCGGTTTTGACGTGGTCTCCGCCGGGGAATTACAACGCGTGCTGGCAGCCAGTGGGCCCGCCGAAAAAATCATCTTCTCGGGTGTCGGCAAGACCCGCTCGGAAATGCGCGCCGCCTTGCAAGCCGGCATTGGCTGCTTCAACGTCGAGAGCGAAGCCGAGTTGGAGGTCTTGAGTGACGTGGCCTTGTCCATGAACGTCAAAGCCCCGGTCAGCATTCGCGTCAACCCCAACGTCGACCCCAAAACCCACCCCTACATTTCAACCGGCCTCAAAGGCAGCAAGTTTGGCGTGGCCCACGAACGCGTGGTGCAAACCTACCAGCGCGCCGCCGCCTTGCCCGGCATTCAAGTCAAAGGCATTGATTGCCACATTGGCTCGCAAATCACTGAAGTGGCACCCTATCTGGACGCCGTTGACCGCATGCTCGACCTAGTGGAAGCGATTGAGGCCGCGGGCATTCCCATCCACCACATCGATTTTGGCGGTGGACTCGGCATCAACTACAACGGCGACACCCCGCCCAGCGCCGATGACCTGTGGGACAAGATGCTCGCCAAATTGGACGGACGTGGGTTTGGCCAGCGCCACCTGATGATTGAGCCGGGCCGCTCGCTGGTCGGCAATGCGGGCGTCTGCCTCTCTGAGGTGCTTTACCTCAAACCCGGCGAGCAGAAGAATTTTTGCATCATCGACGCGGCCATGAACGACTTGCCGCGCCCGGCCATGTACCAGGCCTATCACCAGATCGTGCCCGTGTGCACGCGCACTGCTGCGCCTGCGACCTACGATGTGGTGGGACCGGTGTGCGAGAGTGGCGACTGGATTGGCCACGACCGTGCGTTGGCCGTGCAGCAAGGCGATTTACTGGCGGTGTTGTCTGCGGGTGCGTATTGCATGAGCATGGCCAGCAACTACAACTCTCGGGGGCGTGCCCCTGAGATTTTGGTGGATGGGGCGCAAACGCATGTGATCCGGCAGCGTGAAACGGTGGCAGAACAGATGCGGTACGAGTCTTTGGTCACACGCTAAACAGCTACTATTTTAATAGCTTCTTGCGCTTATAGCACGAGGGCTAGAGCCTGTTTTTCCTTATAAACCGAATAAGACGCCAGCCCAGCAACGAACCCAATATCGCCGCATAAACAGCGACTTCAGCAAAGTTGTTTTTGCCGGCCCGCATCCAGAAAAAGTGCAGCACGGCCAAGCCTGCCACGACATAGACCAACTTGTGCACCCCCTGCCAGCGCTTGCCGCCCAGTGCCTTGATGGCCCGATTGAACGAGGTCAAGGCCAGCGGCGTGAGCAGCATAAAAGCCGTGAACCCGACCAAAATGAACGGCCGCTTGGCGATGTCTTTGGCAATATCGGCCACCTCAAAACCCATGTCAAAGCCGCTGTAACTCAGTAAGTGGATGCAACCGTAAAAATAGACAAACAAGCCCAGCATGCGCCGAAATCGGGCCAACGCAGGCGTGCCGCTGATGACACGCAGTGGCGTTATCGCCAGCACCAGACACAGAAAACGCAGGGTCCAGTCGCCTGTGGCACGAATCAGGGCTTCTGCCGGATTGGCGCCGAGTTGCTGCGTGATGGCAGCGTAAAGCAACCAGCAAAAAGGCAACAAAGACAGGCCGAACACCAGCGGTTTGGCGAAACGGTTCAGCAGCAGTGAATTCATTTGAACCCCGATGGGCCGTGGCATGACTAGGGTTGACATCAGAAGAACTTCTTCAAGTCCATGCCGGCGTAAAGCTGCCCCACTTGCGCCTCATAGCCGTTGAACATCAGGGTCTTGCGCTTCTTGGCAAACAAGCCGTCTTCGCCTATGCGCCGCTCGGTCGCCTGGCTCCAGCGCGGGTGGTCCACGTTCGGGTTGACGTTGGAAAAGAAACCATACTCCGAGGCCGCCGCCTTGTTCCAGGCGGTGGCGGGTTGCTTGTCGGTAAAGCGGATTTTGACCAGGCTCTTGCCACTTTTGAACCCATACTTCCAGGGCACCACCAAGCGCACCGGCGCACCGCTCTGGTTGGGCAGGACCTCGCCGTACATGCCAAAACTCAGCAGAGTCAACGGGTTCATGGCCTCGTCCAGGCGCAGACCTTCAACATACGGCCATTCCAGCACCCGAGAACCCACAAACGGCATGGTTTTTGGGTCGGCCTGGGTCACGAACTCCACATACTTCGCGCTACCCAGCGGCTCCACCCGCTTGATCAACTCACTGAGCGAATAGCCCACCCACGGGATCACCATCGACCAGCCCTCGACGCAACGCAGGCGGTAAATTCGCTCCTCTTGCGCACTGAGCTTGAGCAAGTCTTCCAGCGTGTACTTGGCGGGCTTCTTGACCAGACCTTCAATCTCGACTGTCCACGGAGTGGTCTTCAGGCTGTGGGCATTTTTGGCAGGATCAGCCTTGTCGGTGCCGAATTCGTAGAAGTTGTTGTAGCTGCTGGCGTCTTTGTACTCGGTGAGCTTTTCCATCGTGATGGCACCCGGCAAGATCGAGCGCGCACCGGGCAACGCAGCCCCTTTGCCCGGCCTTGGCGTGGCGCCTTGCGCATGGGCTTCGCGTGTGGCCCAAGTGCTGAGTGCGGCACCGGCCACGCCGCTGGCCATCAGCTTGATGAGATCGCGGCGTCCGGCATAAACAGTTGGCGACGTGATGTCGCTGGAAGTGGGGTGACTAAAGCCGTCGTGGCTGGTTTTGATAAGCATGGTGCTGTCCTCGGTTAGGGTTTAGTCGCGGGACGGCGTCTGTTCTTACAAAAATAACTACAAAGTTCCGTAGCTGTGCAAACCGCTCAAGAACATGTTGACGCCAATGAACGCAAAACTGGTCACCGCCAAGCCCGACAGCGCCCACCACGCAGACACCGTGCCGCGCAGTCCCTTCATCAGGCGCATGTGCAACCAGGCAGCGTAGTTGAGCCAGACAATCAGGGCCCAGGTCTCCTTGGGGTCCCAGCTCCAGTAACCGCCCCACGCCTCGGCGGCCCAGAGCGCACCCAGCACGGTGGCAATGGTGAAGAAAGCAAAGCCCACGGCGATGGATTTGTACATCAGGTCGTCAAGAATCTCGAACGAAGGCAGTTTGGACGCAATCTGGCGCCGCCCGAACAAGATACCCCCGACCACCAGCGACGAAATGCCAAAGTACACCGCCCAGTAGTCGCTCAGCCCCGTGGCCGCCGATTTGCGAAACACAAAAGGCTCAAAACACAGCACCAGACCCAAGGCAGCCAAAGGCGCCAACTTGTACCAGCGCGCCTCGCCCGCCTGCTGCTTGATCAGGTAGGCAAAGGCCACCATGGCCGCCAGCGCGAACGTGCCATAGCCAATAAAGTTGGCAGGCACGTGCAGTTTCATCCACCAACTTTTGAGCGCGGGCACCAAGGGTTGTATTTCATGGGCACCGCGCACCAGCGTGTACCAAAGCAAGAAGCCCACGGCAGCGCTGACCACCAGCATGACAAAGGCACCCAGCGCACGGGTTTTGTAATGTTCTTCAAAGTACAAATAAAAGGCCGCCGTCATCCAGCAAAACATCACGAACACTTCGTACAGGTTGCTCACCGGGATGTGACCAATGTCGGCCCCGAGTAAATAGCTCTCGTACCAGCGAACCATCGTGCCAATCAGCGCCATGCCGACCGCCACCCATAACAGCCGCGAAGCGACCAGCGCGATGGCATCGCCCTGCCCTTTGGCAAACAGACCGACCCAGTAAAAGATGGTGCTCATGAAGAACAACATGCTCATCCACAGGATGGCCGACTGGCTTGACAAGAAGTATTTAAGCCAGAACACAGTCTCGGCATTGGCCAACGTACCCTGGTAAGACACCACCCCGAGCAATGAAAACCCAGCAACAGCGAGCATCAGCGTGCGCAAAGGCCGCCAGAACCAGCCCAGCATGATGGCGCTCGGCAGGGAGGCCAACAAAATGCCTTTTTCGTAGACGTCCATGGCCGCGTTGTAACGCGAAAAGGCAAACCATCCGCCCAACAGGACCACGGCCGCAAACAGCCAGTCAAACCAGTTGCGCTGGCTGAAATAACCTTCATTCAGACTCAATGTCGTCGTTGGTAACGTCGTCGAAGCGGTGTTCATTTCATTCGTCCTTGATGCCCATGAGCTTGAATTTCAGTTGCTCAAATTCGTGATCGCCATCCAGCGTCTTGCGGTTCGTCGACAGGGCCAATGTCGCTGTGCTTTGGTCTCCTTGCGGCGCCAGCCACACCCAGAGACGCCGCTCGCGGATGTAAAGCATGGCAAACACACCCAGAATCAGCAAGGCGCAGCCAAGATACACAATTTTCTTGCCAGGCGCCCGCGTCACCTGGAAGACACTGGCTTGCACCTGGGTAAAGTCACTCAGCTGCAACACCATGGGTGCGGAATAAGCCTGCGCATCACTCAGCGCCATGACCGCTTGGGTCATGAAGGCCTGCGTTTTCTCACCGGTATCGAAAGGTGGCAACCCGGCGCGTTCGCGACTGAGTTGCGCCAGTTCGAACAAGACGCCATTGAGAATCCGGATCAAGACATCGCCTGCCTTGGCACGTTCGGCTTCAGGTACTTTGACTTCCAGAAAATCAGAAATTGCTTGCAATCCCCCGTTGGCCTGGCCGTCTTTGCCCGCATCGGCGCCGGCAAACAAAGCCAGCGCGTGGGTCGTCGAGGCCGTCAGGGGCATGACCAAGTCCGACCGATGGGTGACCACCGAATGCGCGACATAGCGCTTCACCGCCAACTCACGCGTCGACGGGTCAGACAAGGCGCCTCGCAACCGAATGAACTCGTCCAGCGTCCCTTTTTCGTCAGCGGGCACACGCAAATACCGAAAGGGTTCTGCCGGTGAATCCCGTTGCCCCAACAAAAACACCGAACTGCCCTCGCCCAGGTCCACGGGCTGCATGAAGTTCTGGTACTCGCGGGCCTGACCTGCTGCATCGCGCAATTTGTAGGTGATGCTGGGGCCAATGTTGTGCAACATTTTTTTCGCATCGGCCTTGTTGGCAGCACCCAGACTGGCATGGAGAGATTCGCGCAAGTCAACCTTGCGCACGTCGACAGAGGTGCTGGCATTGTCAGCAAAATTCTCGACATTGATCACCCGCAAGCCGGTGTACTCCAGGGTCAACTTGTCATTGCCGTTGGTCAACTGGGAGGTGCCACCGATCACCCCCTCGATCTCAAAGGGCTTCGTGGCTGCATTCATCGGCAACGCTTTGAGCTTGACCCGCGAGCCACCGTCATCAAAACTCGACTGAAAAATCTCCACGCCTTTGTAGGCGGCAGGATGGTTAACTTCCACGCGTGCTGGTATTTTTTCACCGGTTTGAAGGTCGTGAATCACGATGTCACTGGCAAACAACTTGGGCATGCCGGTGGAGTAATACTCAACGATAAATTTTTTCAATTCGACCGAAAACGGCAAATCCTGCAACAGGATGCCATCCGACTGACTGAGCACCGCCGTGCTGGACTGCATTCCTTCGTTGACTACCAAATTACCTCGAAAGGTAGGGTTGCGCTCACTCAGACGGTGCTCTGGTTTGACATCGGCGACCAGACCGCCGCCGCTGAACACCGTTTTGCCGTTGAACCACATTTGCGCGCGAACGATCAAATCGCCATCCAGCAGTCCCCCTACGCACACCAACACGATGGCACTGTGGGCCGCGAGATAACCGATTTTGTTGAAGGTGCCGACTCGGGCCGCCACCATCCAGCCACTTTGACCTACGTTGTCACCCATGAGCTCGCGCTGTTGCAATTTAACTTTCCAGCCGCCACCTACCAACATCTGCCCGATGCGCCGGGCGGCCGCCTCTGGCGACTCATTCAACACCGTTTCAGCCCGGTGGCCAAAAGCCTTGAGGCTCTGCACCCGGATGTTTTCTTTGTAGGTTCTGAGATCAGTAATGATTTTGGGTGTATTGCGAACGATACAGAGCGAGGTACTGGTCACCAAAAAAGCCAGTATCAGCAAGAACCACCAGGCGCTGTAAACCGAATACAGACCGACCACCCCAAACACCTCAGCCCAGAAAGGGCCGAATTGATTGACGTAGTTGTTGATGGGCTCGTGCTGCTTGAGCACGGTGCCGATCACCGACGCGATGCAAATCAGCGTCAGCAAAGAGATCGAGAACCGCATGGAAGACAGCAACTCGATGGCAGCGCGCCAACGGGGCGATCCGGTTTTTAGCGCCAAACCTTGCGTGGTGTCGGTCATTAAAGAAGTTTCGTTAACTCAAAAAAAAGGGCAGACCATTGTTGAAATGGACCGCCCAGATTGGTGTTGGTTGCAAGTATTTAGTTCAGTCCATGACCCCATGGACTGACTTGCACGCCAGCGCTGAATTTAACGCAGGCCAGCGACGTAATCAGAAACCGCCTTGATTTCGCGGTCATTCAACTTGGCGGCAACGCCCGTCATCTGCAGGCTGTTGTTGCGCACACCATCACGGAACGCTGTCAATTGGGCCACAGCGTAGTCAGCGTGCTGACCGCTCAAGCGCGGATATTGGGCAGGAATCCCTGCGCCATTGGGGCTATGGCAACCGGCACAAGCGGGTATCTGGCGGTCGGCAATGCCACCGCGGTAGATGCGCTCACCCAAAGAAACCAGTTCTTTTTCTTTGGCCGCACCGGGGGTAGAGACCTTGGTGCTAACCCAGTAAGCAATGTTTTTCATGTCGTCATCGCTCAGCGCAGCGGCCATGCCCATCATGATGGGGTTGGCACGCTTGCCAGCTTTGAACTCTTGCAATTGCTTGACCAAGTACTCAGGGTGTTGCTGCGCAAGCTTGGGATTGATGGAAATAACTGAATTGCCATCAGGCGCATGACAGGCGGCACAGACCGCAACAAAACTGGCCTCGCCTTTGGCCAGATCGGGCTTGGCAGCTTTTACAGGTTCCGCTTTTGCCTCCGCAGGGGCTGCAGCCGGCTTGGCCTCTTGAGCAAGTGTTGGTAAAGCAGTAACCGCCAAGGAGGCAGCAAGCATAAGTGAGGTGAGCAACTTCATATTTTGAATGTCGTGTCTGGTGGCCAAAAACAGCGTGCATTCTACAATGCAGCTTCGGGTTTCTTCCCCTTTAATTAATGACTACCAACATAAACCCTCAGACTTTGCCTACTCAGCCACTCTCACCAGAGGCGGCCGCCAAGGCGGCTACCAACGTTGCATTGGGCTGGCTGCACACGGCAAAATTTTTAACAACAGCCCCCCAGCTGCACTTTTTGCCCGCTCTGGACGTTCCAGAAATTGCTTTTGTGGGCCGCTCCAATGCCGGCAAATCCACCTGCATCAACACACTGACGCAGCAAAAACAACTGGCGTTTGCCTCCAAACGGCCCGGCCGTACCCAGCACATCAACCTGTTTTCACTGGGCAAACAAGGCGTGATGGATGCCGTGCTGACCGATTTGCCAGGTTATGGCTATGCGGCGGTGCCCAAAGCGGACAAAATTCGCTGGCAGCAAGTGATGGCCAACTACCTGGTCACGCGTGAAAACCTGAAAGCCATTGTTTTGATGTGCGACCCGCGCCACGGCATGACGGAACTGGATGAAATCTTGTTGGATGTGGTGCGCCCCCGCGTGGAAGAAGGCCTCAAATTTCTGGTGGTGTTGACCAAGGCCGACAAGTTAAACCGCGCCGAGCAAACCAAGGCGTTGTCGATCATGAAACTGCAGGCCGGCGGCGGCGAAGTCAGGTTGTTTTCGGCCCCGAAACGCCAGGGCATTGATGAAGTCGCCCTGCTTCTGTGGCAATGGGCGCACCCGGCCGAGAAAAAATCCAGCGTTTAAATGCTGGCGGTTAAATTGAAACTGTTAAATTCGCTTCGAAAATAATAGCTACTCGCGCAGGTAATACGGGGGCCAGAGGCCTAAAACGTATAAATTTAGTACACGCCCGGCACGCCTGCGGGCCGGTCCTTGAACCGCTTGTGGACCCAGAAATACTGGTCGGGCATGGTGTCTATGTACGACTGCAAGCGCTGATTCATGAGCGTGGTGTCGGCCACCAGATCATCGGATGGAAACCCTTGCCAAGCGGGCATCACCTCCACCGCATACCCGGTGGGCGTCATGCGGGTGATGACAGGCACCACCTTGGCACGACCGAGCTTGGCAAAGCGCGACAAGCTCGGCACCGTGGCCGCTGAAACGCCATAAAACGGGACAAACACCGAGTCTTCCACCCCGAAGTTCATATCGGGCAGCAAATACAACGGATCTCCTGAACGCAGCGCAGCCACGATGGTTTTAACGCCCTCGACCCGACCAAACAGCCGGATTTGCCCAAAACGCTGGCGTCCCGCCAGAATCCAGGCATCCATGACCTTGTTGGCCTGGTCGGTGTAAATGGTGGTGAAGTGACGCGGTAGTTGCTGCGTCAAGGCGGTCCAACCCGCATCCAGACCGACGAAATGCGGGGCAAATATCACCACCGATTCCAATCCTTGAAGCTCACTCACAGCACCAGTCAGCTGCAGGCGCCCACGTACCACGTCAGGCGCGCCGTGCCAAAGCCAACCGCGGTCCAGCCAGGCTTGTGCGAAATGAATAAAGGTCTGAAACACCAACCCCCGAATCTGGCGCGGGGTCTTATCCGGAAAACACAGGCGCAAATTGGTCGTGGCGACCCGGCGCCGTGGCACCACCACCCCATAAAGCACACAACCCAGCAGCCAGCCCAGCGCACGCACCCACGCCAAAGGCAGACGCCCCAACCACTGCATGAGAACAATGACGCTGCGACTCAGCATGCCAACAGCCGCTTTTTCATGAACAGCTGCTTTTTCATGCCTCGCTCCGGGGTTGCTTGTAGCGGGCATAGCCCCATAAATACTGCTGGGGGCATTCGCGGATCAGTTGCTCCATCGCCTGATTGATTTGAACTACTGCCGCATCAAGTTCAGGCGATAGCACCGTCGTCATTTCCCGAAAATGCAAGCGAAAACCGCGTCCCCACGACAAACGTTCGCCCCAGACCAGGATCACGGCAGCACCCGTTTGCTGCACCAACCTTGCAGCCAGGGTCATGGTGTAGGCCGGTTGTCCGAAAAACGGGGCCCATTGACCCATGCCTTCGGGCGGTACCTGGTCTGGCAAAAGCCCCACCGCCTGTCCGGCACGCAAAGCCCGAATCATCTGGCGCACTCCAGAGAGGTTGGTCGGCACCATGCGGATGCCGGGGCGTTCTCGGGCCAAGGCCATCACTTTGGCCAGCCAAGCCTGGCGGGCAGGCCGGTACAAAATAGTCAAGGGTCCGTACTGCGCGCCAAATCGTTCGGCCACGCGCTGAGGCGCAATCTCAAAACAGCCCAGATGCGGCGTTAAAAAAACAATGCCACGCCGTGCTGCGTAGGCTTGTTTCACACAGGCTTCGTTGTCCCACTCGCAGCGCGGTGCGGCGCCCAGCCACAACCGTGGCAGCTCGGCCACCAACTTGCCACTTTGCGCTACAGCGCCTCGCCATTGCCGCCAGCCCATGCCAGCTTGGTGTGCATTGGCCAGAAAACGCCGTCGATAAACCCCCGAAACTCCAAACACCAGCCAACCCAAAACCGCACCCAGTCCGTGCAGCAAGCTCAAAGGCAGTACCGACAAAATTTTAAAAAAGGTGATCATCAGTTGAGTAAAATCAAAAAGCCGCTGTGTTATGAAACTACTTGCAAGGCGACACGCCATGGCGGATCAAAAGAGCCGACATTGTGCCTTGTCAATTTTGACAACACGGCCCATTCCGTTTTCAGATCAATGCGAGATTAGGCACTAAGCCGCAGACAGTGCTCGCGCACGGCAAGGCGAAGCAACGACCTACTGGATTGATATGGAAATAGGCAACGCCCTCTTGAACCTGTTTGAACTTGTGATTGGATGACCCCATGGCGAACGATTCGCGCTTTTCCTACGACCTCTACGCCATCGGCAATGCGCTGGTGGACTCCGAATACGAAGTCTCTGACGCTCACCTGCAGACCATGGGCGTGGACAAACGCCATATGACCCTGATCGATGCCGACCGTCGCACCGAATTACTGGGCCATCTGCAGACCACCACCTCACGCCGCACGGGTGGCGGCTCAGCCGGCAACACCGTGGTGGCACTGGCACAACTGGGCGGACGGGCGTTTTACTCTTGCCGCGTGGCCGATGATGAGTTGGGTGCCTTTTACACCCAGGATCTGATCGCCAACGGCGTCGCCACTAACCTCACCCACGCCCAACCGGCACCCGGCCAGACCGGCAGTTGCATGGTGATGGTGACGCCCGATGCCGAGCGCAGCATGAGCACTTTTCTGGGGGCTACTGCCGAATTGGATGCCACCGCATTGCACGAGCAAGCCATTGCCCAGTCCCGAATTTATTACATGGAAGGCTACCTTGCAGCATCCCCTACTGGATTGCAGGCCGCTCTGCAAGGCCGTCAGATCGCCCAAGCCGCAGGCGTCGCGCTGGCCACCACGCTCAGCGATGTCAGCATGATCAACTTCTGCCGCCCCGGCCTCGACGCCATCGTCGGCCAAGGCCTGGACTATCTGTTTTGCAACGAAGAAGAAGCCCAGGTCTGGGCTGGCACGCAAGATCTGGCGGTCATCTGCCAGCAGTTCAGCCAGTTGGCGCGCACGGTTTGCCTGACGCGTGGCTCGATGGGCTGTGTGGTGCTTGAAGGCGGTCAGCAAACCACCGTGCCCGCTGCCACCGTCAAGGCCCTTGATACCAACGGTGCTGGCGACATGTTTGCGGGTGCTTTTTTGTACGCTGTCACGCACGGCCACAGCCACGCCCAAGCCGCCTGGCTGGCGAATCAGGCCGCCGCGCAAGTGGTCAGCCAGTACGGCAACCGCCTCACGCGGGACATCATGGGCGGCATCAAGTCCCGCTTCGGCCAGCATGTGGCGGCCTGATCCGTACTAAAATCTCAAACTCGCCGAGTTACTGAACAACTTGCAGGGCGATTAATAAATTCTGCTAAAGCGTTCGCCGAAGCTCCCAAGCCCAA
Organism: Rhodoferax sp.; assembly: GCF_037143375.1. GTDB lineage: Bacteria > Pseudomonadota > Gammaproteobacteria > Burkholderiales > Burkholderiaceae_C > Rhodoferax. Next base: position 13,965 of record NZ_JBAWYV010000037.1, on the reverse strand, counting down.
GCAACGCAGTCCTTAACTTGTTGCAACCTGCTTTTACTGGAGCTTATAAATATGGCGAACGACTTTCTCTTTACCTCTGAATCCGTCTCTGAAGGCCACCCCGACAAGGTGTCCGATCAGATCTCTGATGCCATCCTTGATGCGATTTTCAAGCAGGACCCCAAGTCCCGCGTGGCAGCAGAGACCCTGTGCAACACCGGTCTGGTCGTGCTGGCCGGTGAAATCACCACCAACGCGAATGTGGACTACATCCAGGTGGCACGCGACACCATCAAGCGCATTGGCTACGACAACACCGAGTACGGCATCGACTACAAAGGTTGCGCGGTGCTGGTGGCGTATGACAAGCAAAGCAATGACATCGCCCAGGGCGTGGACCACGCCTCTGATGACCACCTGAACACCGGCGCCGGTGACCAGGGCCTGATGTTTGGCTATGCTTGCAACGAAACGCCGGAATTAATGCCCGCGCCGATTTACTACGCCCACCGATTGATGGAGCGTCAGGCCCAATTGCGCAAAGACGGCCGCCTGCCTTTCTTGCGCCCGGACGCCAAAAGCCAGGTCACCCTGCGCTATGTCGACGGCAAACCACACAGCATTGACACCGTGGTGCTGTCGAGCCAGCACTCACCCGAGATGAGCGACGGCCACAAGATGAAGCCGGCCTTCATCGAAGCGGTGATTGAAGACATCATCAAGCCCGTGTTGCCCAAAGAGTGGCTGACCGAAAACACCAAGTACCTGATCAACCCGACCGGACGTTTTGTCATCGGCGGCCCGCAAGGTGACTGTGGTTTGACCGGCCGCAAGATCATTGTGGACACCTACGGCGGCGCTTGCCCGCACGGCGGTGGCGCTTTCTCTGGCAAAGACCCAACAAAGGTAGACCGTTCGGCCGCTTACGCTGCCCGTTACGTGGCCAAGAACATTGTGGCGGCCGGTCTGGCGCGTCAGTGCCAGATTCAGGTGGCCTATGCCATCGGTGTCGCCAAGCCCATGAACGTGACGGTCTACACCGAAGGCACCGGCGTGATCCCTGATGACAAAATCGCTGAACTGGTCAACGAGTTCTTCGACCTGCGTCCCCGGGGCATCATCCTGATGCTCGACTTGCTGCGTCCGATCTACGAGAAGACCGCCGCTTACGGTCACTTTGGCCGTGAAGAGCCCGAGTTCACCTGGGAACGTACCGACAAAGCCCAAACGCTGCGGGCAGCGGCCGGCTTGTCGATCGCCTAAGGCGCTTTAAGCGAACCGGAACGCATGAAACTACAGACACAACGCTGGATTGATCGCTGGCTGGGCCAGCTTCTATGCGGCGTCGTGTCGGTGTGGTCACGGTTCGCACACTTGGGTCAACAGACCCCACAGTTGCCCAAGGAGCCCCGCCACATTCTGGTGATCTTGCTGTCTGAAATGGGCAGCGTAGTGCTGGCCGGGCCCATGTTTGCCGCCTTACGCCAGCATTACCCCAGCGCCACCTTGCATGTGTTGCAACTCAAGAAAAACCAGGAAGTCGCCAAACTGCTTGGACTGGCAAAACCCGAACACCTGCACGCGCTGGACGACAGCGCTGGCCTTGGTTTGCTGAGCGACATCTGGCGGGTTTGCATGACGCTGCGCCGCTTGCCGCTGGACGCGGTGATTGACTGCGAGTTGTTTTCACGCATCAGCAGCCTGATGTCTTATATGAGTGGCGCCCCGGTGCGAGTAGGCTTCACGCCGCACACGCAAGAAGGCTTGTACCGCGGCAGCTTTATCAACCAGGCCATTCCGTACAACCCCTACCAGCACATCAGTAAACAGTTTTTATCTCTGGTCGATGCACTGGAATCTTCCAGCATGCCGCGCAACAAGACGGCCCCGATCCGCGAGCTGCCCTCCGACACCGCACTGTTGGTTCCGTTTGAAGCCGCTGAACTTCAGGCTTACCGCAGCAAGATGCTGACCGACCACCCCACGTTGGCCGGCCGAAAAATCGTACTCATCTATGCCGGTGGCGGCCTGCTGCCCGAACGCGCATGGCCCGCAGCGCACTACGCGCAAGTGGCGCGTGGTCTGTGCCAAGCCGGACACGCTGTAGGGCTGATTGGCCTGCGTGACGACGCCCAGTTGGCCCGAGACCTGAGAAGTCAGATCAACAGTGACTATTGCGTTGACCTGACCGGCTACACCCGCAGCATCCGCGAGTTGCTGATGTTGTTCCACGGCACTGACATGCTGATCACCAATGACGGTGGGCCCGGTCACTTTGCCAGCCTGACCCCCATTCAAACTTTCGCCTTTTTTGGCCCCGAGACCGGTCGCCTGTACGGCCCCCTCGGCCCCCGCGCCAAGGTGCTGGAATCCGGCATCGCCTGCTCGCCTTGTTTAAGTGCCTATAACCACCGCGAAACTTTTTGCGATGGCGATAACCAGTGCCTCAAACGCATTGCCGCCGACCCGGTGCTGGCCGACGCCTTGGCCGCATTGGCCCCACCGACGCGCGCTGCCTCATGACCCAGCGCCTAGGCTGGCAGCAGCGACTTTTTAAATTGGTGGAGTGGCTCAAGGGCTTTCGCTACATCAAATTTGGCTTGGTCGGGGCCAGCGGAACAGTGGTCAATCTGGTGGTGCTCTACACCGCACACGAATTCTTGTTCAGCGCGATCGAGCCCAACGGCAACAAGCCTTATGCCTCGCTGGCTTTGGCCATTGCCGTGGCCACTGCCAACAACTTCACCTGGAACCGGCTCTGGACCTGGTCCGACCGATTGCGGGCCGCCGCAGCGCAGTTGCGGCCGGGTCAAACCGCCCAAACCGGGGCTTCGGTCTTTATCCGTCAATTTGGTCGCTATGCGGTCGCCTCCTGGTTTGGCATTGCCCTGCAATACGGTCTGACACTGTGGCTAGCGCAATCGCTGCATTACATGCTAGCCAATCTCATCGCCATCGTGATTGCCAGCGTGAGCAACTTTCTGGCCAATGACCGCTGGACCTTTCGCCACCGTCCGTCAAAATAGGCCATGCGCCAACGTCCTCTTAACTCTCTGCGTCTCTCTTTTCGCCTGGATGGCGCCACTTGGGGCTGGCTGGCCCTGCTGCTGCTGGCCATTGGCGTCTACGCCCTCGGCTTGGGTGGGCAGTACAACCCGACCAACGGTGATGAGTTGGTCTACACCCACATTGCTCGCTTAACCGCTGCGTCGAACCACTGGTTGCCGCTGGTGTCTGAACTGGACCACATGCGCAACACCAAGCCGCCTTTGCTTTTTTGGCAGGCGATGGTGGCGGGCAACTGGGGCCAACATTGGAGCTTGGCTGCCCTTCGCTTGCCCAGCTTGGTCTACACGCTGCTGATTGCCGGTGCCGTCGCGTGGTCGGTTCAAAAAATAACCCGCAATTGGCGCACGGCCTGCCTCGCTGCCTGCATCTATCTCGCGTTTTTTTGCACCTACCGATACGGTCGAACATTTTTAACCAGTGCACCCGAAACCTTCTGGCTCAACCTGCCGATGTTCTGGCTGCTATGGCAGCGCTTGGATTCCCACCCTCGCCCTCTGGGAGAGGGCCGGGGCGAGGGTGAACCCGCATGGCTCAATGCAAGCTGGCTAACCCATGCCGGTTTTGGCATGGCCCTGGGCTTGGGGCTGGCTTACAAATCATTTGCCCTGATCGCCCCAGTCGCCACCGCATTGTGGTGCGCGCAGTTATTGAGCGCGCCAGCCCTGAACTGGCGCCTGGTCGTGCAAACCACGCTGAAAGTGAGCTTGAGCGCGGCGCTGGCATTGGGCATTTTTGCCTTGTGGTTTGTACTCGACCCCGACCCGGGTGCTGTCTGGCAAGAGTTTGTGATCGGTGAAAACGCCGGCAAGATGTCCAGCACCCAGGGTTATTGGCACACGGCCCTGTTCGGCGGCGGCGTCAGCATGTGGGCGCAGTTGTTGGCCTATACCCAAAACGCCGGACTGCTGGGCTTCGTCGTTCTGGGCTTGATGTGGCTGGGACTGCGACAAGGATTTCGCGCTTGGCGCCAGCCAAATTCAAAAACCAGACTATCCCCGGCCTTGGTGATCTTGCTAGTCTGGCTGGCGGTGTGGCTGGTAGTCTTCACCCTGCCCAGCCAGCGTTCAGCCCGCTACGTCATACCGGCCATGCCAGCACTGGCCATGCTGATCGCGCTGTGCTGGGAGCGCATTGCACGCGGCTGGTTTTGGCTGACTTTGTTGCTGTGTGGTCTCTTCATCGGCGTGCTGGGCCGCATCGCCTGGGCTGCGCATGACGTCGGCATCGGCACCGGCCTTGAACTCATGGCCACCCTGATCGCAGTTGCTACCGGCCTGATCGTTGCCCTCAGTGGAGGGGTAAAACCTGCCTGGACGCGCGCCTGCGCTGTGGCGGCCTGCATTGTCGCCTATGCCTGTTTTGGTTTGACCACCGCGCCTTTGAATGGGCCCGATGGGCAGTACGCCAGCGTAGTCACAGACCAACTGCAACAAGCCAGGGTGGCGGTTCCAGGCGGCTTTAACGGTCAGTTTGAACGCTTTCAGTTTCTACTGCCAAGCAACCAGTTTGTGCCGTACGACACACAAACACTCGCCCAACTGCTGGCCGACTTCGATGCGGTGGTCTGGCTTCAGTCAGCGCCCACAGAACTGTCACCTCCGTGTTTGCCAGATTGCACCGTGGTGGGCGCGCGCTGGGAAATAAAAGGTCGCCACCAAAGTGGCGAAATCAATCTCTCGAACCTTTGGTATCCGCAGACCTGGTTATTCAGGCGTGAGTGGTTGGTGCAGCGAGTTTCCGACGTTTCAGGCGACGTGCCGCACTGACCAGCCACCCGACCTGAAGGGCGACCCACAGCCAGGGGTCGATCAGCGCATCCCAGACATTGCCTGTGGGTAGGCGGGTGCAGATAAACAAAACGAGAACACACAGCACCAGCGACCCCTTCAATCCCGGCGCTGAGCCACTCGTGCGTGTGCGCGCCTCCGTCAGCCACCCCAATGCGGCCAAAACCACCAGCACCGCCACTGCGACTGAACCGAATCCCCATGCGTAGACCGAGAACGGGAACCAGGCCAAGGTATCCAACAAGAGGACCCATCCCAATACGATTCCCAGCAACGACAAAATCCTGAGGGTATGGCGTGGGTCGCCACCCCCCGCAGCCCGCTGGGTCGCACCTTGTTGACCTTGCCCGAAAGCCCACGAGAAACAGATCAAACCACTCATCATGCTGGGCGCTTGAAACGACAGACCCAACCAATAAGCGGGTGACGACTCCCCCGGCACCAAGGTGAGCGCCATCACCAGCAAGGCTAGTCCGAATCGATAAGGCCGAGACAACTTGCCCGCCAGCTGCAAAGTGCCAGAGCCTAGCACCACGGCCCACATCACATACAACGCCACCCTCATGGCGGTGGCGTTGGGCAACAAAGGGTTGGTAGCAGAAGCCAGAGTTTGAAAATAAGTGCTGATGTCCATGAAATGATGACGCCTCAGCGCGCTGGGGTGGAGGTTGAACTGGTGGCCGGAAACGCAAAACGTTGCCACGAAATGCGCTGGCGTTGGTCGGTGTAACTCAGCCACAAGCTGTCATCTGCCCAGGTGATGGCAGGATAGGAATATTCATCTGAACCAGATCCGTGCGCCAGTGCCTGCGCCAGTGGCCAGTTTTTTCCGTCAGTTGATTCACTCAAGTCGAGCACGTTTCGGGAATGAAGCGATGAATTGTGGGCCAACCACAGCCGCCCTGGCCCGGTCGCCAAGCCAGCCACCGAGGAGTCCGGGTTGTCGAGTGTCAACTCCGGCACATCGCGCCAGTGCTGCCCGCCATCGGTGGTTTGGGCCACGGCGACCTTGCCCATGGGACTTTGGTCGCGCATCAGCGCCAGCCACTCCGCCTCTTTCAGCATCAATAAAGTGGGTTGCAGCAAGTGCTTGCGGCTGGAGATTCGCACCATGCCCTTGAACTCGCCGTTGCCGTCAAAGCGCAAAGCCACCGGGTACTTGATGCCCAGCTCGAAATGCACCGGCAACACCATGCCGCCATCGGCCAAGGCCAGCGGCGCGGTGCGCACCAGAAAACTGGTGTTCCACAGCCACGACAAGGGCAGCACCCGAACCACTTCAAACGACAGTTTGGAAAAGTCCTGGCCCGCATCGCGCTGGCGCAGATGCACGATGCGCGCCGCTGCCCAGCCGCCTAAACCGGTGGCCACCACAAACAAATGAACCTTGCCGTGGGCGTCCAGCCAGGCCACCGGATTGCCCAGGCGTCGGATGCCAAAGCCCAACTGCGCACCCACTTCATGCCGGTTCACCACAAACCGCGCCGCGCTCCATTGCTGCGTACGCCAGTCAAACTGGGAGGCGGCGATCTGCACGTTGTCCGCACTTTCGCGTGCACCGGCAAACCAGAAGGCCATGACGGAAGCCGGGTGCGTGGCAGGCAGCGCCAGCAGGCTGCTGGCATGCGCGGCGGGCGTCTGCTGCGGCATGGGAATGTGGCCGCGCCCCTGCAGCACCAGTGTTTGACCCGCTGCCACTTGGGCTCCCACCGGCCAAACCGCAGTAGCCAAAGGCGTCACTCCGCTGCGCCGCCCCAGATCCAGCCCGACCAAGGCCACGCAGATCAGCACACCGCAGGCGAAGCGGGTGCCTCTGGAGCGAAAAACGAAGGCCGTCAAAGATTCAAACATGGTCTATTGTTACCGGCTTCGCCCGCGTTTTCGGGCTTTGCTGAACACCAACCGTGCGAGATAATTCAAATTCATTTTGATCACAAACCATGCACCGCACCATTTTTGATACCCCACTCGTCAACACCCTGCTGCGCGCTTTCTCGGTGACTTTTTTGAAGCTCACCGGCTGGAAGATCGAAGGCTGCCTGCCGCCAGGTGCTGAAAAAAGTGTGTTGATCGCCGCGCCCCACACCAGCAACTGGGATTTGCCCTACACCCTGATGGTGGCGTTTGCGTTGCGGCTCACCCCGTACTGGATGGGCAAGGAACAAATCTTCAAGCCACCGTTTCGGGGGCTGATGATGTGGCTGGGGGGCATCCCGGTTCGCCGGGAAACGGCCAACAATCTGGTCGCCGCCTCGGTTGAAACCCTCAAAACAGCCACTGGGCCGCTGCAACTGATCGTGCCACCCGAAGGCACCCGCAGCAAGGTCCGCTACTGGAAAACTGGTTTTTATCATATTGCTGTCGGCGCCCAGGTGCCGATCGTGATGGCCTACATGGACTACCACCGCAAAATCAGCGGACTGGGCCCGGTGTTCGTCCCCACGGGCAACATCGAGGCCGACATGGCCGCAATCCAGGCGTTTTATGCACCCTTCAAGGGCAAGAACGCCGACCAGTTTCACACCGGGTAAGCCCTTGAGCGCGCCCCTCACACACCAGCGCCTCGACCCCAACACTTGGGGCCGGGCCGTCTTGCGGGGGGCGAAAAGTTGGTGGCATCTGGTTCATTTTGGCGCTATTGTCATGGTGCTGGCACTGTCACCCTCGACCTACAACCGGGCCAACCGCGCCACCACGGCGAAGCATATTTATGCCAGCACCTGGCAAGTCTTGCCCTGGTTCACGGCCATGGCGGCCCTGCTCAGCCTGGTACTGATCCGCATCGTGGTCGTCTCGGCCCAAAGCTACGGCCTGTCGCAATTTGCGCTGGAGATGGTGGTGCGCGTGCTGGTGCTGGAACTGATCCCCCTGTCTGCGGCCATGTTTGTGGCGCTGCGGGCGGGGTTGGCTTTTAGCGCAGGGGGCGCCACCACAACCCATCTTCCCAAAGAAGAGGGCGTGAAGAGCCTTGAGGAGGCGTCGGGATTGACTTTGACGCGCTTGCGGCGTGAGTGGGTGCCGCGGGTGATGGCGGAGGCTTTCGCGGTGATGACGCTCGCCACGGTCAGCAGTGTGATTGCGCTGGTGCTTTGCTACCTGACGGTTTACGGCCTGTCGCCGTGGGGTCTGCCGGGCTACACACGCACCGTCGGTCATGTGTTTGACTTGGCGGTCACGCTGGGCTTTGGGCTCAAAACCGTTTTTTTTAGCCTGGCGGTCGCCGTGGTGCCCTTGGCTGCCAGCCTGGAAACACCGCGTGCCAGAGCGGACGACAACGCCGTGCAACCCGGCGCGGTGCGGCTCTTTCTGGTGCTGCTGTTGATTGAAGCGGCTTCTTTGGTCGTCAAATACATCTAAGCTTGCTGCATGGAAAAAACCCCCGAATCTGCTTCACCGCCCCTGCTGCCCATGGCCTATGTTGAGCGCAAAGCCATCGTGCTGCTGGTGATGGTCACGCTGCTGGTGTGCAGCTTTCTGCTCTACGTGATGGTGGCGCGCGGCGTGTTTGAGAGCACACAGCAACTGGTGCTGATCTCGGACGACTCCGAGGGTGTCATCGTCGGTATGGACCTCACTTTTTCGGGCTTTCCGATTGGGCGGGTGCGCCGCATCGAACTGAGCCCGGATGGCAAGGCCCGCATGGTGATTGACGTGCCACGCAAAGACGCTCATTGGTTACGCACCTCCAGCATCTTCACCATGGAGCGCGGCATGGTGGGCGAAACCCGTATCCGGGCCTTCAGCGGCATCCTGACCGACCCACCCTTGCCTGAAAACGCCGAGCGGGTGGTGCTGCGCGGCGATGCCAGTGCTGAGATTCCGCGCATCGTAACCTCCACCCGCGCCCTGCTGGAAAACCTGGAAAACATGACTGGCGCTGACGCCAGCATCAATACCAGCCTGGGCCACCTGAAAACCGTGACCGAACGACTCTCTGGTCGCTACGGCGTGCTTACCGGCGTATTGGGCAGCGAGGACAAAGCCAAAAAAATCATCGACGCGCTTGACCGCACCAACGCCCTGTTGGCCAAGGCCGATCAGCGGGTTTTTGGTGCCAATGGGCTGATGGACGGCAGCCAGGCCGCCGTGACACAACTCACCGGCGTGCTGACCGATGTGCGTGCCAGCTTGGTCAAAGTCGATGCGGTGCTGGCCGAAGCACAGGCGGTCGGCGCCAATGCGCGCGTGGCCACCACCGACCTCGGCGCCCTGCGAACCGAAGTCGATGTGAGCCTGCGCAAGGTGAGCCAACTGGTCGATGAGATCAACCGCAAATGGCCTTTTGCCCGTGACACGGAACTCAAATTGCCATGAAGACATTTTTAGCCACGGTGAGCGCGGCCCTGCTGCTGGGCGCCTGTGCCAGCCAATCGCCACCGCCCGACTGGCAAGCCAATGCGCATGCATCCCTGAAAACATTCACGTCGGCTTACCTGAGCGGCAACACCCGCTTGGCCGAGTTCGAATTTTCCCGCGCCAAACTTGACATTTCGAGCACCGGCCGCGCCGATTTATTGGCCCGCGCCGAGTTGACCCGATGCGCCACCCGGGTCGCAAGCCTGGAATTTGACGACTGCGCCGCTTACCAGCCGCTGGCGCCTGAAGCCCGGCCTGAAGAGCAAACCTACGCGGCTTTTCTGAACGGGCACTGGACCGGGATAAATGCTGCCTTGTTGCCCCCACAGCACCGCGCCTTGGTATTAAATTCAACGACATCGGCCTCGGTCTTGGGCACCATCGAAGACCCGCTGGGGCGACTGGTGGCGGCGGGGACTCTATTACAAAACCAGCGCTTAACGCCCGCCGACATCACCCTGGCCACCGAAACCGCTTCAGCCCAAGGCTGGCGGCGGCCGCTGTTAGCCTGGCTGGGCGTACAACTCAAACGCGCCCAAGACGGTGGCGACAAAGAGGCCACTGACCGACTGCAGCGGCGCATTGCTCTGGTGCTGCAAAGCGCCCCGAAAAATCAGTGAGCCGTCGGGGCGACTGATCGGCCAATATCTGGCCAGCGCCCGTGCAGGTAGACCCAGGAAGTCAACCCGATCAACATCATGGCCAGCGACGCTGCGGCCAGTGCCACGGTGGAATGCATCACCAGCGGTGCAAGCACCCCCGCCACCAAGCCATTGGCGCTTGAAGCAATAAACGCCTGTAACGAAGACGCCATGCCGCGCCGCTCGGGATGCAGATCCAGCACCAGCAGCGTCACCACCGGCACCATCAAGGCCCAGCCAAACGAAAAAATCGCAATTGGGAACAATGACCAGCGCACATCGGCCTTGAACAACAAGTTGGCCACCAAATTGAGGACGCCAATCGTCAACATGATCAAAAATCCGTACCTGATTTGCTGCTTGGGCGCCAGTTTGCCAGCCATGCGGCCACTGACCCAGGCGCCACACATGATGCCGCTGATGGTGAGCACAAAAAACCAGAAAAACTGCGTCGGAGCCAGCGCCAGATGCTCACCCAGAAACGCCGGGGCCGACAACACGTACAAAAACATGCCATTAAAAGGCACGCCACTGGCCAGCGACAGCAGGAAAAACCGCGGGTCGCGCCCCAGTTGCACGTAGCCCTGCATCAGGTTGCTAACCTTGAGCGGCTGCCGGTGCGTGAGGTGCAAGGTTTCGGGTAGCAACTTGTAATTGGCGATCCAGAGCGTGACGCCCACACCGGTCAGAAACCAGAAAACACTGTGCCAATCCAGATGCACGAACAACCAGCCGCCAATGATCGGCGCAATCGCGGGGGCCACGCCAAAATAGATCGTGATCTGGCTCATCACCTTTTGCGCCTGAGTCGGGTCAAACATGTCGCGCACCACGGCACGCGCCACCACAATGCCGGCCCCGGTGCTCAAGCCCTGCATGGCCCGAAAAAACACCAGTTGGCCAATGCTTTGCGACAGCGCGCAACCGGCCGATGCCAGCGTGAACGCCGCCATGCCCCACAGCACCACAGGGCGGCGCCCCACGCTGTCAGAGATCGCGCCATGAAACAGGCTCATGAAGGCAAAGCCAAACAGGTAGGCCGACAAGGTTTGCTGCATCTGCACCGGCGTGGCACCCAGAGAGTTGGCAATGCCCGAAAACGCCGGAATATAGGTATCGATCGAAAACGGGCCGAGCATGCCCAAAACCGCCAGCAAGACGGCCAGCGCCCAGCGCGGTCCGCGCCAGAGTTGTTGCGCGTTCGGGTTCATCCGCGGCGCATCAGCTGGCAGCGCCCAGCAAGGTCACCAGCACAATCACCACGCCCACCGACAAATTGACCGTGACCCAAAACCGGATGCTGGCCAGCGCGGCCCCGCCGGCCGGCCAATCCTGCGCCGTCACCGCACGCGACAAACGCTTATAAAGTGCAAACCGGATGTGGCCAAAAATGGCAAACATCAGCACGCCCAACAAGGCCATCACCATCCACTCGATCGGCATATTGAACTTGACGCCCGATTGCGCCATTTGCCGGGCCATGCGCCCAATCATCCAGCTGCCACTGGCCAGGGCCAGGGTTGACAACACCAGCACGGCCTTGAAAAATCGACCTAATACCGCGTGCATCAGTGGCACGCGAACCGGTGCCTCCAGCGTGGCCACCGCCGGCCGCAAAAAGAAATGGGCAAACACCATGCCGCCAATCCAGACGATGACAGACAACAGGTGAATGGATTTGAGTACGGCGTAAAACATGGGTAAATCGAGTCTTGAAGAGAGGGCTGGCAAGTGTGCCTGATGTTGCACGTTGGCGTACGGAGCAGCTCCAATTCACTTAATCGCTATATGTTTTATAGCTGCTTGCGCAATAAGCACGGGGGCTAGAGCTCTATTTCATATAAATCACAGAGTATCAACCAACCCTGCGAGCTGATGCGTTTAAAAGGAGTCATCGCGCCGCTCGCATTCCGGCGACGGGCTGTAACCGGCTGAGCGCACCTGCTGCTGTTGCGACAGTTCTATTTGAAACCAGTTGCAAACATAGTTGTCATAGCGGTAGCTCCACACCACACCACGCTCACGCCCAAGCGCCTGCGTATCGCTGGGCCGGCCCAAAAGCTTCAGCACCTCGTCTTGCGCCATGCCGACGTCAACGCGGTTGAAGTTCTGCTCGGTTAACACCTGTTCGGCACGGATGGCACGGCCTGTAGCGTCGAAATAGACAAACCAGGTCTGCTTGCCCAGGGGTCCGCGCGGAAACTCTAGTCGGCTGCCCCCGTCAACTTTGCGCTCGGTGTCAGGATGCCCCATCTGTGCCACCAACGCCTCCCGGCTCATGCCGACCAGTGCTGCTGGCGGTGCGTAGCTGCTGCAAGCCGGCAACAGTGCGAATCCAAAAACGATAAGACTCCAACGTAAAAACCGATGGTGTTGCATGATTTCTCCTTATCTTGACCTGCAAAAAAGCTGAGTGTCATTGTATTTTGTGACACCTATCAACCTAGGATTTACCCCCATCCCCTTGAAAGCCTGCCAAATGCCCTTATCATTAGCACTCGTAGGAGTTGAGTGCTAACAAGGCTTTTAGCCCACCGCGTTGACTCCTCAAGTTAATGAATGCCAGCTTGCTCCCAAGTTGGCATTCGTGATTTCAACCTCTGTTTAAACCTCAAGGAGTTCACATGAACCTTCGTCCTCTTGCAGACCGCGTGATTGTCAAACGCGTCGAAAACGAAACTAAAACCGCTTCCGGCATCGTGATTCCTGACAGCGCTGCTGAAAAACCTGATCAAGGCGAAATCCTGGCCGTTGGCCCCGGTAAAAAGAACGACAAGGGTGAGTTGCTCGCCATGAACGTCAAGGTCGGTGACCGCGTTTTGTTTGGCAAATACAGCGGCCAAACGGTCAAGATTGCTGGCGACGAACTGCTCGTCATGAAAGAAGACGACCTGTTCGCAGTCGTCGAGAAGTAATTTTTACTTCTTTCCTTTTTAAATAATTAACTGAATTCGGAGTCATCACATGGCAGCAAAAGACGTAGTTTTCGGCGGCGAAGCCCGCGCACGCATGGTTGAAGGCGTGAACATTTTGGCCAACGCGGTCAAAGTGACACTGGGCCCTAAAGGCCGTAACGTGGTTCTGGAGCGCTCGTTTGGCGCCCCTACCGTGACCAAAGACGGCGTGTCCGTCGCTAAAGAAATCGAACTCAAAGACAAGCTGCAAAACATGGGTGCGCAGATGGTCAAGGAAGTTGCTTCCAAGACCTCCGACATCGCTGGTGACGGCACTACCACTGCTACCGTGCTGGCGCAAGCCATCGTGCACGAAGGCATGAAGTACGTGGCTGCCGGCATGAACCCCATGGACCTGAAGCGCGGTATCGACAAGGCTGTAGCAGCCTTGGTTGCCGAGCTGAAGAAGGCTTCCAAAGCCACCACCACTTCCAAAGAAATCGCCCAAGTCGGCTCGATTTCTGCCAACTCTGACGAAGCTATCGGCAAGATCATTGCTGATGCGATGGACAAAGTCGGTAAAGAAGGCGTTATCACTGTTGAAGACGGCAAGTCTCTGGACAGCGAACTCGACGTGGTTGAAGGCATGCAGTTTGACCGTGGCTACCTGTCACCTTACTTCATCAACAACCCAGAAAAGCAAGCCGCTTTGCTGGACAACCCTTTCGTGCTCTTGTACGACAAGAAAATCAGCAACATCCGTGACCTGCTGCCTACGCTTGAGCAAGTCGCCAAGTCTGGCCGTCCTTTGCTGATCATCTCTGAAGATGTCGAAGGCGAAGCGCTGGCAACTTTGGTGGTCAACACCATCCGTGGCATCCTGAAGGTTGTGGCTGTCAAGGCTCCAGGTTTTGGCGATCGTCGCAAGGCCATGTTGGAAGACATCGCCATCCTGACCGGCGGCAAAGTGATTGCTGAAGAAGTTGGCATGTCGCTCGAAAAAGTGACTTTGGCTGACCTCGGCTCTGCCAAGCGCATCGAAGTGGGCAAAGAAAACACCATCATCATCGACGGTGCTGGCGCTGCTGCTGACATCGAAGCCCGCGTCAAGCAAGTTCGCGTGCAAATCGAAGAAGCAACTTCCGACTACGACCGTGAAAAGCTGCAAGAGCGCGTGGCCAAGTTGGCCGGCGGTGTTGCCGTGATCAAGGTTGGCGCTGCCACCGAAGTCGAAATGAA
>NZ_JBAWYV010000036.1:0-29985 GCF_037143375.1 Rhodoferax sp. | reverse complement strand
GGTTACAGGACGTTGAAATTCCTGAGCAGCACATAAACCCCGGTGCCCAGCAGGATGCTCAGCAGCGCATTTTTGCTGCGCCACTGCAAGACCACCACCAGAGCCACTGCGCCTAACTCAGCCCACGGGCCGGACGGGTTCTCGGTGGCGGAGCCGACCACCGAATGCACCATCAGCAGCGTCATGATGGCCAAGGGCAGGAACTGTCCCAGGCGTTGCACAAAGGGGTGTTTTTGCAGCCATTGCGCCGCAACAAAGGGCAGCGCCCGCAAGGAAAATGTCACCAGCCCCATGGCCGCAATCACGCCGATGGCGTAGCCGCTCTCAATCATGGTTTCGCCTCCGTCGTGCTGGCGCTGGCTTTGACTTGCCAGAGGAGGCTGGCCGCGATGCTGAGGCCGATGGAAATCACCAGCGCATGTTTGGCCGCCAGCGGGTAGGCCAGCGCATAGGCCGCCAACGCAATCCACAAAGGGGCGGGACTCTTTTTAATGCGCCACTGCTCGACCGTGAGCACCGCAAACAGGGCGGCCAGCACAAAGTCAAGGCCCGCCAGATTAACCTGGGCCTGCGAGCCAATGACCGCGCCAATCGTGGTCCCCAGCACCCACCAGCCCTGATTGAGCAAGGCCACCAGCACCATCTGGCTGCGCGGTGTGGAATCCGGCAGCGTGGTCAGCACCGAATAGGTCTCATCGGTCAGGCCAAACACCAGGTAGGCCCGAAACCAGCGGCCCTGCGGCAACTTATGCAGCAAGGACAATCCATAAAACACATGGCGCAAATTGACGATCAGGGTCGCCAGCGCAATCGTCCCCACCGACATCCCGGCGGCGAGCATCGGAATCATCATGTACTGCGCAGCCCCGGCAAACACCACGAGACTGGCCAGCACCGCCACCCACCAGTCGCCGCCGGCCTGGACAAACAAAAACCCGAACACCGTTCCCAGCGGGATGTAACCCATGGCCACGGGCACGGTCAGCATCAGCGCCGAGAGCGGCGCCGGGTGCGGGGCGGGGGAGTGACTTGTCATGGTGGGCGCATAGAGTGGGCAGCGGACTATTGTCAACGAAGCCTTTCGGACACTATGCGCATCAGTCCGCGCCTGCTTCGCCTTGAATACGTGCCATGATTCGACAAGACAAAGCCCCGTGGCTCACCTTGAAATCACTATGTTTTTTATAGCTGCTTGCGCAGGTGGGACGGGGGCTGGAGCCCGATTTGGTATAAATCTCGTAGAAAATGAATCTTTTGACCGCCCAGGGCGTCTTCATGGGTAGGTTTTAACAAGGAAAAATCATGGACATCAAAGTACTCGGCACCGGTTGCGCCAATTGCAAAAACACCGTGGCCCTCATTGAGCAGGTAGCCCAAGCCAAAGGCGTGGCCATCACGCTGCAAAAAGTTGAAGAATTGCGCGACATCATGGGCTACGGCGTCATGAGCACGCCGGGCGTCGTCATCGATGGCAAGGTGGTTCATGCCGGTGGCGTGCCGTCCCGCGACAAGGTTGAGCAGTGGTTTGTCACGCATGGGTGAGGGGCACCACGACCACGGTCATGCGCACAGCCATGCGCCGGCCAATTTCAACCAGGCGTTTGCGATTGGCATTGCGCTCAACCTCCTTTTTGTCGCCATCGAGTCGTATTACGGCTGGCAGATCAACTCGCTGGCCTTGCTGGCCGATGCCGGTCATAACCTGAGCGACGTGGCCGGTTTGGTACTGGCTTGGGGCGGTGCGCTGGCGGGCAAGTTACAACCCAGTGCCCGCAAAACCTATGGCTGGAAGCGCGGCACGATTTTGGCGGCTTTTGCCAACGCGCTCCTGCTGCTGGTGGTGATGGGCGCGCTGGTGTGGGAAGCGTTCGGGCGGCTTATGTCACCCGCGCCGCTGCAAGGTGAGCAGGGCGTCACCATGATGGTGGTGGCGGGCGTGGGCATTGCCATCAACACCGTCACTGCTTTGCTGTTCATGCGGGGCAGCCAGCACGACCTGAACATTCGCGGTGCTTTTTTGCACATGGCGGCCGATGCGCTGGTGTCGGCCGGGGTGGTGATTGCAGGCGCCTTGACGTTGTGGCAGGGCTGGCTTTGGCTGGACCCGGTGGTCAGCCTGGCGATTGCTGGCGTGATCGTGCTGGGCACCTGGAGTTTGTTCCGCCAGTCGCTGCACCTGTTGTTTGACGGCGTGCCTGACAGTGTCGATCCGCTGGCGGTGCAAGCCATTCTGGCAGCGCTGCCCGGTGTGACGCAGGTGCATGACCTGCACATCTGGGCCACCGGCACCTCGTACATCACCCTGACGGCGCATCTGGTCATGCCGCAAGGTCGAGCCGATGATGCATTCCTGAAGCACGCCAACGACCAGTTGCATGATCGTTTTGAGATCACGCATGTGACCTTGCAGGTGATGCAGGAACCCTTCACGCAAGCCTGTGGCGCGCCCGATGAGCACGACCATCACGATGACCACGACCACGACCACGACCACGACCACGATCACGCCCATGAGCATGGCCACTGAGCCGGTCACCGCAGCCACTTTGCCGGTCAACAGTTCGGCCGACACCCTGAACCAGGCCTGCTTTTGCCGCACCCTGAATGAAACCCTGTTGCGCGAGCAGCTTGAAGGCGACGCCAGCTTGCCCGGACTGATGCACAGCGTCCTGCAAACCCGCCCGCACCTGTTCTCGTCCACCGTGGTGTTTATTGCCAGCGAGATGGCGCAGCGCATGGCCGAGGTGGTGTCTGCCATCGAACGCGTGGCGGCGTTACCTGCTTACCAAGCCCAGGCGTTGGCGCGAGCCCCGGCAGTGGCACAAACCGCCTACGGCCCGGTGGGCGCCTGCATGGGATATGACTTTCACCTGAGCGCCCAGGGGCCGCAACTCATCGAGATCAACACCAACGCCGGGGGCTTGCTGCTCAACGTTGCGCTGGCGCGGGCCCAACAGTCGTGCTGCGAAGCGATGGACCGGGCGTTTACCCCTCACGCCGCGCCCGAGGTGATGGAAAAAGCGGTTTTTGGCATGTTTGCCAGCGAGTGGCGCCGCCAGCGTGGCGATACGCCTTGGAGGTCGGTGCTGATCGTGGATGACACCCCTGAGACGCAATACCTGGCCCCCGAGTTCGAGCTGTTTCGTCAGCTGTTTCTGCGCCATGGCGTGACTGCGCACATCGCCGATCCTACTCAGCTGACCTGGCAGGGCGGCAAGCTGTGGCATGCCGGGGCGGTGGTCGACATGGTTTACAACCGTCTGACAGATTTCTACCTGGAGGAACCCGCACATCAGGCGCTGCGCCAGGCTTACGTCGCCGGTGCCGTGGTGCTGACGCCCGATCCCTATGCCCACGCGGTGTTTGCGGATAAACGCAATCTGGTGGTGCTCAGCCAGGAGGCGCTGTTGGCGGAGTGGGGCGTCTCAGCCGACGACCGCCAGCGGCTCCAGGCCGCCGTGCCGCAGACCCGTGTAGTGACGGCGCAGGACGCCGATGCCTTGTGGGCGCAGCGTCGGCAACTGTTCTTCAAGCCGGTGGCCGGCTACGGAGCCCGTGCGGCATACCGGGGCGACAAGCTGACACGCCGGGTCTGGGCCGACATCCTTGCGGGTGACTTTGTGGCACAAGCGCTGGTGCCGCCCACTGAGCGTTTGATCGAAGTCGATGGCGCGCGGACCGATCTCAAGTTTGACATTCGGGCCTTTACCTACAACGGTCAGGTGCAACTTCTGGCGGCCCGCATGTACGCCGGACAAACTACCAATTTCAGAACCCAGGGCGGCGGCTTTGCCCCGGTGGTGGTGTTGCCGAATGAGGGTAAGCCCCGTGGTTTTTAGAGCCTGTTCTGCTAAGCTAAAAATATTTTAGCTACCGCATTTTCAGGAACTTCAAGCATGAGAACTTTTATTGCCACCTTCAGTTGGCTTGCCCTGTTGTTTACAACCGCTCCCGCCGCCATCGCCCAAGTCGTGGCCCCGATCGTGATCAAGTTCAGCCATGTTGCCGCGCCGGATACGCCCAAAGGCATGGGGGCCGAGCGCTTCAAAAAGCTGGCCGAAGAGCGTACTAAAGGCCGTGTGCGGGTCGATATTCACCCCAACAGCATGCTGTTCAAGGACAAGGAAGAACTGGAGGCCTTGCAGATCGGCGCCGTGCAAATGCTGGCACCTTCCATCTCCAAGTTTGGGCCGCTGGGGTTCAAGGAATTTGAGGCGTTTGATCTGCCATTCATCACGCCCGATATCGAATCGTTCAGGCGTGTGGCCGAGGGCCCGTTGGGACAGTCGATGCTGAAGCGCCTGGAATCGCGTGGCATACGTGGACTGGCTTATTGGGACGCTGGTTTTCGCGTCATCACGGCCAATCGCCCGATTCGCCGCCTGGCCGATTACAAGGGTTTGAAGATCCGCATCAACTCTTCCAAGGTGATCGAGACGCAAATGAAAGCGATTGGTGTATTGCCCCAGACGCTGGCCTTCTCCGAGGTTTACCAGGCGCTTCAAACCGGTGTGGTGGATGGCGCGGAAACCGTGCTGTCAAACGTCTGGACACAAAAATTCTTTGAGGTGCAAAAGTTTGTTTCGCTGTTGCACCACACCCACCAGGCCTACGCGATTGTGGTGAACAAGAAGTTCTGGGACGGCTTGCCGCCAGATGTCCGCACGGCTCTTGAGAGTGCCGTTGCCGATGCCACGGTCTATGCCAATGCCCTCGGCGCCGCCGAGGAAGTCGATGCGATCGACAAGATCAAAGCCGCCGGCAAAGCTGTGATTTACGAGCCCTCGGTAGCCGAGCGCGAGGAAATGAAACGCGCCATGATGCCGGTACACCGCGACATGGAAACACGCTTGGGGCGTGACAACATTCAAGCCATGTACCGGGCGGCCGGGTTTGTCATGCTTAAGTAGCGGCTTGGTTTCCTCACTCACGGGGCAGTGGAGCGAAGTGGTAGCGAGAAGGTTGCGCTTTCAGTCGTAGAGCTATTTGCGAATAATCAACTTTGAGGGCGGCAAGAAATCTACATTCCTAGTGTGTTCAAAGTAATTTCTATCAGGAATTTTTGTCGCATTAGCCGTAGTTTTATTGGGTTGCAGTGGCCTTGCTAAAGAGCAAGACCAAGTGCAAGGCCAAGACCAAGTGCAAGGGCGGCGCGATACCGGCCAAAGAGAGTACGAATCAAAGTGCGAGGTTTGCCATGGCCACGCCGGGAAAGGCAACGGGCCCTACGTCGAATATCTGAAAACCCCTGCGAGTGATTTAACCGCCTTGAAGAAAAACAATGGCGGGGTTTTTCCGGTCGATCGCGTCATCTCCATCATCGACGGCAGAGAAGCCGTTAAAGGACATGGCGCACGCGAGATGCCTATTTGGGGTCGGCAATACAGTTCTGAAACCGTGGAGGCCGCTGAATACTATGTCGATGTTCCTTACGATCAGGAAATGTACATAAGAAGCCGAATCCTCGCGCTGGTGGATTACCTGGATCGATTGCAGGGGCGGTAGAAACGTCGCATTCTATGAAAAGGGGGCAAGCGTTGACATGACTTATTGCCCCGATGACTGTCAGAATTTCCCGACGTGAGGGTCGGTTATACGTAGAGCGTCAGTTCAGTGACGGTCAGCATATCGCCGCCGGACTTTGTGCCTTTGACCTTCACCAAGCTACCTTGCTTGAGATCAGTCGCTACGCCACGTAGGAGCGTGGCATTCGTTGCATTACAGCGCTGGCCTCTCACTTTAAAATTTGCAACGCTGACGAATTCATCGACGGCGCCAGTGATCTCCACCGTTTTCAGTGTTACTGCATCTTCAACTTCCACTATGGAGGCCACGAGCACGCCTGCTTGCCAAGTTCCGTAGACCTCAACCCGAGCATCCAATATTACTAATGGCTGCGCATCAGCCGGTTTGTAACTCGCCTTGCTAGTGTCTACTTGAATGGTTCCCAGCATGAAGCCACCGGCTGATGGCGTTGACGTGACAAAGCCTTCTATCTCAACCTCTGTTTGTGTTGGAATATTGTTGTTGACGCTCAGAAGTTTGACGCTTGAAACCGTCATGCTGTTGCCCGTCATGGTGCCTTGAATCCGGACCAGTTGGTGATCAACCAGGGTGACTGCGGTAGCGGGCCAAGACAATAATGTGATCTCGTTGACCGTGCGCAAAGTGTGTCCATCGCTGACACTGATGTTGATCAACCCCGTGCTGACGACCGTAGTTTCCGCTGTCGATAAAGCCTTCACACGGGTCGCTTTCCAGATGTTTCCGTCAGCGTTAACTTGCAGGCCCCACACGGCAACGACTAAGCCCGTTGTCAATGCTGAAGCGTCCGTGATGCCGTCAAAAGTAGTGTTGCTGTCGGTTTGCAGCGTCATCCCCGAAACCTTGAATTCTCCAATGGCGGTGATGCTGACTTCCGTGACCAGTCCTTGCGCAATCGACCACACCTCAATGCTGCTGGCGGTGCCCAGTGTCAGGTCGCTGCCGCGTTCGCCTGAAATGCCGGCCACCATCCCGAGACGCAAGTCGGAAGATAGGGCGGACAAGCCATCAATCAATACGCTTGCTTTGGTATCGTCAAACTTGACGCCGTTCATGATGACGCTGCCAAAACCGGATATAGATCCTTGCGCGTAAATACCGGTGCCGCCGGTACCGGGCGCGCTAGCCATCGTGCTACCACCGCCGCCACAAGCTGTCAATGCCGAGGCCGTCGCCGAAGCGGTCAACACCAGCCAATTGCGGCGGGAAATATCGGTCTTCAAATGTTGACGCTGCTTCATGGTGCAGATTTCCTTTTGGCTTTCTTGAGCTTAGCTGCAGGTGCTTTGTCCGCAAGCGCATCGGGTTGCAGTGCATCGTGAAAGTAAACGCCAAACCGGATGCGGTGTTTGGGACCTTCAGTGTCTTCGCTGCGCTGTTCGGCAACTGTGGCGGTCTGTAAAAATTGTTGTAACACGCTCGCCCATAAACGGCGTGCCTGTTGTTGCAATTGATCCGCCTGTTCTTTGGAAAGGTCCTGCGAAAAAGCGCTTTGATCCAGCATCAATGGCTCACTTCGGTCCGGTGCCAGGTTATGGACCGCCGCACTCAGGTGATCGCTGACACTGGCTGCCAGGAACTGGAACGATTCGCTCAAGCCCTCATGGGGCACAAACGCGCTGGCCTTCAATGCGGCATAGCCATCCTCACGCAGTTCAACCACCCCCAGGCGCTCCAATTCATCCAACACCGCTCTGGCGCCAATATCCCGACTCACTTCGGCCACCAGCGTCGTGAAGTCGGGCTCACCGGCGCTGCCGCGCTGCGGCGTGCGAGCCAGAGCGCGAGGCGTTTGGTCAGCGTTTAAAAAACGGGGTTCGCTGATCCAGCGGGCCACCACTGAAGAAGAGATCGGCACCATGGACCGAATCGGATTGGTTTCAGTCGCTGTCTCGCGCAGGCGTTTCACATCTTTCCGGTGTACCCCTGTCAGCAAGGCAATGCGGGTGTCTGAACTGCCTTTGTCGGCCAAGCCGTAAGCCACAACCGCTTCGTCTACCAGCGCTTTTTTAAGCAGTTCAACCATGCAGGGCAGTTGCAGTCCGTGGCCAATCATCAGTCGCGCCAAAGGTTGCAACACCAGTGCGACCGCTTGTGCGGCCATGCCGGACTCGGGCATGCCCGCAGACATTGGCAAGCCTGATACATCGTCAGGAGGGGTTGACTCGGTCATGGCGTAGTAGTTTTAGCGCGAGGGGTCGGATGGGTTACACATTAGGTTACTCATTTTATCGGGAAAATTTACCAAAATAATGCGGATTTGGCTGCGTCGTGCTTTAATTGCGATAAATAAACGGGAAATATTCCCAATTTTTAGCCACCTCTGTCTTCAACAGGAGTTTTCATGAACTGTTCCAAATCCAACTTAACCCTCGGTGTGCTCATAGCTGCCGTGGCTACCCTGAGCGCTTGCGGCGGTGGCGGGATTGGCGGCGCAGCCGGGAATTCGGCCACGACCGTGACCGGCGTTGCCGCTACTGGGTTGGCCATTGCAGGCGGTAGTGTCTCGCTCAGATGTGCGGTCGGCGCCACCAACCCGGTGACCACAGCTACCGATGGTAGTTTCAGCATCGATGTGAGCAGTTTGACGCTGCCCTGCGTGGCCCGGGTCGATTACCTGGATGGATCTAACAAAAAGCAGAAGCTGCATTCGATGGTCACTGCATCTGGAAACGTCAACATCACACCTGTCACTGACATGGTGGTGGCCAATCTCGCCAATGGCACCGCGGCCGATGTTTTTGATAAATTGGATTCAGAAAAACTCAAAAGCTTCACCAAGGATCGCATCAGCACATCGACTACAAAGGTGAAAACATATCTACGCGACACATTGCATGTGGATATCAGCAAATTGCCTGATGACGTCATTGGCACTAAATTTTCAGCCACAACAAAGTCAAGAAAAGGCGATGACTTCGATGGTGTTTTGGACGATCTGAAAGTCAAACTTGGAACCAGAAAACTTGAAGATGCCGAAAATGAAATAGAAACTGGAGAAGGCAGCGCCAGTAAAAATACCAGCGCTTTCGCCACCAGCACCGGCCTGAAAGCAGACGCAACCGCTGGCCAATCTCTATACACCGCGTCCTGCAGTGGTTGCCACGGCGCCGGTATGCCTGCTGCGGTCAATTACCAGCGCACCTTGAGCGCCGTTGCCGGCAATAAAGGTGGCATGGGTTATTTGTCGGGAACCATCAACACCGCAGCCGCAGACAACATTGCAACCTATTTGGCCTACGGTGCTACGCCCGTGGCTTTAACGGTGCAAACCATCACGTTCACTTCGCTGGGCAACCAGACGCTGGGGGCCGCACCCACTTTGGCCGCCACCTCAAGCTCTGGCTTGGTCGTAACGCTGGCCTCGACCACGCCAAGCGTTTGCACGGTCACCAATACGGCGCTGACGCTGATGGCTGCCGGTACCTGCACGTTGACAGCGACCCAAAGCGGAAATGCATCGTTTGCGGCAGCTGCGGAGATTACTCAAACCTTCACGGTTGCGGGGGCATCAGTTCCTGTGCTGGCGGCGCAAACTATCACCTTCACGGCCCCTGCTGGGCAGACCATGGGAATGGCGACACCAGCCCTGGTGGCCACCAGCACGTCTGGCTTGACGGTTACATTGGCGTCAACAACGCCTGCCATTTGCACGGTGAACGGCACAACCTTATCGCTGGTTGCCGCCGGGTCCTGTACGGTGACGGCCAGCCAGCCGGGTAACTCCACGGTGGCCGCAGCTGCAACGGCTTCCAATTCCTTCCTGGTAGCGCCTGCGCTGATGAGCGGCGTTGCAGCTACTGGGCAAGTGCTTTACCGAGGCCTTTGCTCTGGCTGCCACGGCGTTACACCCGGTGTGAACCTCTCTCGCAACATTCTGAATGCCGCCAACACGCCCAGTGTGATCTCCAACGCCATCACCCAAAACATCGGCAATATGGGTTACTTGGCCAACCCCGGCTATAGCAACCAGCAACTTGCCGACATGGCTGCCTATCTGGCCACCCCAGGACTTTGATGTTGAAGAAGTGACGCGTCCGACTGAACGAAGACCAACAAACTCAACAGAAGAAGGACCCGAAACATGATCACTGCCCTATCGCGTTTTTCGTCCAGTCTGATGAGTCTATTGGATGACTCATCGGATTCTGATGTTGAGAGTCGTATTGAAGACATCCGAGACGCTATGTTGGGTTGTCTCGATGAATGTCTGGGCGAGTCGCAAGCAAGGCCAGCGTTGCGGGACAAAATAACCGGAGCCCCTTGCGTTCAAACGCTGTGGTATTTGCGGGTTGACCTTATGGCCTTCCTGGCATTTCGCAATGGCGAAGCTGTCGCAAAAAAGCGATTGCTTCTCATCACAGAGAAGTTCCGGGGTGGGCTGCAAGTTTCAAAATCACCCACCAAGCAGGTGACCAGTTCAGGCTTTTATCTCATGCTCATTTGCATCAATGCGGCACTTATCTGGAAAAGCGCCTGGCCGTAATCAATTTCAACGCCTTGGCGTCCGTCTGCAAGAATTCTCATTGAGCCTCCAGGCCGTCGCTGTACCCCATGCCCGGTACCTGCGGTGTTTATTCAAGAGTCGTTTCTATGTAAGAAAAGGTCTGGCAGGTGTCGCGTAAGTTATCGCCAAGTCCAGCGCGGGACAATCGCGGCTCTTCTTTGCCCCCGGGCGAACAACCGAGTAAAGATAACATTCCCAGCGTGTTTTTTGGTGAGCCGTGAATTTCAAAATGCTAATGACCCTACGAATTTTTGTGACCGCCACACTGTCGATGCTGGCCACACTCAGCTTGGCAGATCCAGGCGTCACCGACTCCACTATCACGTTGGGTATGTCGGCGCCTCTGTCCGGACCCAACGGCGCCTATGGTTTGGACATGCGTAAAACCATCGAAGCCTATTTCGAGAGCATTAACAAAAGTGGCGGGGTGCACGGACGTCAGTTGGAACTGGTCGCTCTGGACGATGGCTATGAGACCGAGCGCACGGTGGCCAATACCAAGACCCTGATCCAGGATAAAAATGTTTTCGCTTTGCTGTCGTTCTATGGCTCCAGTCCGACCACGGAAGCCATGAACAAAGTATTTGGACCAGCCAAAGTTCCGTTGGTGGGAACGATCTCGGGGGCGGGCACGCTGCGCGAGCCCCTCTCTGCCAATGTGAATTCACGCTATATGTTTCATGTGCGCACCAGCTATGCCGACGAAACCGCTGTGATCGTGAATTATTTGGCCGGACTGGGCATTTCACGCATCGCGGTGTTTTATCAAAACGATGGCTTTGGAAAGTCGGGACTCGACGGCATTACCGCTGCACTCAGTCAGCACAAATTGGCGCCTGTAGCGGTGGGAACGGTGGAGCGCAACGCCATCGACGTTGCCAAGCCCGTCGAGATCATTGCCAAATCCAATGCCCAAGCCGTGATCATGGTCACCTTGTACAAGCCGACGGCCGCCTTTATGAAGGCCATGAAACAAGTGGGCCAAAACCCCCTGTTTATGGCACTTTCGCCAGTGGGGACCGAGCAGCTCATTCAGGAACTGGGCACGACGAGCTCGCGTGGGCTGGGCATTTCGCAAGTGGTGCCTTACCCCTGGAGTGCCTCTATCCCTGTGGTGCGTGAATACCAAAAGTTCAGCGCAAAACCCGGCATCTACTCTTACTACGGCATGGAAGGCTATTTAATGGCGCGCACCATGGTGGAAGGACTCAAACGAATTTCCAGCAAGGAGCCCACCCGCGAGCGACTCGTCAACGCCTTGGAAAGTTTGCACAACTTGGACTTGGGTGGATTCAAGGTGAATTACTCTCCTACGGCACGTCAGGGTTCCAGCTTTGTCGAACTCACCGTTTTGGGCCCCAACGGCAAGCTACTCAAATAAGTCCTACAGCGACCCGGCGATTCAAACAATCGACGAACCTCAAAGGAAGACTGCCGTTCAACCTCGCTCGTACCACCCCTTCGAGTTGTTGACGATGTACACCACCAGCAACATTACCGGCACCTCAATCAACACGCCTACCACCGTGGCGAGTGCCGCACCGGAGTTGAAACCAAACAGGCTGATCGCCGCTGCCACCGCCAACTCAAAGAAGTTGGATGCACCAATCAGCGCAGACGGGCAGGCGATGTTGTGCTTCTCACCCAGCGCGCGGTTAAGCCAATAAGCCAGCGCGGAGTTGAAAAACACCTGAATCAAAATCGGCACCGCCAGCAGGGCAATCACCAGCGGTTGCTTCAAAATGGCTTCGCCCTGAAACGCAAACAACAACACCAGGGTTGCCAGCAGTGCGCTGATGGACCAGGGACCGATTTTCTCCATCGCCGCATCAAACGCCCCTGGCCCTTTGGCGAGCAGGAATTTGCGCCACACTTGTGCCAGCAGCACCGGAATCACGATGTAGAGCACCACCGAAATCAGCAGCGTGGCCCACGGCACGGTGATGGCCGAGATGCCCAGCAAGAACGCCACCAGCGGCGCAAACGCCACCACCATGATGCTGTCGTTCAGTGCGACTTGCGACAGGGTAAACAGCGGGTCGCCGCCGGTGAGTCGGCTCCACACAAACACCATGGCGGTGCAGGGCGCCGCAGCCAGCAAGATCAGGCCTGCAATGTAGCTGTCTAACTGATCGGCCGGTAGCAGCGGCGCAAACAGATGGCGGATGAAGAACCAGCCTAAAAAAGCCATCGTGAAGGGCTTCACCAGCCAGTTGACAAACAGTGTGACGCCAATGCCCTTGATGTGCTGGCGCACCTCGCTCAAGGCGCTAAAGTCCACCTTCACCAACATCGGAATAATCATCACCCAGATCAGCAGGCCGACCGGCAGGTTGACGTTGGCGATCTCCATCCTGCCAATGCTCTGGAACAGGGTAGGAAACAGTTGGCCGAATGCGATGCCGACAACGATGCACAAGAACACCCAGACTGTCAGGTAACGCTCGAACACGCTCATGGGCGCGACTGCCGCCGGTTGGGCGGTCACTATAGATGGCACCGTCATGGCTTAGCCCTTGGACAGTTCGCGTGCCGTGTCTTGCAGCAAAGTTTTTTCGAGCTTGTCGATGGGCAAGCTGATCAGCAGTGACAGCCTCCGGTGAAATGCGTGCAGGGTTTGGCGAAAGGCTTCAAGTTTTTGGGCCTCGGTGCCATCGCCTTCTGAAGGGTCTGGAAACCCCCAGTGCGCGGTGGCCGGTTGGCCGGGCCAGTAGGGGCAGACTTCACCGGCGGCGTTGTCGCACACGGTGATGACCAGGTCCATGTGGGGCGCATCGGGTGCCGCAAATTCGTCCCAGGTTTTGCTGCGTAATCCGTCAATGGAAATGCCTGCGCTTTGCAAGACCTGCAAGCCCAAGGGGTTGGGTTGCTGGTTGTCGCGCGGGCTGCTGCCAGCCGAAAAGGCTTTGAAACGACCCTGGCCGATGTCATTCAGAATAGCTTCGGCCAGGATGCTCCGCGCCGAATTGTGGGTGCATAAAAACAGGACGTTGAGTACTTTGTCAGTCATTTTGATTTCCAGGGAGGTTAGTTAAATTGCGGTTGAATTGGCGGCCAGTTGCATGAGGCGGTCGACGCCCACGGGTTCGTCTTTCAGCAGCGGCACCAGCGCGTAGCGGGTGGCGTGCTGGCTTGCTACCGACTCAATTTCATGCAATTCGTTGCGGGCGCGCTGCTGTAGCAGGGGCGAGGTGACGGGGTGGGCGAGGGAGGTGGCAGCCACGCTGTTGTTAATAACCCAGGCCCAGGGTGTGATGCCCGCGCGCTTCAAGTCGGCCTGCAGGTTGGCGGCTTCCAGCACAGGTGTTTTTTCGGCCAGTGTCACCAGCAGCACCTTGGTTTGCTTGGGGTCCTGCAACTGCATCATGGGCGTGGTGAAGTGCAGGTTGCTGCCCGCCATCTGGCGCGCAATGTCGCGGTGGTAGGCGCCGGTGGCGTCCAGCAGCAGCAAGGTGTGGCCGGTGGGCGCGGTGTCCATCACGACAAACTTTTGACCAGCTTCGCGGATCACGCGCGAGAACGCCTGAAACACCGCAATCTCTTCGGTGCACGGCGAGAGCAGGTCTTCTTCCAGCAGGGCGCGCCCCGCTGCGTCGAGCTTGGCGCCCTTGGTTGCCAGCACCTGCGCCCGGTAGCGCTCGGTGACCTCGTGCGGATCAATGCGGCTGACCGTCAGGTGTTCGAGCGTGCCGTGCAGGGTTTCCATCAGATGCGCCGCCGGGTCGGAGGTGGTCAGGTGCACCGGCAAACCTCGGTGCGCAAGCTGCACGGCCACTGCGGCGGCCAGCGTGGTTTTACCGACGCCGCCTTTGCCCATCAACATTACCAAACCGTGTTTGTCAGCGGCAATCTCGTCCACCAACTGCGACAGGCTGGGGGCGTCCAACGCCATCGCGGCAGGTTGATCGGCCAGCGAAAGCGCCGCGTGGCTGACCCGCGAATCTGCCGCGACCGACGGCGCACTGTTGAGCAATTTGCGCAAGGCGGGCAAGCCCACCAGATCAAAGCCTTTGAGCGGAATCTGGTCGGTCGGCAGCGCCATCAAGCCCGGCGGCAGGGCTGCCAGCGCGGCTTGTTCGCGCTGACAAATGGCCGTGGCCAGCGGGTCTAGCGCGGCCTCATCAGCGGGGAACACCCCGTTGATCACCAGAAACTGCTTCGACAAACCAATGCCGGCCAACTCGCTATGCGTGCGAGCCGCTTCGCGCAGGGTGGAGGCTTGGGCGCGGGCCACCAGCACCAGGCGGGTGCGGGCGGGGTCGGCCAGCGCGTCCACGGCAGCTTTGTATTGGGTGCGCTGTTTTTCCAGGCCGGCCAAGGGGCCTAGGCACGAGGCGTCGCCTTTGCCATCTTCCAGAAACCCGCTCCAGGCACCGGGCAATTGCAGCATCCGGATGGTGTGGCCGGTGGGCGCGGTGTCGAAAATGATGTGGTCGAAATCGTGCGTCAGGGCCGAGTCGATGAGTAGTGCGGTGAATTCGTCAAACGCGGCAATCTCGGTGGTGCAGGCGCCTGAGAGTTGTTCCTCGATGCCCTTGACCACGCTCTCGGGCAACTTGCCGCGCACCGGGCCGACGATGCGGTCGCGGTAGGCTTGGGCGGCGGCTTGCGGGTCGATCTCAAGTGCGCTCAGGTTGGCCACGCTGGCAATGGCCGTGATGTTGTTGCCAATCGTGATGCCAAACACCTGCCCCACGTTGGACGCCGGGTCGGTGCTGACCAGCAGCACGCGCTTATCCGTAGCGGCCAAGGTGATGGCGGTGGCGCAGGCGATCGAGGTTTTGCCAACGCCGCCTTTGCCGGTAAAAAACAGAAAACGCGGGGGCTGTTCCAAAAACTTCATGGCGTGCTCGTCGGTGGTTTAGCAGCAACGCGCACCTGAACAGCAGCTACCAGCGGCGGCGCTACTGGCTGCGGCCGGAACGTTGCTCGCGGTTGGCGCCGGTGCAGTGCTGGCGGGCGTTATGGCCGCCCAGCGCGTCAACTCATCGCGCGTTGGGTAGCGTCCAGCCAAGGCCAATTCGCCGTCCACCAATGTGACCGGCAAGGCGCTTTCGCCCGAACGCTCCAGCAGTCCGCGTACCACGGCGTTCTCGGCAAACACTATGGGTTGTTGCGCCAGGTTAAAGCGTTCAAGCAGGGCGCCGTTTTGCTTGGCCCAGTCGACATCGGCTGAAAAACAGACCAGTGCCTGGTCGACGTCCACGCCGCACACGCCACTGCTGCAGCACAGGGCCGGGTCAAAAATCTGGATTTTTTTCATGGCTTAACTCCTTCAAGGTTGTGGCAAAAGGTCGGGACAGCTCAGGGGCGCGCACAACTCGCCGCACGTCTCGGGGTGGCCGGAACAGCATTCTTCGGTCAAGTAGGCAATCAGGTCTTGCATTAGCGCAAGGTTGGCGCGGTAACGCTGAAAACGACCCTCTTGCACCACCGACACCAGTTGGGCCTGGGCCAGCGCTTTCAGGTGGAACGACAGATTGGTGGCCGGAATTTCCAGTGTGCTGGCGATTTCACCCGCCACCAACCCTTGCGGCCCGGTCCGGACCAGCAGGCGGTAGATGTCCAAGCGGACACTCGAAGAGAGTGATTCAAAAACCTTGAGTGCTGAAAATTGTTCCATGCATCCAACTATACAACTTATGTTGAACTATTGAATCGATCTTTAAAATATATAAGAAATAGGGCTCTAGCCCCCGTATCTTATGCGTAAGTAGCTATTTAAGTAATAGCAGACCCTGTCGAATCAGCTTTTCGACTTTCTGCGCCACAGCCGCAAGCCCAGCAAGACCAGCGGTGTGGCGTGCATCAACAAGTCAAAAATATCGAGCGGCACTGTCAGCGTGCCCTGACTCAGCATGCGGAACTTTTCAATCAGGTGCGGCTCGGGTTGGATCGGGGCCACCGCCATCCAGAACGCCATGAAGATGAGCCAGGGAAGCGGCAGGCGGTCCAGCCAACTCATGGCGTCTCTGCTCGGCCACAGGCCGGACACAGGCAGGCTTTGCCGCGGGCGTGCTCAGGAATGCGCGACAACAACGCGGCCTCAAACTTGACCTGGCTGCACCAGCACGGCGCCTGTTTGACGCCAGTGGCGCGCTCAACTTCCATGGCGCATTCGTTGGTTTGGCTGCACAGTGGGCACAGGGTGGGATCAATCGGCAGGGCAACTTGCATGGGGGGACTCCTTGGCCGAGACATTCGGCATGGGCGAAGTGTAGCCAGCCCACTGCAAAGGGCATGGCATCCCGCTAGACTTGCAGCTCTATGGATGCCGCCAACATTATTCGCAACACTGTCGCCCGGGTCGCCCAGCTTCGACAGCAGGCCGCCAGCACGCCCGGACTGGCGCGGGCCGTCAGCGACATCAAGCATTTGCAGGCCCGCCGCTTTGCCGGCACCTACTTTGACTTGCTGCACTCGGATCACTACAAACCCGCCGGCCTTTTTTTTCTGGAAGAGTTGTACAGCGACAAAGACTATTCCCTGCGCGATGCCCAATTTGCCCGCATGGCCGGACCGTTGGACAAGATTTTTCCGCAATCGGTGGTCGACACCGCCGTGGCGCTGGCACAGTTGCATGGCCTGACCGAAGAGCTTGATATGGCCAGCGCCCAGCAATGGCTGGCCCACCCCGACACGCCTGAAGCATTGCGCTATGTGCTGGCCTGGCGCGCAGTAGACCGTCGCGCCGACCGCAACCAGCAACTCGCTACCGTCATGACCGTGGGCCATGAATTGGCGCGGTTGACGCGCTTGCCCGGCCTGCGCCTGATGCTCAAAATGATGCGCGGCCCCGCCAACCTGGCCGGCATTTCGGCGTTGCAGCACTTCCTTGAACTGGGTTTTGATACCTTTGCCGCCATGGGCCGCAAGCCGGGTGGCACCGCCTACTTTCTGGAAACCGTGCGCACTCGCGAGTCACGTCTGATTGACCTGCTGTTTGACGCTGATGTTGGCGTTGGCGAAACCGAGCTTCAAGGCGTTTTGCATGCCTAGCCGACCCATGCTGCCCAACGGTATTTCTGTTCTGGAGCGCGGCTGGCTCTCTTCCAACAGCATCCTGATGGTGGGGCGCGATTCGGCCGCGCTGATTGACAGTGGCTACGGCCTGCACGCCGACCAAACCCTGCTGCTTATCCAGTCGACGTTGCAAGGTCGTCCGCTGGATGTGCTGCTCAATACCCATTTGCACAGCGACCACTGCGGCGGCAACGCGGCGCTGCAAAACGCTTTTCCTAAGCTGCTGACGCACATACCACCCGGGCTTTCCTTGCATGTTCAGGATTGGGATCCGCACGCGCTGACCTACTCGCCAACCGGCCAGAGTTGCCCTCGCTTTGGGTTTGATGCCGTGCTGCGACCAGGCACAGAAATCCAGTTGGGCGACCGGCTCTGGCAGATCCACGCAGCCCCCGGACACGACACGCACTCGGTGATTTTGTTCGAGCCTGAGTCGCGTGTGTTGGTGTCGGCAGATGCCTTGTGGGAGCGTGGGTTTGGTGTGGTTTTTCCGGAGCTGGAGGGCGACGATGCCTTTGCGGCGGTCAGCGATACCCTCGACCTGATTGAATCCCTGCGCCCCGCCATCGTCATACCGGGGCACGGTTCGGCCTTCACTTGCGTTGATCAATCGCTGGCATTTGCCCGCCAGCGGCTGTCCGGTTTTGTCGCCAATCCGATCAAGCACCTGACCTATGGCGCCAAGGTGCTTTTGAAGTTCAAGCTGCTCGAAGCCCAGTCAATCGCGCTGACCGATTTCATGGCCTGGACCGCCGCGACGCCCTACCTGCCCATGATTCACGCTAGTCATTTTTCCGCCATTGAATTTGCGCCCTGGATTGAGCAACTCATCCAGGATTTGGTGCGCTCAGGAGCGGCATCCCGGCAAGGTGCCGATCTTAGGAATGCCTAGCGTTTTGCCGGGAATGTAGTTTTTTTGTTGGCGATTCTCAGCGCGTTTAAAAAATGAATTCGTGAATCAGTCGCGATGGATTGTTGATGGATTCTGTGTTTCTTCATTTACAGAGAATTTCACATTTAATAATTATCAAATACAAATTTATTTCAGTGTTCATGCTTGCGCGGGTGATTCTGTTTTTACCAGAAAGGCCGAAAATGAACTCAATGAAAAAGCCTGGTAGGAGAGAAACCCGTGAACCATTCCGGTTCAGGCTTTCAACATCCGCCGCCATGGTCGCCATGGCATTGACATCCCTGCCTGCTGCGGCCGGCCCTGGCAAAGTCTGCCTGGACGGTACAACAGCCCCCGCCGGTTCGGTTCTGACAGCTTGTGCGGACGGATCGACGCCGATCGGCACTTACTACGCCAACAGCCCGAAGCTGCGCAAGTTCGTCGATACGGTGGCCAATCTGACCTCGGCTGGTGCCAATGCGTTTGTCGGTGGTTTTCCTGGTGAGTACATTCCTATAGCTGAGCCAGATGGGGCCAGTTATCCAGGTTCCGAGTACTTCGTCATCGGCGTCGTCGAGCATCTACAGCGCATGCACAGCGACTTGCCAAAGGACACCACGCAGCGCAGCTATGTCCAGTTGTATCCACCGAAGAGCGAAAGAGCGGCCGTGTTTGGCACCGGTACAGTTCCCATCCCACAGCCCTCTGCCTACGCGGGCTTTGGTGCTCCTAATCCGGGAGCGCCGGTAGCGCTGGCGTACCCCAACGGACAACCTATTTACTGGCCGGGAACCCAAGAACAGGTGTACGGCTACGAAAAGGCCCATTACCTCGGCCCCATCATCATCACGTTCAAGGGCACGCCGGTGCGGGTCAAGTTCGTCAACTTCCTGCCTAACGGCTCGGCGACCGTAGACATCGTCACCGACGCGAATGGATTGAAAATAAAAAATGTCATCGCCCGCAATGGAGACATGTTTCTACCGACAGATGAGTCACTCGCTGGTGCAGGTCTCTCTGTAGACCAAACTCATAAGTACCCGCAGAACCGCGTAGCCTTTCACTTGCACGGCGGCGATTCGCCGTGGATCAGTGACGGCACGCCGCACCAGTGGATCGCAGCCAGTGGCGAAAATTCGCTGCACCAGCATGGCGACCGCTTCATGAATACACCCGACATGCCCTATCCCGGCGATGGCGCCCAGACCACCTTTTGGCCGAATGACCAGAGCAACCGATTGATGTGGTACCACGACCATACCTTTGGCCTGACCCGGCAGAATGCCTATGCCGGCGCTGCCGCTGGCTACGTCATCATCGATCAGGCAGAACTGGATTTGCTCACTGGCACGCCTACCCTTGGAAAGGCCATCCCTGGCGGCCTCCTCGATCAGATCGTTCTGGTTGTTCAGGACAAGACCTTCGTGCCGAATGACATCGCCATCCAGGACGCGAAGTGGGACCAAAACGCCTGGGGCAAACCGGGTGACCTGTGGTATCCGCACGTTTATGAGCCGGCACAGATATGGGACAAAGGAGGCAAGCTCGGCCCCACAAAACCTGGGCAACTTTTTGACCCAAATACTAACTCGGCGACCCCCATTCTCAACCCGGCCGGCCGCTGGGACTATGGCATCGACGACGCCACTGGCGGCTATCGCGTGCCGAACGCACCTTTGCGCAACGACCCCGACTACGGCATGGTTGCGTTCCCGGATGGCACCTATACCGGCGGCCCTTCCGCGACGCCAGAATCCTACATGGATACGCCGGTGGTCAACGGCATTGCCTATCCGGTGCTGAACGTCGAGCCCAAGGCCTACCGTGTGCGCTTCCTGAATGGTGCGAATGACCGTTACTGGAATTTATCGCTGTGGGTTGCCGACAGCGCGCAGACCAGTCCTGATGGTCGCACCAACACCGAAGTGAAGATGGTTCCGGCGGATGGAAACGCCGTTTATAAACTGGCGGACGGCTCGACAGTTGCGCCAAGTGATTTGCGCACCAGTGGCGTACCCGATCCCAAGACGGCCGGACCGAACATCATCCGCTTTGCCAATGAAGGTGGCCTGCTGCAAAAACCGGTGGTGCACACGCCGAAACCGATGACCGGTTTCGGTGACACCAACAACAGCGGCCCTTTCACACTGATGCGCGACAGTACAGGCGGCGACTTCTACCTGGGCGGCGCCGAACGCGCCGACACCGTCATCGACTTCTCGCAGTACGCAGGCAAGACGCTGATTCTGTACAACGACTCCTCCGCCCCCGTGCCTGGCGGCGATGACCGCTACGACTACTACACCGGTGGCCCCGACCAGACCGCGGCGGGCGGCGCCCCGACCACGTTGCCGGGTTTTGGTCCGAACACGCGCACGGTGATGCAGATTCGTGTTGCGGCCACTCCGGCGGGTGGGGTTGCCCATGCTGCTTATGACCCGGCAGGCAACGGTGGCCCGTTGGCCACCGAACTGCCCAAAGCCTATAAAGCCAGTGCCGACGCCCACATTCTGGCGTCGGGAACGCTTCCAACGGCCGTTGATGCGATCGGCCACAGCATGACCTTGAATGGTAAGTCCGTGCCTTTGAAGGTCAAGACCATCCGCGGCATCACCGATCCCAATTTCGGTCGTCTGATCGCCCAGCTCGGTGTCGAACTTCCCAATGGTGATCCGTTGGGTACGCCGCTGGCTTACATCGACACGCCAACCGACATCATCAGTGACGGCGAGACGCAGTACTGGTGGGTCAAGAACAACGACGTAGACAACCACCCGATGCACTTCCATCTTTTCAACGTGCAAGTGGTGGCGCGCATTGATCAGGGCACCGGTGCCATTCTGCCGCCGCAATCCGACGAAACAGGCTGGAAGGAAACGCTTAAGAACTGGCCATTGGAAGATGTCATTGTGGCGGTCAAGCCGAAGACTCCGGCGCTGCCCTTTGGCCTTCCCAAGAGCGTGCGCAACCTTGACCCGACCCTGCCGGTTGGCGCAGTAAACAGCAGCTTCAACCGCCCCGGTTTGGATCTGGTGTCGGCTTTCTATCAGAATGACCTCGTCACCAACCAGCCGATTGCAGGCGGCGTTGTCAACAGTCCGTATGACTTTGATTGGGAATACGTCTGGCATTGCCACATCCTCGGCCACGAGGAAAACGACCTGATGCGCCCGCTGGTGTTCCACCCCGTGCCACCGACTATTCCGACCACGCTGCCAGGCAGTGTTGCCGTCGATGCCACGGGCAAGGTCAGCTGGACCGACCCCACTCCCGCGGGCGGCGGGTCCACGAAGGGCAACACCGCCAACGAAATCGGCTTCCGCGTCGAACGCGCCACGGTCACAACCACCAATGCCACCGGTACGCCGACGGCAGGCGTCTTTGCTGCGCTCGCCCCAACTTCCCCGGTGGTCGATGCCCGCGTCAACACGCTCGCCAACGCCACCAGCTTCAAGGATGTACCGTCCGCATTCACCGACTACAGGTATCGGGTAGTTGCGGTCAATGAGGCGGGTAGCGCCGTATCCGGCTCGATAGCCACGCTGTCACAACCACCCGCCGCACCGGCTGGATTGACCGCGGCAGCGGCGTCAACGGCCGCGATTGCTGTCGGTGCGACGCCCGCGAAGACCACGTGGAGTCTCAAGCTCAACTGGACCGACACGGCGACCAATGAGACGGGCTACGTTGTTCAACGTGCCACTGGAACAGTCAATGCATCGACCGGTGCGGTGACCTGGGGCTTGCCAGCCAGCAAACCGACGGCCACCTCGGTGCTCGCAGCAAACCTTGGTTCCTACACCGATGGCGCAGCCGGTGTCGCTGCAAATACTTTGTACCAGTACCAGGTTCACGCCGTGAATGGGGTCCTTGCTGGCCCTTTGACCTCGGTCATCGTGGCGACGGCGACAACTCTGCCGCTGCCAACGCAGATGCAGTCCGGTGGCAACTCTACGGCGACAACCGTGGCCTTGCAATGGCAGCCCGCCCTGTCGGCGTTGGCGACCGGGTATGAGATCCAGCACTGTGTTGGCCTGGCGGCAAAGTGTGCGACGGGTGTTTGGTTGCCGGTGCCGGGACAAATCAAGTCTGGCACCTCGGCCGTGTCGAAGGTTGTCGTTACCGGCCTGGTGGGAAAAACCACCTACCAGTTCCGGGTGAGGACTATCAACGCGCTTGTGCCCAATCTGTATTCAGGTTGGACGGCACCATTCCCGGCGAAGACTCTCTAAGCTATTTGAATGGACTGATTGTGAAACGCTGTCTGTCCTGGTTATTCCCTCTTGTGTTCCTTGCGACGGTCCCCGCCGCTGCTCACACGCCTGCCGATGATGATGTGGTGGCCGTCGGACGACGCATCTACCTTGACGGCGTGTTGCCGGATGGCCAACTGCTGCGGGGTGTGCGTCTGGACATTGGTGCCGTAGTGGGCGCCGAGGCTGCTTGCGTCAACTGCCATCGACCCAGCGGCCTGGGTATGGTGGAAGGCACGGTGGGGGTGCCCCCCATCACGGGCCGTGCTTTGTTTGGGGGGGGTGAACCCGTCGTTGTGCGCATGGACCGGCGCTTCGATCAAGCCCTTTCCTTGGCACATCCGCCATACGACGCCGCCAGCCTGGCTGCCGCGGTTCGTGATGGCCGCCTTCCATCAGGTCGGACTGCGCACGCGCTGATGCCGCGCTACACGCTGACCGACCCCCAGTTGCTGGCGATAAGCGCCTACCTCAAAACGTTGTCCAGCATAGAGTCGCCTGGCGTCAACGCAGACAGCATTCACGTTGCCACGGTCATTGCGTCAGGCGTCGCAGCAGAACGGCGCAAGGTGTTTCTTGCCACGCTGACGACCCTGCTCAACCAGATCAACATCAATGTCAAATCCAGTCATCGACAAAAAATGGTGTCTGCCATCGAACGCCGCCTTGGTTCCAGGCGCAAGTTGATCCTCGATGTCTGGGATTTGAACGGACCATCGACTACCTGGCGCGAGCAGTTGGCACGTCGTCAGCAAGAAAATCCTGTGTTTGCCATCCTCTCCGGGTTGAGTCAGGACGAATGGCAACCGGTGCAGGATTTCTGCGAGCAAAGTCGCGTTGCTTGCTGGTTTCCCAGCGTGGACCGGGTGCCGTCTGGCGCCGCCCAAAGTCAGTTCAGTCTGTATTTTTCGGCCGGCATTGACTTGGAGGCTGAGGTCATTGCGCGCAAACTGGGTCAGGAACACGGGGGCATCGTCCAGGTGGTCGCTGACGACCCCGTGGCACGCCATGGGGCAGTCACGTTACGCCGCACCCTTGCCGCGGGCAACGACGTAGCGCCAAACCGTGGGGTCATCGATGTGGATGCTCGTCAGGGGGTAATGGCCGTCAAGGCGGCCTTGGCCGGATTGGGCAAGCAAGACAGCGTGGTACTTTGGCTTCGTCCGGCTGATCTGAAAGACTTGGCCGGACTGGAGACTACAGCGGCCTCGGTGTTTGTTTCAGCCACGCTTGCCGACGGGGAAAAGCTGGAGTTGCCCCTGGCCCTGCGCAGAAAAGCAAGCCTGGTACAAGCGCTCGAAGTTGAGCGCCTGCGCAGCGCCAACCTGGCGCGTGTCAACCTTTGGCTCAATGCCATGAAGATCCCGAGCGTCGATATGCGTATGCAGTCAGAGGTATATTTTGCGACCCGATCACTGGTTGCGACTGTGCATGGGATGCTCAATAACCTTCATACCGACTATCTGATCGAGCGTGCCGAGTCGACCCTGTCGATGTTTGAGACCATGCAGGTGCAAGATGAGATCAGGGACATGATGATGGGCCCCATGAACAAGCGTCCGCTATCGCCAACGCCGCCGACTGCGGCAGAAAAAGTGGCGATGGCTGACGTGGCCAAGGCTCAGTCAGAATATCTTGAAGAATTGCGCAAGCGCGGTGGCACCACGGTGTACCCGCGACTGAGCTTGGCACAGGGTCAGCGTTTTGCGTCCAAAGGGGCCTACCTGGTCTCCTTGAACCCTCAAGGCAGCGGCACTATAGGTGAACCCGAATGGGTGGTGCCATGACGCTGGCAACTGGAGCTAACCCTTTTTCTTTATCCCTTTTAAGTGATTGTTCAAGTTACCCAAAGGAGTCAGTATGTCTAAAAAAACTATTCTCACCTTCGCCTGCGTGATGATCACCGCCAGCTTTAGCTTTGCGCAGTCCGCGCCAGCATCAGCACCCGTAGCGACTAATTCGCACAAAGCCTATGACCAAAAAGCACGTGAGTGCCGCAAGGCCGGTGCAGACAAGCAGTTGACCGGCGATGAACTGCGTGCCTTTGTGGCCATCTGCATGGCACCCCCAAAAGCGACGACCAATTAAGCGTCAACCTACATTGATATTGGGCATTTGGCACTTCGCGCCACCACCGTGGCCGTGGTGTTTTCAGGGACGCCAACAAAAAAAGCGACCCACCAAGATGAAGTAGGGTCATCAAAGCGAAGTGAACTCATCCGACTTGCGTGCGACACAATGGCTGTTTTGGCCGGTTAATTTATTTGGAGTCGGAATGAAGCAAAAGCTGATGTGGGTCGTTTGGATCCTGGCGACAGCGGTGCAAGCCACCACGCTGGATACAGGAACCTTCTTTCCTCCAGTACTCAAGCCTGGGGTGCAAGAGGCCCGCGCTGCCCATCTGGCTGCGGACTTGCTGTCTCGTGACCACTACAAGGCGATCCCACTCGACGATGCGTTGTCGAGCAAAATATTTGACCAATTTCTGAAATCGCTGGACCCCGAGAAACTCTACTTCCTGCAGACCGATATTGACCGTCTCGGTGTAGACCGCACTTTGCTGGATGACGCCATCCGCACTGAAGACCTGAGCGCGCCTTTCAAAATATTTAATCTGTACGAGCTTCGTGCGGCCCAACACCTGATTTATGCCCGTACCTTGCTCCCCAAAGGCTTTGATTTCCAGCTCGACGAAAACACCCTGATTGAGCGCAAAAATCAACCCTGGCCCGTGGGCGAGGCGCAAATGCAAGATATTTGGCGCAAACGTGTCAAAAATGACTGGCTGCGACTCAAGCTGGCAGGCAAGGACGACCCGAGCATCCTCAAAATTCTCGACAAGCGTTATGAAAATGCCCTTAAGCGCCTGAAACGGATCACGGGTGCAGATGCCTTTCAGATCTTCATGAATGCCTACACCATGGCCATCGAACCCCATACCAACTACATGGGGCCGCGCGCCGCTGAGGATTTTGGAATCGCCATGCGCTTGTCTCTGGTCGGCATAGGCGCCGTGTTGACCGAAACTGAGGAATTCATCACCATCCGGGAGTTGGTGCCCGGTGGGCCTGCCAGTGTTTCCGGGCAGCTGAAAGTAGGTGACCACATTGTCGGTGTGGCGCAAGGTGAGGCGGGGGCCATGGAAGATGTGCTTGGCGCGCGGTTGGACGATACGGTGGCACTGATTCGTGGCAAAGCAGATACAACGGTCCGACTTGGCATCTTGCCAGCAGGGGCAGGTCCGGATGGATCACACAAGGTCGTGACCCTCATCCGCAAGTCCATTGCGATGCAGGATCAAGCTGCCAAGGCCAAGGTATACACGGTCGCCGATGGCCGTCTCATACGACGTGTGGGTGTGGTTACGCTTCCAACGTTTTACGAAGACTTTAGCGCCAGACAACAAGGCACGGCGAATTACAAGAGTGCCGCCCGTGACGTGGCGAGCTTGCTGGGGGACCTGAAACAGCAGAAAGTGGACAGCGTGTTGGTGGATTTGCGCAACAACACGGGTGGGTCGCTCAGGCAATCTATTGATCTGACGGGCCTGTTTATCGGTCGGGTGCCAGTGGTGCAGGAGCGCAATGCGATTGGGGACATCAACGTGGATACAAACCACAGCACGGACATGGTGTGGGATGGCCCGATGGGGGTGTTGATCAACCGGGCTTCGGCGTCGGCCTCGGAAATTTTTGCCGCAGCGATCCAGGACTATGGCCGTGGCTTGATCATGGGAGATTCGAGTTATGGCAAAGGCACGGTGCAAGCCATGGCAAGTCTCGACCAAATCGCTAAAAACGCCAAACCTACATATGGTGAATTGAAAATGACCATCGCACAGTTCTTTCGGGTCAACGGCGGCACCACCCAGTTGCGCGGTGTCACGCCCGACATTGTCTTTCCGGGGGTGGTGGATGCGGCTGACTTTGGTGAATCGAGTTTTGACAACGCGTTGCCCTGGATCAACATCAAGGCCGCCAACTATGCCCCAGTGGGGGACTTGAAAGAGCAGACCCCCCTCCTTTTGGCGCTGCATGAGAATCGCGTTCGCCATGAAAAGGGCTTCCAATACCTGATTGAAGATATTTCGCAAACTCGGCAGTTGCGCCAAAAAAATATGATTTCACTCAATGAATCAGAGCGGCGCAAAGAACGCGACGCGCAGGAAAAACGACTGGCAGCCAGGGAAGATGGTTCACTCCAGGACGATGGCTTGCAAGCAGGTGAACGCAACCTGGCAAAAGAGCTTGCCGCTGAAAACATGAAGAAATCAGCCAAGGATGTTTTGTTGAACGAAGCCATCAACATACTTGGTGATGAGGTGGCATTGAAAAAAAACAATTTCAAACGTGCCACCAACCTGCCATCAACCAGTCCGGTGATGGTCATGGAACTCGCCCCGCATAATTGACTGAGAAATGGTAGTTGCACCGTGTAGAGGCTTCACGTAATGGTGTCAGGCAACATCCCGGTTCGCGTGCTCCGCAGCCCAAGCCCACTCCCAAGCTTCGTCTGATAGCGCGGTAATACGCTCGCCCCCGCCAAATTGCTCAGCAAGAGAATTGTTGTCTCCCAACTTATTGGCTTCCACCTGCAAGGCCATTTGCAGATAGTCGTTCCAGGGACCGGTTTGTTCAAGCAGGGCTTGCCGGGCGGGGCCAGACAAATTCAAGGTGTTAACCACTTCATCCAAGCTAATCTTCAATAGCGTCCCCAGCATCGAGGCCAGCCCCAAGGTGAATATTTGGCTGGGCGATGGCTCGTTGTTTTCGATGGCCAGCAATTCCATCAGGCGGGAACGCCACAAAGTCACTTCCTGCAACGCCGAAGACGCTTTGCGCTTGCCCGAAAACTGAACCAGGAGCAATAACAACCAGCGGTACAGTTCATTGCGGCCCAGTATCAATACGGCTTGGTCAATACTGGTTTCTTCGCTTAATTGCGCAAAACTGGCACTGTTCATACGGCGCAGCAGCCGGTAGGACAAGCCCACATCGCTTTTGATGTCCCTCACGATCACCGACGTTTCAGTTCCGATCACCAGTTGGTTCAGCAGGTGACCTACGCGGTGGATTTCGGGGGGAATAGTTCGTACCTCGGACGGCTTGACTGAGAACTCTTTGGGGCCGAGCGCGCCGCAGGCGTAGCTGATGCCACTTGACAGCGCCAACTCAAGATCCTCAATTTTGGAAACATCAGTCATCAGCGTGGGCAAAGACTGAAGTGCCATGGGCCATGTTTTTATGGCTTCCAACAACGCCGGCA
Source organism: Rhodoferax sp. (assembly GCF_037143375.1). GTDB lineage: Bacteria > Pseudomonadota > Gammaproteobacteria > Burkholderiales > Burkholderiaceae_C > Rhodoferax. The sequence continues at coordinate 2,501 of NZ_JBAWYV010000036.1, read as the reverse complement.
TGGGGTCGCTTCTTTGATGCAGGAGTAAAAATTCAGGTGGCAGGTCCAACCCGAAGGTGACATCCCACCCTACTTTGGCACCCGTCGCCCGCAGTTGCGGCACCAACTGGGCAAGGGTTTGTAACTGCACAGCCGAATCGTCGGAATGCGTGCCATGTTCAATACCAATCCACGCACCAGCCGCGCACTCAACGTCCTTGGCATCGACGAGCCAGTCAGACGGAACGCGTGCAAAGCCGATGCGCCCGGTTTGTGTCATCAATCGAGCCGAAGTCAGCACGGCCGAAACATAAGCCGCGCGACCTTGATGATCTGAACGCTGCCGCAATCGTCGCAATATTTCGTCATCAATACAAAATTCAAACCCCGCAATGGCCCCGTCTGAATCCATGAGCGGTCGGCGCGCGCCAATCGCCGCCAGTGCCGCAACGGCCCCCGGCACGTTGCCTGATTGGCGCAACGGGGCGCTGACCGCCTTCACCCGCTTTGCAGGAGGCGCCTTACTGGGCTGAGAGGGTTTGACAACGAGGCTGTTCCAAAGGCGATGAAGAAAAGAACTCATACCCAGACTCTACCAACTTAATATTGACTTGTGCAGATCTGACGCGTCGGCAAGCCGCTGAATATTCGGAAGCGCCAATCATGAAAATATGGGTCAACAGACCTGCATAATATTGAGAGACTCCAACTCATCGACATGCCGTTCAAACTCAAACGTTCTACCAAGCGCTTTCTGGCACTCATGGCGCTGCTTCCGCTGTCGCTGGTGACGCTCGCCACCATTTACATGATCGGCATGGAGCGCCTGGAAATGTCGCCACGCACATTTCTTCAAAGCCTGCAATGGGCCGCCGAAACCATCACCACCACTGGATATGGGGCTGATAACCGTTGGAACCATCCGGGCATGGCCATGTTCGTCATTCTCGGGCAGTTTTTTGGCCAATTTCTGGTCTTTCTGATCTTCCCCTTGGTGGTGGTGCCTTACTTTGAAGAAGGGTTTGAAGTCCGTCTCCAGCATATGCTGCCACCCATGAAGGGTCGCGTGCTTTTTTATCGATTTGGTCCAGCCATAGAGTCCTTGCTTGAAGAATTTAAAAGCCGGAACTCTCCCTTCGTCATCTTCGAGGAAGACCTGGAAATCGCGCGCAATCTGCGTGACCGGGGCTTCAATGTCGTGTTCGGCAAACTGGCAGAAGACCCCGCCGTGCTGGCGAATGTCAGCCTGGCCCGGGCGGTGGTGGCCAATGGCGGGGATCATGCCAACGCGACTTTGACGATGGTGGTTCGCGAGCTCGGTTTTACCGGCCCTTTGTATGCGCTGGCCGACGACCCGCTTTACCGCCGACCCCTGGTTCAAATGGGTGCCACCGACGTTTTTACCCCGGCCCATGTACTGGGCGCAGCCCTGGCGTCCCAGGCCAGCATGCGCATCAGTCCGCCTGCGGAGGGAATGCACCTGCTGGGCGCCAAGGTGGCCATGGCCGAGTTTCGTGTCCGCGCAGAAAGTTCGCTGGCGGGTAAAAAACTGGGTGATTTGAAACTGCGTGAACAACATGGCGTGTCGGTCATCGGCCAGTGGTTGGCCGGTGTGTTTACGACGACCAAGGGGCCAGAGACCGTCATCGAACCTGGCGCCATTCTTGTGGTGGTGGGCGCGCACGCCAACCTGGAAATCGTTGAGCGCCTGGCGATGCCTATACATCGTGCCGGGCCGATCGTGTTGGCGGGATTTGGTGCGGTAGGCCAAAAAGTAGTTGAAATGCTTAAGGACGCCGGCGAAGACTGTGTCGTGATTGACCAGGTTGCAGCCCCCGGCGTTGATCTCGTGGGCAGCGTCATGGAGCGCTCAACCCTTGACCAAGCCCGGGTTCGTGAGGCCAGTGCCGTGGTACTCGCGTTGAGTGATGACAGTGAATCCGTCTTTGCCACGGCAATCGTGCGCGACTACGCACCTGGCGTGCCCTTGATTGTGAGAGTTTTACGAACGCGCAATACGACCCGGATTTACAGAGCCGGCGCCGACTTTGCCATTTCGGTGGGTCAGGTGGCGGGGAAAATTCTTGCTTTCCAGTTGCTCGGTGAACAGGTGGTGCAAGTTGAAAATAGAATCAAATTTGTTCGCATGAATGCCGGCGCTTTGCTCGGCATGCATCCCTGGGGCAATGCGGATCTTGATCAAACCGGCGCCAAAGTGATCGCCCTGGAGCGGGACCGCGAAGTGCTGGTGGAATTTGAGCCGGGCTTTGAAGTGCGCGCCGATGACGTGCTCTTTGTCTGCGGTTCCATCAACAGCCTGGAGCGCTACAAGCGCAGGTTCAACGCAATAACGCCTGAATCTTCCCAGGTTTGACTAGGCACATTTCTTTGGATCGATACCAAGACATGCGCGGGCATTGACCCGATTCGGCCAATCAGCACGCAAGTCAACTACCTGAGTCCCGGTACTCAGTATTAGCGCTTCCGGGTATTCGTCGCGTAGCGGTTCTCGCGTACGCTAG
>NZ_JBAWYV010000035.1:0-31333 GCF_037143375.1 Rhodoferax sp. | reverse complement strand
CGCAGCACCTCAATGCGCTCAATGTCTTGCAGCGCCACGGTTTGCATACCCGTCTCAATGCTGCCAATGAAATAAGGCGAGTAAGCCGAGCGACCATCCACCAGCACCTGAACCCGGTTGGAATAGCCCCCAAAACCACCGTGGTAACTGGCCATGGGCGCGACATTCTCAAACGTCGTGCTGGTCTGAAACCCTGGCACCAGTCGCAGCAAGTCCGCCACATCACGCGCGCCGGACAACCGAATCATGTCGCGGTCCAGAATGGTGACGGCACCGGGGGTTTCGTCCAGCCGTTGCGGCAGGCGCGAAACGGACAGCACGATCGGCATGTCCGATAAAAAATCTTTCTCAGATACGGTTTCGGGGAGTTGTGCGGAGGCGAGCCCCGTCCAACCCAAGATGCAAATGAAGGCAAATGAGTGATTCATACGAGGCTTTAATAATTTTTCTGCTCCCATTCCCCGATTTTGCCTTGCTGCACGTCAACATCTCCTTACATTGCGGATCGATCTTCTAAAATTTAGGGGTGAACACCATCCTTAACATCTCCGCCTACAAATTTATCCCGCTGCCCGATGCTGTGGCGCTTCAGGGCACCCTGCTGGAACGCGCTTTGGCCTTGCAACTCAAGGGCACGATTCTGCTGGCTGGCGAAGGCATCAACCTCTTTCTGGCGGGTCCGGCCGAAGCCGTGCGCGGTTTTGTGAGCCAGCTCCAAGCCGATGAACGCTTCAGTGACGTGGCCCCCAAAGAGAGTTGGTCTGAAGCGCAACCGTTTAAAAAGATGCTGGTGAAGGTCAAGAACGAAATCATCCGCATGGACCACCCGACGATTCAACCGTCGGCCGGTCGGGCACCCGCCGTGAGTGCCGCCACGGTCAGGCGCTGGTTGGAGACGGGGTTTGACGACGAGGGACGCGCCGTAGTCACGCTCGACACGCGCAACGATTTTGAAGTCGACCAGGGCACGTTTGAGGGCGCGATTGACTGGCGCATCACCAAGTTCACCGAGTTTCCCCAGGCCTTGCTCGACCACCAAGCCGATCTAAAAGATAAAACCGTGGTGAGTTTTTGCACCGGTGGCATTCGCTGCGAGAAGGCAGCGATTTTGATGCGTGAGGTCGGGCTGGACCATGTGTACCAACTCGAAGGCGGCATCCTCAAGTATTTTGAGGAAACCGACGGGGCGCATTACCAAGGCAACTGCTTTGTGTTCGACGAGCGTCGGACCCTGGGGCCCGACTTGTCTGCTAAAAATAGTGTCAAATAGGCTTCTAGCGCTTATATTTCTTGCGCAAGCAGCTATTAATACTATAGCAGTACGTTGACTGTTTAAGCGCGAAATTTGGCGGTGACTTCAGCCACGCGCTGACCAAACAACTTGGCGGTGTCCAGATCACCCTGGGGCATTTCTGCCGGGCTTGAATCGGAGGGCGACTGTGCCATGGCGCCGGCGAAGGAACCCACGTAGTTGATGTCGTTGCGTTGCGCAGCCTTGCTGTTGCTGGGCATTTGCGCGGTGCCGACCCAGATGCCGCCTTGCTGCATGGCCAGCGTGAACAGGTAGTGCAGCGTGGAGTGCTTGTCGCCATTCATGGAAGCGCTGTTGGTAAAGCCGGCAAAAATCTTGTTTTTCCAGGCTTGGCTGAACCAGGGTTTGCTCGATGCATCGGCAAACTTCTTGAACTGCCAGCTGACCGAACCCATGTAGGTGGGTGAGCCCATGATGATGGCGTCGGCGGCGTTGAGGGTTTCCCAAGCTGCGTCGGTCAGGTTGCCTTCGGCGTCAATCGCCACCAATTCGGCGCCTGCGCCGTCTGCCACGGCTTGCGCCATGCGCAGGGTGTGACCATAACCAGAATGAAATACGACTGCTACTTTTGACATTTGAAATACTCCTGAAGAAAGTTGAAAGAGAAAAATTTATTCAGCGCTGAGGTCGAACACCAGCACTTCGGCGTTGACGGCCTGATCCAACGTGATTTGGGTTTCATCGCTGATCAAAGCCGCATCGCCGGTTGAAAGCACCACGCCATTCACCGCCAACGCACCGCGCACCAGATGCACATAACACTTGCGATGGGGCGCCAAGGTCAGCGCGGCCGTCTGTGCGCCATCGAACAGCCCGGCGTACAAACGCGCATCTGCATGGATCGTCACGGACCCCTCAGCACCGTCGTTGGAGGCGACCAGCCGCAAGTTGCCCTGCTTCTCGGCCTCCGCAAACGTCTTTTGTTCGTAGCTCGGGGTCACGCCCATCACGTTGGGCTCGATCCAGATTTGCAGCAAATGCGTGGTGGCATCAGGTGCGTGATTGAACTCGCTGTGTTGCACGCCGGTGCCGGCGCTCATGCGCTGCACATCGCCGGGCGGAATCGCCTTGACGTTGCCCATGCTGTCCTTGTGCGCCAGCGAGCCTTGCAACACGTAGGTGACGATTTCCATGTCGCGGTGGCCATGGGTGCCAAAGCCCTTGCCGGCCGCAATCCAGTCTTCGTTGATGACCCGCAGGTTGCCCCAACCCATGTGCGCGGGGTCGTAATAACCGGCAAACGAGAAGCTGTGAAACGACTTCAGCCAGCCGTGGTCGGCAAAACCGCGTTCTTGTGATTTCCGAACCATCAACATGAAACTCTCCAAAAAATTTATCGATTGAGTGAACTTTAGCGCCAGCGGATGGTTTGGCGATCCAGCGCGTTTGATGGCATCATTCAAAATATTCGAATTAAAAGGAGTTATCCGTGCAAACTGCCCGCGATGTGTTGACCCCCGACGCCCTCGCCATGCTGCAAACCATCGCCGCCACCGGCAGTTTTGCCGCGGCCGCCCGTGCCTTGGGCGTGGTGCCCAGCGCCCTGACCTACCGGGTGCGCCAGATTGAGGATGCGCTGGATGTGCTGCTGTACGACCGCAGCTCGCGCCAGGCACGCCTGACCGAGGCCGGGGCTGAATTACTGCTGGAAGGCGGCCGCTTGCTGGAACAAATTGATGCCGTGGCCAACCGGGTCAAACGGGTTGCTACCGGATGGGAGACGCAACTCACCATTGCCGTGGACACCATCATCTCCAAGGCCACGGTGATGGAGTTGTGCGAAAGTTTTTACAGTCTGAGCCCGCCGACCCGCATCAGGCTGCGCGATGAAACCTTGTCGGGCACGCTGGAGGCACTGACCTCCGGCCAGGCTGACCTAGCGCTGGGTGTGGCCGATGCCAGTACCAGTGCCGGCATTCACAGTCTGCCACTGGGCGATGTGAACTTTGTTTATGCGGTTGCGCCGCACCACCCGCTGGCCAACGCCCCCGAACCCCTTAAAGACGAGTTGATCCGCCAGCACCGGGCGGTGGCGGTGGCGGACACCATTTCGCGCGGCCGGGGCCTGAGCTACGGCCTGCTGGGTGGCCAGGATGTGTTCACCGTCGCCACCATGAAAGACAAGCTGGATGCGCAACTGCGGGGCCTGGGCAGTGGCTTTGTACCGGAATGCATGGCCCGTGGTTTCATCGAAACCGGTCGGCTGGTGGTGCGCCAGGTCGCCCGTCCGCAACGCATCGTCCGCCTCAATTACGCCTGGCGTCATGTCGCAAAATCAGGCCACGGCCATGCGCTGGCCTGGTGGTTAAGCCAGCTTGAAAGTGCCACGACCCGCGCCGCTTTGCTGGAGCGTCACCGAGGGGTGTAAAGTCACACCAAACCACACGATTAATCAACCCTTGAAAGCCCCATTTATGACCTTATCAACACCAAAATTAAAAAAGATCGCTGTCATCGGCGCAGGCATGGCGGGCGTCTCCTGTGCTCGCACGTTGGTGCAAGCCGGCCATCAGGTCACGCTGTTTGAAAAGAGCAAGGGTATTGGCGGACGCATGGCCACCCGCGAAAGCGCGTTTGGCACGTTTGACCACGGTGCGCAATATTTCACCGTGCGCGACGCCCGCTTCAAACTGGCCCTCGACACCGTACCCGGCCTGAGCAAAGCCTGGAGTGCCAACGCGGTACAAATTCTGGACGAGAACGGCCAGATCGCCGCCGCCAGTCTGCCCGCCAAAGATGTCCATTGGGTGCCCACGGAAGGCATGAACACGCTGCCCAAAGCCCTGGCCCAAACGCTGCTTGACGCGCACAAGGTGGAACTGGAAACCCGTGTCACGCATCTGGAACGCGATGCGCTCAATGCCGGTCTCTGGCAGTTGCGCACCGAAGGCGTTGATGGTGCAGCCCATGTATTTTCTGGCTTCGATACCGTGCTGCTGGCCATCCCGGCACCGCAGGCCACGGCCTTGCTGCAAACTGCGCCTGAAACCAGTGCGATGGCCCAGCAACTGGACGTCGTGAAAATGGCGCCTTGCTGGACGCTGATGCTGGCATTTCCGCAGGCAGTGCAACCCGGCCTTTCAACTCTGGGACCGCAGTGGAATGCCGCGCGCAGCACGCACCACCGCATTGCCTGGCTGGCCCGCGAATCGAGCAAGCCCGGTCACGCCAACATCGAACGCTGGACCGTGCAGGCCAGCGCCGCGTTTTCTCAGGACCACCTGCAAGACGATGCCGCGCGTGTGCAAGCCAAGTTGTTGAAGGCGTTCTCTGAAGTCACGGGTATTCGCGCCGAACCGGCCCATGTGGAATCGCACCGCTGGCTCTATGCCCAGACCACCACGCCGCTGGGCAAATCGCATCTGTGGGATGCCAAGTCCGGTGTCGGCCTGTGCGGCGACTGGTGCCTTGGCCACCGGGTTGAAGAAGCGTTTATCTCCGGTCACGAACTGGCGCTGGCTCTGGTTTAAAGGTTTGGCAGCGTGGGGGCCCGTTACACCGGTCGTTTTGCCCCCTCGCCCACCGGGCCCCTGCACGCGGGCTCGCTGGTCGCCGCGCTGGCCAGCTGGCTGGACGCTAAATCTCATGACGGCGAGTGGCTGGTTCGCATCGAGAATGTTGACAGCGCACGTTGTTTGCCGGGCATGGACCGGGTCATCTTGCAGCAATTGGCCGATTGCGGCTTGCACCCGGATGCACCCCCCGTCTGGCAATCACAACGCAGCAGTTTGTACCAGCAGGCGCTTGACGCCCTGGTGGCCAACGGCCTGGCTTACCCCTGCAGATGTTCACGCAAAGACATTCAAACCGCTTTAGACCGCTTGGGGCACGGCCACACGCGCCATGGTGAACGGGTCTACCCCGGCACCTGCCGCACCGCTCTGTCGTCCCCGGCGAGCGATGTTTCAGCCGCTCATTGGTCGGCTTGTGCCTGGCGGCTGCGCACTGATGTTTATGCATCAAATAGACCCCTAGCCCCCGTATCACCTGCGCAAGCAGCTACTGATTCAGTAGCAAATCATAGGATCCATTGGCATGACCGACGTCTGGGCCAGCAGCAGCAGGATGTGCAGCAGGAGGTCGGCGACTTTGTATTAAAAAGAGCGGATGGCTGTTTTGCCTACCAGTTGGCGGTGGTGGTGGATGACGCAGCGCAGGGCGTGACCGATGTGGTGCGCGGTGAAGATTTGACGGACAACACGGCGCGGCAAATTTTTTTGCAGCACTGTCTGGGGCTGCCCACACCGCGCTACCTGCACACGCCTTTGGTGCTGGGGGCCGATGGCCAGAAGTTGTCCAAGCAAAACGGGGCTTTGGCGCTGGACACCTCGGCGCCGCTTTTGATGCTTCAGCGTGCGGCGGCTTGTTTGGGCTTACCGGAGGCGGATGATTCGGCTTCTGTGGGCGAAGCATTGGCGGGCTGGGTTCGGGGCTGGCGAATCACATAGCTTATTTACAATCCCCCTCGTGAACGATACAAACCCAACCCCACCCACGCCTGCCGACGCAGACCAGACCCGAACCCTGCGCATCCGGGGCAGCATGCCCGAGGGCGTGGCTTACCCCAAAACCATCAAGAGTTTTGTGCGCCGCGCGGGCCGCATCACCACCGGCCAGACCAAAGCGTTTGAAGACATTGGCCCCCAGTTTCTTTTCCCCTACCAGGCAACCGCTATAGATTTTGTAGCTGCTTACGCAGATAGAACGGGGGCTAGAGGCCAAATTGACTTAAATAATTGCCCGGTTATCCTGGAAATCGGGTTTGGCATGGGCGAGGCCACCGCCCACATTGCCGGCGTGATGCCCGAGAAAAACTTTTTGTGCTGCGAAGTGCATGAACCCGGCGTCGGGGCGCTGCTCAAGCGCATTGGCGAGCAGGATTTGCACAACATCCGCATCGTGGCGCACGACGCGGTGGAGGTCATCGACCACATGCTGCCGCTGCAAAGCCTGGATGGCGTGCACATTTTCTTTCCCGACCCCTGGCACAAGAAAAAACACAACAAGCGCCGCCTGATCCAGGCACCGCTGATCGCCAAACTGGCTGCGCGGCTTAAAGTGGGCGGCTACCTGCACTGCGCCACCGACTGGCAGCCGTATGCCGAGCAGATTCTGGAAGTGCTGAGCGCCGAGCCACTGCTGAAAAACACCGCCGCCCTGACCCACCCGGAACTCGCGGGCTACGCACCCAAACCGCATTACCGCCCGCTCACCAAGTTCGAGAACCGCGGCATCAAGCTCGGCCATAGCGTGTGGGACGTGGTGTTTGAACGGATTTAAGCCCCCGGCTCGCAACGGCGTCGGGCCCAGTTGCATCGGATTACCGGGCGGTGACTGGCCCACGACGCTGGATTTTCTGGCCGAGCGGCTCTCCAACGTCACGCGCGAGGTCTGGCACCAGCGCATGGTCGCCGGCGATGTGGTGGACGAACACGGCGTTACGCTGGCGCCCCACCACCCGTACCAGGGCCATGTGCGGGTGTACTACTACCGCGCCGTGCCGGATGAGCCGCACATTCCGTTTTACGCGCAAATTCTGTTTCAGGACGCGCACCTGATCGTGGTCGACAAACCGCATTTTTTGCCGGTCGTACCCTCGGGCGGCTACTTAACTGAGACCGTGCTGGTGCGGCTCAAACAACAACTCGGCATTGAGACGCTGGTGCCGGTGCACCGCATTGACCGCGATACCGCCGGGCTGGTAATGTTTTCAGTGCAGCCTGAAACGCGGGCGGCTTACCACGCGCTGTTCAGCCAGCGCACGGTCAAAAAAACCTACGAGGCGATTGCGCCGTGGCGCGCGGAGGTGGCGATGCCCCAGCGGCGCGAAAGCCGCATTGTGGAGGCAGGTCACTTCATGCTGCAGCACGAGGTGAGCGGCCCGGTTAACGCGGTGACCGACCTGGCCTTGATGGAAGTTCAGGGCCATTTGGGCCATTACCGTTTGAGCCCGGTGACCGGCAAGCGCCACCAGTTGCGGGTGCACATGGCGGCGCTGGGCTTGCCTATTTTGGGCGATGGCCTGTACCCCACGCTCACGCCCGAGGGTCAGATTGACTATGACCATCCGCTGCAACTGCTGGCCCGCTCGGTTGAATTCACCGATCCCGTGAGCGGGCAACTCAGGCGCTTCGAGAGTCAGCGACGGCTCACTTTTCCGTGACAAGACCCCGAAACAGAAACCCGTCAGGTTGGTAGAGTGCCGCTAAATCAAGCCCCAGCCCGGTGAACGGGTGAGCGCCACGCCGATGATGTAGCTCACGCTGAGCAACGCTGCCACGAAGTAGGGCAGCCGTTGCGAGGGCGGCGTTTTACGGCCCAAGGCGCGCATCCCGAACAAAATATAGGCCAGCAGCGCCAGCACCTTGGCCGTGAGCCAGCCGTTCACAAACGGATATTGCCCGATCTGACAGGCCATCCAGAGCGCCGCACTCAGCAGCACGGTGTCTACGATGTGAGGCGCCCGGCGCAGCAGCACCGACTGCCACCAGGGCCGCGATTGCAGTTGCAAGGTGCCGCGCACGACAAACAAGGTGATGCTGAGCACCACACACGTCACGTGCAGGGTTTTGACCCAAAAATAGTAGGTGGCCAGGTTATTAACCATCCTTGCCATCCAACCGTGTCTGCATCAACCAGGGCGTAAAAATCCACAGGTAAATCAGGAACGCCACGCTCCAGGCGATGGCCGCAGCCACCAGCGATGCGCCATACAACGAGGGCGCCAACAAGGGCAGCAGCACCCGCAGCACGGCCGCCGTCATCACCAAAATGTAAGCCCCTATTTCAGCCGGCGTCACGTTCAAAGGCCGGCCGGTGTGACCCCGCGCGGTGCGGGTAATCATGCCCATGATGATGCCGCCCAGGGCGCCCACCGCCAACGCATGCACGCCCGACGACACCGGCACCAGGCCGATTTGTGCCAGCGCCAGCAGCCCCAGCCCCAAGGGAATCCAGGCATAGGAGACATGAAGAATCCACAAAATGGGACGCTGCAGCACGACCTTGGCGCGCCAACCGAGCAAGCGATTTACATGCAAACCACTGGCCAGCGCAAGCAGCATCAGGCTCAGCCAAGCGGGCCCGGTCAGCACCCAGGATGCCAAACCCAAGCCGGTGGCGCCCAGAGTGATGCGCTCGACCCACACGTTGGGCGTCAACTTCAATCCAGGGGTCACGGCCATGGTGAAAGCCGGAATCACCCGCCCGCCCATCACGCACAACATCATGACCACCCCCGCCAATGCCGCGTACAAAGGCGTGAGCGCCGACACGCTCAACGCCCCCGACACCGACAGGTGAAACACCAGATTGGCAGCAGCCAGCAACACCAGAATCAGGCCCAAAGGCAGGTTGCGGTAATTGCGTGAAAGCAATAGCAAACGAATCAAGATACCCGCCACCAGTGGCAACAGGGCCAAGTCCAGCACGGCAAACACTGGATAAGGCCCGGCCACCGCCGTCACGCGGGCGCCCAGCCACAGCAAGACCAGCGCGCCCAGCCACGGACCACGCGGCGTGGGCAAGCCGGTCCAGGCTTTGCCCGCCGTCATCAAAAAGCCCACGATGATGGCCACGGCAAACCCGAACAACATTTCGTGCGCGTGCCACAGCAAGGGCGGCACACTCGGGCTTGACGCCACCTGCCCCAGAAACATCGCGATCCAAAAAGGCACGTTCAGCGCGGCCAGCAGGGCACCACCGACATAAAAAGGCCGAAAACCCAGCCGCAGAAAGGGCTGACCGAGTGGCCGCTGTGAAGCCAGTTTGACGTCGCTAAAAATAGGCAAGGAATCAGGTTTCATGGGCATTGAATAACAGGGGTGATCCGGATTTTAATAAAGGCATTTTATATGCATCTTATGCGATTCAAAGCTACACTAGCGCAAACCTCTGCCCACCCTGCACCCTGTGTGAACGGATACAGCTGGGGCACCCCCGATTCAAAGTGAAGGATTTTTCTTGAAAATCATCGGCCTCATTGGCGGCATGAGCTGGGAATCCACGGTGCCCTACTACCGTCAAATCAATGAATCGATCAAGGTGCAACTCGGCGGACTGCACTCGGCGCGACTGATTCTCTACAGCGTTGACTTCCATGACATCGAGCAACTCCAGCGCGCGGGTGACTGGGCGGCGGCAGGTGAACTAATGGCGCAGGCCGCCCGGTCCCTTGAATTGGCCGGGGCTGAATTGCTGGTGCTTTGCACCAACACCATGCACAAGGTGGCCGACGCCATCGAAGCTGCCGTGCGTATTCCCCTGCTGCACATTGCCGACCCCACCGCCCACGCGATTAAAAAAGCGGGTTTCACCCGTGTCGGCTTGCTCGGCACCCGCTTCACCATGGAGCAGGATTTTTACCGAGCAAGGCTCGAACATCAGCACGGCCTGCAAGTGGTGACGCCCACCAGCGCTGACCGTGACAGCGTGCACCGCATCATTTACGAGGAACTGTGCCTCGGCCAGATCGATGCAACTTCGCGCAACGATTACCGACGCATCATGGCGAACCTTCAGGCGCAAGGCGCACAGGCCATCATTTTGGGCTGCACAGAAATCACACTGCTAGTCAGCCAGCAGGACGCCGAAGTTCCCCTGTTTGACACCACCCGGCTGCATGCATTAGCCGCAGCTCAATGGTCGCTGGCCGCCCCATGAAGGAACCCCATGCGACTGACTGACTACACCGACTACACCTTGCGGGTGCTGATGTTTTGCGCCATGCACCCGGAGCGCTCGATCACCATTGCCGAACTGGCCGACAGCCATGCGGTGTCTAAGAACCATTTGATGAAGATCGTCAACGACCTGGCGCGCCAGGGTTTGCTGCAGACTACGCGCGGACGGGGCGGCGGTTTACGCCTGCTCAAACCGGCCGCTGAGATTCGTATCGGGGATGTGGTGCGCCAATCAGAAACCGATTTCAGGCTGGTCGAATGCTTCGATCCCAACCACAACGCCTGCACCCTCACCGCCAATTGCCAACTGAAGCAGGTCTTCAAGACCGCCCTCAATAGCTACCTGGCAGAACTCGACAAAGTGACCCTGGCCGATATCGCAAGCCCCCTGCGTGCCCAACCACAGGCCGTTGCAGCCCAGTTCAACGTGGTATCGATGCACAAAATCACACGCAACCCACTGGGTTAGCGGCTAAATTTATTTCTTCTTGAGTGAGTCAGCACTGGTCAAGGGCTTATGGTCCCAGTCGTAGTTCATGAGCTCCCGAAACGACTCTTCGTCCATATCAGCCAGATTCATATCCAGGTCGACGTCCAGTGGCTCCATAGGGGGCGGCAATGTCATGGGTGCGGAGTTCAACGCCTGAGGAACTAGCGGCAAAGGGGCTGAAAAGGGGTAGTCAGGCTGCGTCACCTTCACTGACTTCAGCGAGGAATGGGGCGACACCGGCTGCGAAACTGTGGCGGCCTCTTGCTCTTGGCTAGCAGGCGGCTTGGGCGTCGGCTGCTTTGGTACTGGAGACTCATCAACTGGCAAACCGGTGCGCCAGGCTGAGGCCTCTGCCCGGCGGTTCCATAACAAGGCGATGGCGGCCAGGCACAGCAGCACCAGGATCATGAGCGCATAGATTAAAGCCGCGGGCGTCCGCTCGGACTCGGCCTTCAGCAATTGCTCACGAAGTGCTATGAGGGTGACCTCATTTTTGGCCGCTTTATCGGCTAAGGACTTGATATCGGCCTGGAGTTGCAACATGAGTTGCGAGTCGCGCACGACCTCGTCTGGCGGTGCGGCAACTGAAACAGCCGTGGCAGTCTCGAGTGTGGAAATGCGTTTTGCCAGATTTTCAATCGGGTCCAACCGCAACCGTGGGCGCTCGGCAGCGACTGGTTTGCTTTTGGCCGAGCTTGGGGTGGGAATCAATTTAACCTGGCTTGCAGCTTCGGAAGTTTTAGCCGTTGCCGGGCTGGCGGGAGATTTTGGTTTGGCCAGTGGCTTGGCAGCGCGGGGCGCCTTCGCAAGGGGAGCCGCAGTGACCGCCTCCGTGGGCACGACGGTGGGCACCATCGGCGCCGACTCGCTAGCCACGGGGACTGCGGGGGCCACAACATCGCTCGGGTAGTCGGCCAACAGCACATAGCGGCGGGTATTTTTGGCCCCACAACCAGCGCGAAGGTAAATCGTCACCATCGGTTCGTCCACCAGCGCGGTAGACACCACCCTTAACCGGGCGGTGTCGCGCTCGGCACCGGGCTCGGCTATCACTTTCACCCTGCCGGCTTCCTGTTTGCTGTCCGCGTGGAACACGTCCGCCTCGGCACAGAGGGAGGATGCCTCCTGACCGGCATCGAGTTGAACGTTCACCGTCAACGCCAGCGGTTGACCAATCCAGGCTGCGCCACGGGCGGGGCCCAACGTCAGTGCCGCACTACTGAGTGCTGCGCCCGCTACCAAAACCCCTACTGCTGCTGATTTAACCTTCATTGCCGCCCTTACATGTTGAAACATTCTCGCATGTACTAGCACGAAACCGCAAGGTCTCTTTTAAGACAGGTCACTTCGTTACAACAGAGGGGCGCAGCTATATCAAGCTTTTATTTCTTTGGCGCTGATCTGGTACCTGAAATCATCCGGCGCGTAGGAATCCAGACGACCCGAAGCGTTTTCGGCTACGGGGTACATGAAAAAGCCCAGTTTCGGGCCTTTGGCATGCGGCAGGCTCACGTCGTGGGCCGTGTTGAAAGCCATCCAGTTGCCTTCCCAACCGCCAAACAGCGCCTTGTTGACCGGCGCCACGAGGGCATTTTTCGGCGACTTGATCCACTCCGGCATTTCCTGGCGCATGACCTTGGCCACATCCGCGGGGTCCATGCCGACCCAACCCTGGCCTTTGAGAAACACCTCGGCACGGCAATGTTGCGCGCCTTGCAGCTTGGCCGGGTTACCGCCCAGCTCCCGGTAGCCAAAAGCCGAAGGCGCCACACGCAAGCCGTACACATCGCGGGCGGGCAAGCCCACCGAGCGGCACAGGCCGACGAACAAGGCATTCAGGTCAGCGCACTTGCCGCCCAGGTTGCCGGTTTCCAGCATCGACTTGATGTCGCCTTCGCCGCAACCGCGCACTTTGGGTTCGCGAAAGGTGTTGGCAACGATCCAGTCATAAAGTTTCTGGGCTTTTTCAGCATCGGAATGGGCGCCCTTGATGGCCTCTTGCGCAGTTTTTCGCACAATACCGTCGATCGGCAACAGGCTGGTCGGCTGGGTCCAGTATTTCAAATCGTCAGCGTCTTCAGCCGTTTCTTGCTTACCGGACCAGTCCACCGAACGATTCTGAGTCTGGATGCGGCTGGTCAACTCGACATAAGGCTTGGCCTCGTTCTCCGCAAACTCAACAAAGAGCATGCGGGCACCATAGCGGGCATCCGAGGTCAGCTCGGTTTTTCCGTTGCTGGAAAAACTGCTGTCCAATGACTTTTGCCAGTCGGTATTGACCGAAGGAATGGGCAACCAGACACGAGTCGCGCCCTGTGGCTTGGCAATGTCGACCCGGGTCGTCACCTCAAAGGTGCGCCAGGTGCCGGGCTGGGGTGAAAACTGGCGCTCAAGCGGCACAGGCACCGCAGCAGTTTGTGCAAAATTAATAGCAGGCAGCGCAGATGCGACGGCGGCTAGAGCCGTATTTCTTAAAAAATTACGGCGAGCAAGGGCTTGAACGGTGGTCATAAAAAGAACTCCGGAATGGGATGAAAGAGAGCGCCATCGGGGCCGGTCAAGAGACCCCAAACTGGCCAAGTTGAACGCGGGCAGGCCCGGTTCAGCGGGGGAATTATCGCTGCAGGCCAAACCCTCAAAAATGAATCAAAATTGCAAGCCACACGTGCCCACCATGAACTCACACCCCTACACCCACACCGTCGGCACCACCACGTACAGCTTTCGAGATTTGAAAGACCTGATGGCGAAAGCGACACCCCCGCGCTCGGGCGACTTGCTGGCGGGCGTGGCAGCGGCCAATGCCGAGGAGCGTGCGGTAGCGCAGATGGCGCTGGCTGAAGTGCCGCTCACCACCTTCCTCAGCGAAGCGCTGGTGCCTTATGACACCGACGAGATCACGCGCCTGATCCTGGACACGCATGACGCCGCGGCCTTTGCGCCAGTGAGTCATTTAACGGTCGGCGATTTTCGCAACTGGTTGCTGGGTGATGCCGTAGACGGCGCAGTGCTGGCTGCTCTGGCGCCGGGCATCACCCCCGAGATGGCCGCTGCGGTCAGCAAACTCATGCGCAACCAGGACCTGATTCTGGTGGCGCAAAAATGCCAGGTCGTCACCCAATTTCGCAACACCCTCGGCTTAAAAGGCCGCCTCGCGACCCGCCTGCAGCCCAATCACCCGACCGATGACGCCACCGGCATTGCCGCCAGTCTGCTGGACGGTTTGCTCTATGGCAGCGGTGACGCGGTGATCGGCATCAACCCGGCGACCGACAACGTGGCCCAAGTCATCAAGCTGGTGACGATGCTCAGCGACGTCATCGCGCAGTACGAAATCCCGACCCAGTCCTGCGTGCTGACCCATGTCACCAACACGATTGAGGCGATCAACCGGGGCGCGCCGGTGGACCTGGTGTTCCAGTCAATTGGCGGCACCCAGGCCACCAACGCCAGCTTTGGCGTCAACCTGGCGCTGCTGGGTGAAGCGCGCAGTGCGGTTTTGTCGCTGCAGCGCGGCACGCTGGGCAGCAATGTGATGTATTTTGAGACCGGCCAAGGCAGCGCACTGTCGGCCAACGCGCACCACGGACTCGACCAGCAAACCTGCGAGGCGCGTGCCTATGCGGTGGCGCGCCACTTCAAGCCGCTGCTGGTGAACACAGTGGTCGGCTTCATCGGCCCTGAGTATTTGTACGACGGCAAGCAGATCATCCGCGCCGGACTGGAAGACCATTTTTGCGGCAAGCTGCTCGGGCTGCCAATGGGTTGCGACGTCTGTTACACCAACCACGCCGAGGCCGACCAGAACGACATGGACGTGCTGCTGACCCTGCTGGGCGTGGCCGGTTGCAATTTTGTGATGGGCGTGCCAGGCTCGGACGACATCATGCTCAACTACCAAAGCACCTCGTTTCACGATGCGCTTTATGCACGGCGCGTGCTGGGCTTGCGGCCTGCGCCGGAGTTTGAAGCCTGGCTGCAGAAGATGCAGATTTGTGCGGGTGATGCGCCGTTCCGGCTCAACCCGGCGCTGCCGCCTGCCTTTCAAAATGCCCTGTTGCGCCTGCGCTGAATCACCATGAACGACCCCTTATCGCCCGTCATCGCCAACCCGTGGCAAGCTCTGCGCCAATGGACTGACGCCCGCCTTGCGTTGGGGCGCGCTGGCGTGAGCTTGCCTACTGCGGCGCATCTGGATTTCCAGTTGGCCCATGCCCGCGCCCGCGATGCCGTGCATCTGGCACTGGATGCGCCGCAACTATCGCAAACGCTGGACGCGGTGCTGGAAGGTCAGAAAACGCCCTGCCTCACCCTGCACAGCGCCGCCGCCGACCGCACGGCTTACCTGCAGCGCCCCGATCTGGGACGCCGCCTTGATGCTGCGTCACGGCACGCGCTGGCCTCACTGGCCAGCCCGCTTCAGTCAGCGACCACAAGGCCTTATGACGTGGCTTTTGTGGTGGTGGACGGCCTGTCAGCGCGGGCCATTGAGCAAAACGCCGCGCCCTTTTTGGCCAGCATGACACCCCGGTTAGCTGCTGAAAATTGGCTCATCGCCCCGGTTTGCGTCGTGCTGCAAGGGCGCGTGGCGATTGGCGATGAAGTGGGCGAAATGCTCGGCGCCAAGCTCGTGGTGGTGTTGATTGGGGAGCGTCCGGGCCTGAGTTCGCCCGACAGCATGGGCCTGTACCTGACCTGGATGCCGCGCGTGGGCTTGCTCGATGCCAGCCGAAATTGCATTTCCAATGTGCGACCGGCGGGGTTGGGTATTGAGGCCGCCGCCGACAAACTGCACCATCTGCTCACCCAAGCTCGCGCACGGCAATTGTCCGGTGTCGACCTCAAGGAGGACACCGGCGGCGACCCGTTGTTAGCGTTGAGCGCTGCGAAGAACTTCCTGCTTTAGCAAAGGCTCCACCAGTCGGGCTGCCGCCTGGCCGGTCCAATCCAGCTCGCCCCGCACGACGCCTTTCACGCGACCATCCGCAGCGATCAGCACCGTGGTCGGGAAGGCGGTAGCGCCCCATTGGCGGGCCATCACCCCATCGGGGTCGAGCAACACCGGCAGCGTCAGACCAGTGCGTTGCACATAGCGCTCGGCCACCGTTTTGGATTCCTTGAAATTCAGCGCCAGCACCACCAGTTTTTCGGGGCCGTAAAACTGCGACAGGGATTGCAGCGATGGCATCTCGGTGCGGCACGGCTCGCACCAACTGGCCCAAAAGTTGAGCAACACCGCCCTGCCCTTCAAGTCAGCCAGGCGCCATTGTTGGTCGTTTAAATCGGTGCCTGACAACGCAGGGATTGGTTTGCGCGCCGGCCAGGGAACGACCTCAAAACCCTGCGCTTGCGTCCACGAAGCAGTCCCCAGCATGCAAACCATCAGCATCAGCCGAATGATTGGCCGCACGGGTTGGCACACGGGGTCCGCTGAAGGGTTCTCCAAGACAAACTGAGGGCGCCGGGCACTGAATAAATTTTTAAGCCAAAACAAGCTCTAGCCCCCGTTCTAACTGCGTAAACTGCTATTTAAACTATAGCAAATCAAAGCTTCTCGGTCACCCAGCCCATGACGCTTGCCAAGGCCGCGTCGACCTTTGCGGGCTCTGTCCCACCGGCCATTGCCATGTCGGGCTTGCCGCCGCCTTTGCCACCGACCTGCGCCGCAAGAAAGTTGACCAACTCACCGGCCTTGACCTTGCCGGTGGTGTTCGGCGTCACGCCAACGGCGATTTGCACCTTGTCGCCCGCCACAGACACCAGCACGATGACCGCAGTTTTCAGCTTGTCCTTGAGCTTGTCCATGCTGTCGCGCAAGGTGGCGGTGTCGGCGCCTTCCAGCCGGGCCGCCAGCACCTTGACGCCATTGACCTCGACCGCCTGCGTCACCAGTTCATCGCCCTGGGCTGAAGCCAGCTTGCCTTTGAGAGCGGCCACTTCTTTTTCCAGCGCCTTGACGTGGTCCAGCACATTGGCAATGCGGTCGGTGACTTCCACCACCGGCGCCTTGAGCGCACCCGCCACCTGGTTAACGGTGTTTTCCAGACCCTGCAGATAGGCCAAGGCGTTCTGCCCGGTCACCGCCTCAATGCGGCGCACGCCCGAGGCCACACCACTCTCGGCCACCACCTTGAACAGGCCAATATCACCGGTGCGCTTGACGTGTGTGCCGCCGCACAGTTCGCGGCTTTCGCCAATGTCGAGCACGCGCACGGTCTCGCCATATTTCTCGCCGAACAGCATCATGGCGCCAGTCGCCTGGGCCGACTCAATGTCCATCACACGCGACTGACTGGCGGCGTTGGCCAAAATCTCTGCGTTGACACGGGCTTCAATTTCATGAATCTCGGCAGCGGTCACCGGGCCGTTGTGGGCAAAGTCAAAACGGGTGCGATCGGCATTGACCAAAGAACCCTTTTGCTGCACATGCTCACCCAGCACTTCGCGCAGGGCTTTGTGCATCAGGTGGGTAGCGCTGTGGTTGCGCTCGGTGGCGGCACGCAGCGCCGAGTTGACATGGGCAGTGACGCCGTCGCCGACCTTCAGTGTGCCGGTGGTCAAGGTGCCATGGTGGCCAAACACATCGGCCTTGATTTTTTGGGTGTCACCCACTTCAAACATCGCGTGGTCACAGAAGATGGCGCCTTCGTCGCCGACCTGGCCGCCGCTCTCGCTGTAAAAAGGCGTGCTGTCCAGCACCACCACCCCGGATTGACCGGCTTTTAGCTCTGTAGCCTCCGTGCCATCTGCGTAGAGTGCTACAACTTTAGTAGCATTCGTCAAGTGTTCGTAGCCCACGAAGTCGTTGCCGTCGCCGCTGTAGTCCAGCGCCCGGTCCATTTTGAACTTGCCCGCAGCGCGGCCTTTGGCTTTTTGTTGCTCCATGGCGGCGGCAAAACCGGCTTCGTCCACGCTCAAGCCGCGCTCGCGGCACACATCTGCGGACAGGTCCAGCGGGAAGCCAAAAGTGTCGTGCAGCTTGAACGCCACTTCGCCCGGCAGCACCATGGCACCCCCGGCCAGCGCGGCGTCCAGAATCTGCATGCCGTTTTCAAGGGTTTCAAAGAAGCGTTCTTCTTCAGCCTTGAGCACCTCGATGATGCGTTTTTCATCCGACTTGAGCTTCGGGTAAGCGTCGCCCATCAGCGCCACCAGATCGGGCACCAATTTGTGGAAAAACGGGGTTTTCTTGTCCAGCTTGTAGCCGTGGCGGATAGCGCGGCGGATGATGCGGCGCTGCACATAGCCTCGGCCTTCGTTGCTCGGATTGACACCGTCACTCACCAAAAACGCGGTGGCGCGAATGTGGTCGGCAATCACGCGCAGGCTCTTGTTGCCCAGATCGGTGCAACCGGTTTCGCGCGAAGCCGCTTTGATCAGTGCGTCAAAAATGTCGATTTCGTAGTTGCTGTGAACGTGCTGCAGGATGGCCGCCAAACGCTCCAGGCCCATGCCGGTATCGACGCACGGTGCTGGCAACTTGACCAGGCTGCCATCGGGCTGCATGTCGAACTGCATGAACACGTGGTTCCAGATTTCAATGAAGCGGTCACCGTCTTCACCGGGGCTGCCCGGAGGGCCGCCAGGAATATGGTCGCCGTGGTCGTAAAAAATCTCGGAGCAAGGGCCGCAGGGGCCGGTGTCGGCCATCATCCAGAAGTTGTCAGACGCGTATTTTTTGCCCTTGTTGTCGCCAATGCGCACAATGCGGTCCGCTGGCAAACCGATCTCGTTGTGCCAGATGTCGTAGGCTTCTTGGTCGTCGATGTAGACCGTGACCAGCAAGCGCTCCGCTGGCAAGCCGTAGACCTGCGTCAGCAGTTCCCAACCCCATTTGAGCGAGTCGCGCTTGAAGTAGTCGCCAAAGCTCCAGTTGCCCAGCATCTCGAAAAACGTGTGGTGGCGCGCGGTGTAGCCCACGTTCTCCAGGTCGTTGTGCTTGCCACCGGCACGCAGGCAGGCTTGCACCGAGGCGGCGCGCACGTAACTGCGTTTGTCGGTGCCCAAAAATACGTCCTTGAACTGCACCATGCCGGAGTTGGTGAACATCAGCGTTGGGTCGTTGCCGGGCACGAGCGGACTGCTGGCCACCACGGTGTGCCCCTTTGACTCGAAAAAGTCGAGAAATATCTTGCGAATATCGGCTACGGAGGCAGTGGTGACAGGTGTGTTCATGGCAAGCGGAAAAGGTTGAAAAAATTCTGAAGGGTGACGCGTGGGAAGCCAGCAGAGCCAGCAGGCATACGCCCTTGAAGGCATGCGCCCTCTTGAGCGGCAAATTTTAAGTCATCAAGGGCTTGGGCGTTGATTCTCAAGGAAGGTGAACACCGCCGGGTCATCGCAAAAAGCAACATTGAAGCGCAACCAGGGGCTAAGCTGCAGATCGGGGCTGAACAGATTACCGGGTCCGAGCAAAATATCCTGCTCCACCGCCTTGTAGGCCAACTCGGTGGCACTCGGCATGTCCGGGTGTTTGGCCCAAAGAAAAATACCGGCTTTGGGCTCCGAAAAAATCTCGAAGCCAATGTTCAACAGTCGCGTGGCAGCGCCTTCATGCGCCTTGGCGAGGCGCTCGCGCACGCCCTTGATGTGCTTGCGCCAGCGCCCGTCCATCAAGGCACCATGCGCCAAGCGCTCGCTGAATTCGGACGAGGTCAGGCCCGAGATCATCTTGAGCTGTGCCAGGTCTTCCAACAAATCGGGGCTGGCAGCCAGGTAGCCGACCCGGATGTTGGGCGAAATGGTCTTGGAGAAACTGCTGATGTAGATCACCCGGTTGAGCTGGTCCAGGCTCGCCAACGACGGCCGGGGCTCGGGGTCCAGATCGGCATAAATATCGTTTTCAACCACCAGAAAATCATGCTTTTCAGCCAGTTGCACCACCCGGTGCAGATGCGCCAACTGCGCCACCGAGCCGGTCGGGCTTTGCAGCCGGGGCTGGGTAAAAAAGACCTTGGGCTGGTGCTCAATCACCAGTCGCTCCAGCGCCACCAGGTCATAACCCGACGGCGTGCGAGGCACACCGATCAGGCGCGCGCCCAGAAAGCGCAAGGAGAAAAGCAAATTCGGGTAACCGGGGTCGTCCACCATCACCGCATCACCGGGGCGCACCAGTCGCCGCGCCACCAAATCCATCGCCTGGCTGGAGCCATGCGTGAGCAGCACCTGCTCAGCGGTGACAGCGATTTCTTGCTCGGCCAGCAAATCGCGCACCAGCTTGCGCAGCGGCGGGTAGCCCTTGGGTTCGCCATAACCGCCCAGGTCGACGTTGTCAGCCGCCAGGCTGCGCAGACTGCGGCGCACGCCCTCCTGAAACAACCATTCGCCCGGCAACCAGCCGCAGCCCGGCTTCATGCGCAGCGCCCGGTTCTCAAAAATGCGGCGCAAGTACCACATCGAGTCGAAGCTGAAATTGGGTCCGTGGCCGGGTATTTCCTTGGTGGAAATTTGGCGCTGCTTGACAAAAAAACCGGAATGCGGGCGCGAGGCAAAGTAGCCCTGCGCCACCAGCCGGTCGTAGGCGTCCACCACCGTAAAAACGCTCACCTTGTGGGCGTGTGCAAACTGACGAATAGACGGTGCCTTGGCCCCCGAGCGCAGGGAGCCGTCCTCGATCACCTGACGAAAGCCCTCCACGATTTGGAGCACCAGTGGCGTCGAACTTTGAAGATTGAGAGAAAACAAGGGTTGCTACCTAAGGGTTTTTATGTACAGGTACTGCGAGCAGCACAGTGCACCGAAAAAAAGGGGTGATCTGTATATGGTAGCCCTCGTCGTCCGAATCTACAGTTGCGCCAGTTTTAAACCACTTCAACGAATTGCAGGACTGATATGAAACGCGAAACCAACTTGAACAATGCAGCACTCATGGCCCGCCGTCACGCCGCCGTCCCCCGTGGCGTGGGTTACAGCCACGAGGTTTTCATTGCCCGCGGTGAAAACGCCGAGGTCTGGGACGTCGAAGGCAAGCGCTACGTTGACTTTGCGGGCGGCATTGCCGTGCTCAACACCGGGCACCGTCACCCGGCCATCATTGCTGCCGTCAAGGCCCAGTTGGACCTCTACACCCACACCTGTTTTCAGGTGCTGGCGTATGAGCCCTACGTTGAACTGGCCGAGCGCATCAATGCCAAGGCGCCAGGCGACTTCGCCAAAAAAACCCTGTTTTTAACCACCGGCTCCGAAGCCGTCGAAAACGCCATCAAGATTGCCCGCGCCTACACCAAGCGCTCTGCCGTGATTGCCTTCACCAGTGCCTACCACGGCCGTACCTTGCTCACGCTGGGTTTGACCGGAAAAATAACCCCGTACAAGAACGGTTTTGGCCCATTCCCTGAAGAAATTTTCCGTGCCAAGTTCCCCGATGCCCTGCACGGCGTGAGCATTGACGACTCCATTGCCTCGATTGAGCTGATCTTTAAAAACGACGTTGAAGCCAGCCGTGTGGCGGCCATCATCGTGGAACCGGTGCAAGGCGAAGGCGGCTTCAATGTCGCCCCAGCCGAATTTTTGCAGCGTCTGCGCGCCCTGTGCGACCAACACGGCATTTTGCTGATTGCCGATGAAATCCAGACCGGCGCGGGTCGCACCGGCACCTGGTTTGCCGTCGAGCAAAGTGGCGTGGCCCCCGACATGATCACCATGGCCAAATCGATGGCCGGTGGTTTCCCGATCTCGGCGGTGGTCGGCCGCGCTGAAGTGATGGACGCACCGGCGCCCGGTGGTTTGGGTGGCACCTATGCCGGTAGCCCGATGTCGTGTGCTGCGGCCCTGGCCGTGCTGGATATTTTTGAGAAAGAAAACTTGCTGGCACGCAGCCGCCAGTTGGGTGAGCGCCTCATCGCCAGCCTGAAGACGATGGCGGCCAAAAACAAGTGCATCGCCGATGTGCGCGGTTTGGGTGCGATGGTGGCGATTGAACTGTGCAAAGGCGGTGATCTGCACCAACCTGATGCCGACATGACCAAACGCCTGTGCGCCGAGGCCACCAAACGCGGGTTAATCCTGCTGTCTTGCGGCACCTATGGCAATGTGATCCGAATTCTGGTGCCCTTGACGGCCTCGGATGCCATCGTGGATGAAGGCCTGGCCATCATTGATGCCGCTTTGACCGCTGTTCAGGCAGTTTGACAAATGTCGTCCACCGAATTAGTGAAGTTTGCAGGGGTTCAAAAAACCTACGATGGCAGCACCCTCGTGGTGCGCGATCTGAACCTCGACATTCAAGCGGGCGAGTTCCTCTCGCTGCTAGGGCCTTCGGGCTCCGGTAAAACCACCACCCTCATGATGCTGGCCGGCTTTGAGTCGCCCACCGCAGGCGAGATTTTTTTGGCGGGCAAGCCCATCACCAAAACACCGCCTCACAAGCGCAACTTTGGCATGGTGTTTCAGAACTACGCGCTGTTTCCGCACATGAGCGTGGCCGACAACGTGGCCTACCCGCTCACAGTGCGCAAAGTGCCCAAATCCGAACGTGAAACCAAGGTCAAGCGTGCGCTGGACATGGTTCACTTAGGCCCCATGGGCGATCGCTTTCCGGGCCAACTCTCGGGTGGTCAGCAGCAACGCGTGGCGTTGGCGCGCGCGCTGGTGTTTAACCCGCAACTGGTCCTGATGGACGAACCGCTGGGCGCGCTGGACAAGCAACTGCGCGAGCACATGCAGATTGAACTTAAAGAGTTGCACCGCAAACTGGGCCTCACTTTTGTCTACGTCACACACGACCAATCCGAGGCGCTGACGATGTCTGACCGCGTTGCGGTATTTCATGATGGTGCCATTCAGCAAATCGACGTCGTGACCAAGCTGTATGAAACCCCGGTCAACCGTTTTGTGGCCGGTTTTGTCGGCGACAACACCGTTTTTAATGGCGTGGTGACTGCCACAACCGACACCCGATGTGATGTGAAACTGAGTTGTGGCGCCCTGCTGAGCGGCCTGAATGTGAATGGCGCTGTCAGCAGCAGCCCCGTGCAGGCTTGCATTCGACCCGAGCGTATCGCTGTTCATTTGGGCAGCGCCAAACCTGGCGAAAACAGCCTGGAAGTCACGGTGATTGATGTCATTTATTTTGGCGACCATCTGCGCCTACTCTGCTCACTGCCAGGCCAGGTTGAAGCCACCGTCAAGATTCCTTTATCGGCACATGCCATTCCCCAGGCCGGTCAATCCGTCTGGCTGCATTTGCCTCCCGAGCACCTCCGGATCTATCTTTGATCCCACTGCAACCTTAATCCCTAAACCTAGAAGGACTTAATTAATGAAACTCAAACCTATCGTGGCAGCTGTCGCAGTTGTTGCTTCTTTCTCAAGCTTTGCCGAGACCCAACTCACGGTTGTCAACTTTGGCGGTGCCAATGGCAACGCGCAGAAAAAGGCCTATTTCGAGCCCTATGAAAAAAGCAGTGGCAACAAGGTAGTGGGTGTGGAATACAACGGCGAGCAAGCCAAAATCAAGGCCATGGTAGAAGCCAAAAAAGTCAGCTGGGATGTGGTTGAAGTTGAATCCCCCGACGTAACACGCGGCTGCGACGAAGGCCTGTTTGAAAAACTCGACTACAGCAAAATCGGCAACAAGGCCGACTTCGCACCCGCTGCAATTCACGAGTGTGGCATCGGCACGTTTGTCTGGTCAACCGTGATGGCCTACAACGCCGACAAGCTCAAAACAGCGCCTACTACCTGGGCTGATTTCTGGGACATCAAGAAATTCCCTGGCAAGCGCGCCATGCGCAAAGGCGCTCGTTACAACGTTGAATTTGCCTTGATGGCCGACGGTGTGGCCGTGCAAGACGTGTACAAAGTTCTGATGACCAAAGAAGGTGCCGAGCGCGCCTTCAAGAAACTCACCGAACTCAAGCCCAACATTCAGTGGTGGGAAGCAGGTGCACAGCCTCCGCAGTTCCTGGTGGCTGGCGACGTGGTCATGACCACCGCCTACAACGGCCGTATTGATGCGGCCCAACGCGAAGGTAAAAACCTGCAAATCACCTGGACCGGCGGCATTTATGACCTCGATTTCTGGGTCATCCCCAAAGGCACGCCCAACAAGGACGCGGCTTTGAAATACATCTCCCTGGCCAGCAGCGCCGACGCACAGGCCGAGTACGCCAAGAACATCTCTTACGGCCCGACCAACACCAAAGCGCTGGCCAAGCTGGACGCCAAGGTGCTGGGCAAGCTGCCCACTTCTGCGGCTAATGCCAAGACGGCTTTGCAATTCAACGTCACATTCTGGGCTGACCAGGGTGAGGCGCTGGAGAAGCGTTTCGCCGCCTGGGCTGCTCAGTAATCTGACCTAGGAGAGATTGCGATGGCACAAACCCTGTCCCAAGTACCCGGTAGCCTGGCGCGCCAGTTGAAGCGCGTCGAGCTCCGAAAACGTGCTTTCGCGATCTCTTTGACACTGCCTCTGCTGCTGTTTCTGGTGATCACTTTTCTGGTTCCTATCGGCTCGCTGTTAGTGCGCTCGGTGGAGAACCCGGAAGTCGCCAATACCCTGGGCCGCACGGCCCAGGTGTTGTCTGACTGGAACCGCAGCACCGCCCCGCCGGATGCGGCTTATGTGGCGCTGGTCGAAGACCTGTCCGCCATCAAAGAACAATCTGATGCTGGCGCGCTGGCGCGCAGGCTAAATAGTGAAGTCAGCGGTGCCCGCTCGCTCATCATGGCCACCTACCGCGCCCTGCCGCTGGACCAAGGCATGACGCCGCTGCAAACCCGCGAACGCCTGCTGGCCCTTGATGCCCGCTGGGCTGAGCTGAGTTACTGGCAGGCGATTGCCAAAAATGGCTCGCGCTGGACACCCGACTACCTGCTGGCCTCGGTTGACCTGCAACGCGATGTGCAAGGCAACATCGGCAAGGTCGACGCTGAGAGCGCCGCCTTTGGCAAGATTCTGGTCCGCACCTTCAAAATCAGCGCGGTTGTCACCCTGTTTTGCCTGCTGCTGGGTTACCCGCTGGCTTACTGGCTCTCAACCCTGTCGGCGCGCAAAGCCAATATGCTGATGATCTTGGTGCTGGTGCCGTTTTGGACCTCGATTCTGGTGCGGGTGGCCGCCTGGATTGTGCTGCTGCAATCCAACGGACTGGTGAACCGATCCTTGATGGGACTGGGGCTTATTGACGACCCATTACCACTGTTGTTCAACCGCTTGGGCGTCATCATTGCCATGGTGCACATCCTGCTGCCCTTCATGATATTGCCGCTCTACAGCGTGATGAAATCCGTGCCCAATACCTATCTGCGTGCTGCCATTTCATTGGGTAGCTCACCGTTGGCGGCGTTTTTCAGAGTCTACGTGCCGCAAACCTGGCCAGGTGTTGGCGCAGGTGGTTTACTGGTGTTTATTCTGAGCATTGGTTACTACGTAACGCCGGCTTTGCTCGGTGGCGCGGACGACCAAATGCTGAGTTACTACATTGCGCAGTACACCAACGTCAACGTTAATTGGGGCATGGCGTGCGCGCTGGGCGCCGTCTTGTTGACCGCCACGCTGGTGCTGTATGCGTTGTACCGGCGCGTGGTCAAGTCTGAACTGAGTTTGGGATAAACCACATGCAATTGCCATCACTTCCCATTTTTCCGGCCTACGCCACCCTGGCAGACAAGGTCGGCTGGTACGCCTTTCGCACCGTGTGCATTGGCGTCCTGCTGTTTTTGTTGTTGCCTATTTTGGTGATCATCCCGCTGTCGTTCAGTTCCAGTTCATTCCTCGCTTATCCGATGCCGGGCTGGTCATTGCAGTGGTACGACAACCTCTTTAACTCCAGCGACTGGGGCCGCGCTGCACGCAACAGTTTTATCGTTGCGCCACTGGCCACGGTGCTTGCCACGGTACTGGGCACGCTGGCCGCCGTCGGCTTGGCACGCATCCAGTTTTGGGGCAAGGGCTTGCTGATGAGCTTGCTGATCGCGCCGATGGTGGTGCCGATCGTGGTGGTGGGCGTCAGTACTTACCTGTTTTTTGCCAAGATTGGACTGGCCGACACCTACCTCGGGCTGATTCTGGTGCACGCCGCTTTGGGGGCGCCCTTTGTGCTGACCACGGTTTTGGCCACGCTGCAAAGCTTTAACGACAACCTGGTGCGGGCCAGTCTGAGTCTGGGTGCCACACCACTGTCGACCTTCTTTCGCATTACCTTGCCGATCATTGCGCCGGGCGTGATTTCTGGCGCCTTGTTTGCCTTTGCCACATCCTTTGACGAAGTGGTTGTGACGCTGTTCATTGCCGGGCCGACGCAGGTCACGCTCCCGCGTCAGATGTTTACCGGCATCCGCGAAAACATCACCCCGACCATTGCGGCGGTCGCAACCCTGCTGATCATCTTTACCAGCACCTTGATGTTGGGGCTGGAATGGCTGCGCGGCAGAAGGCACTGAGCATGACGCAAAAAAACCAGCCTTTATCGGGCAACGCCATGCCGCGCTTTGGCGGTATTGCCAGCATGCTTCGCTTGCCAGTGGCCACCTCGGCCAAGGGCCTGAATGCCGCTTTTATCGGCGTGCCACTGGACATTGGCACTTCGCACCGACCCGGCGCCCGCTTTGGACCGCGCCAGATTCGCGCCGAGTCCTCGCTGATTCGCCCCTACAACATGGCTACCGGCGCCGCGCCGTTTGACACCTTGCAGGTAGCTGATTTGGGCGATGTGCCCATCAACACCTACTCGCTGGCCAAGTCGCTGCCCATCATCACGGAGTTTTACGAGCAGGTGCTGTGCGCTGATTGCATCCCGCTCACCATGGGTGGCGACCACACCATTGCACTGCCCATTTTGCGGGCGCTGGCGGCCAAACACGGGCCGGTCGCCATGGTGCATGTCGATGCCCATGCCGATGTCAACGACGATATGTTTGGCGAACGCATTGCGCACGGCACGCCGTTTCGTCGCGCGGTGGAAGAAAACCTGCTCGACTGCCACAAGGTTTTCCAGATTGGTTTGCGCGGCACTGGTTATGCGTCCGATGACTTTGACTGGCCGCGCGAACAAGGTTTCACGATCGTGCCGGCGCATGAAGTCTGGTACCAGTCGTTGGTGCCCCTGATGGCGCAAGTGCGCGACAAAGTTGGCAACGCGCCCTGCTACCTGAGTTTTGACATTGACGGCATTGACCCGGCCTACGCGGGCGGTACAGGCACCCCTGAAATCGGTGGTTTAACCGTGCCCCAGGCACTTGAAATCATCCGGGGTTGCTACGGCCTGAACATCGTCGGCTGCGACCTGGTTGAAGTGTCACCCCCCTACGACTTGACCGGCAACACAGCGCTGCTGGGCGCCAACCTGCTATTCGAGATGCTGTGCATCTTGCCGGGCGTGCACCGGCGCTAAAAACAACCTTCAGTCAGAACGGCGATGCCAAGTCAACAATAATCCACCAAGCTTGGCTACCTGAATCTGATTTAACCATCCACCCTCCACTGATTGCCACCGACATGACTACATCCCCACTCTCCCTGCTCAAAGACCCGTCACTGCTGAAAACCGATGCGCTGATCAACGGTCAATGGGTCACCGGCAGCAGCCGCTTTGACATTCTCGACCCGTCCAACGGCAACAAACTGGCGGACGTTGCCAACCTCGGCCCTGCTGATGCTGAAGCCGCCATTGCCGCCGCCAACGCCGCCTGGCCCGCCTGGCGCACCAAGACCGCCAAAGAGCGCAGCATCATCCTTCGCAAATGGTTTGATTTGCTGATGGCCAACCAAGAAGACCTCGGCCGCATCATGACCGCCGAGCAGGGCAAACCGTTTGCCGAAGCCAAGGGCGAAGTCGCTTACGGCGCTAGTTTTGTGGAGTGGTTTGCCGAAGAAGCCAAACGCGTCAACGGCGAAACCCTGCCCCAGTTTGACAACAACCGCCGTCTGATGGTCATCAAACAGCCCATCGGCGTGTGCGCCGCCATCACGCCCTGGAACTTTCCGCTCGCCATGATCACGCGCAAAGTGGCACCGGCCCTGGCCGCCGGTTGCACCGTGCTCATCAAACCCGCCGAACTCACCCCGCTGACGGCGCTGGCCGCTGCCGAGTTGGCGATGCGCGCGGGCATTCCGGCTGGCGTGCTGAACATGATCACCGCTGACGGCAACAACTCGATTGCCGTGGGCAAGGTGATTTGCGCCAGCGACGTGGTGCGCCACATCAGCTTCACCGGCTCCACCGAAGTGGGCCGCATCCTGATGGCGCAATCGGCCCCCACCGTCAAAAAAATGTCACTGGAACTGGGCGGCAACGCACCCTTCATCGTGTTTGACGATGCCGATGTGGACTCCGCCGTAGAAGGCGCCATGCTCAGCAAATACCGCAACGCCGGTCAAACCTGCGTCTGCGCCAACCGCTTTTACGTGCAGGATGGTGTCTACGACCAGTTTGTGGCCAAGTTTGCGGCCAAGGTCAAGGCACTCAAGGTTGGCAATGGCTTTGAAGAAGGTGTGATGCAAGGCCCCTTGATCGAAGACGCGGCCATCGACAAAGTCAGCCGCCATGTGGCCGATGCGATCGCCAAAGGCGGCAAGGTGATGGCGGGTGGCAACAAGTTAGCCGGCCAGTTTTTTGAGCCCACCGTGATTGCGGAAGCCTCCGCCGACATGCTGTGCGCCAAAGAAGAAACCTTTGGCCCGTTTGCGCCGGTGTTCAAATTCACCACCGAACAAGAAGCCATCGACGCCGCCAACAACACCGAGTTTGGTCTGGCCAGCTACTTTTACAGCCGCGATGTGGGCCGCATTTTCCGCGTGGCAGAGGCGCTCGAGTACGGCATGGTCGGCATCAACGTCGGCATTCTGGCCACCGAACATGTGCCGTTTGGCGGTGTCAAGCAGTCTGGCCTCGGCCGCGAAGGCTCGCACCTGGGTATGGACGACTACGTGGAAGTTAAATACCTCTGCATCGGTGACATCCTGAAGTAAACTTGTCGACACACCAAAGCGGGTGTAGTTCAATGGCAGAACTTTTGCTTCCCAAGCAAATAGCGTGGGTTCGATTCCCATCGCCCTCCAAATGGTCATTTCCGGCCACTTCAGAACACATCAGAACCCGCGTAGTTCATAGCTACCGCGGGTTTTTTGTTGCCTCACACAGTCTCAAAAGTCGATTTTTCCGTCTCTTTTGCGTGCGCTACAAGGCGATCAAGCAGATTTTCAAGCTGTTGACGTTCAACGTTGGTGAGGCACGAAACGATCTCCTGATTGCGACGTTCAATCACAGTCATTACGCGTTGCCAGACAAGGTCGCCTTTCTTGGTCAATGTCAATATCACACCTCGTCTATCTGTCGCACTGGCGTCTTTAAGTACCAAACCTTGCTCAACAAGTGATTGAGCAGCACGACTAGCCTGCGCTTTATTCAAGTTAGCCCGGTGCGCCAGGTCGTTGACGGATAGTGGCCTGAATGAACCAATGGCCGCAAGGCATCGACCTTCACTGAACAGAATTCCTGCGTCATCCTGGTAGGCCACCTGTGACACGCGGTCAGTGACTTTTGAAAGAGTATGCAATCGATGGGTGATCGTTCGATCGAGTGCGACAGTGCTTTTAATTGTAGATTTGACCATCTGTTTATTCTTAATGAGTGCCGTGATTGGCGTGAATTTATTCTCAATTGTCAGCTCAAAGAGTGCCAATTTCTGAAGCAAGTGGCGTTCAAAATATCAAATAATAGTTGTGCTCGCAACTAGGGAAAACACCAGTCACACATTGATTATTGATCGCGCACAATAGTTGTGTTCGCAACCATATTTACCAATTAACCTCAATTTATCTGAGCGAACTGACATCCAAAGAATAGAGAAATTGCGTCCCACATTTACTGTTTAACCAGGCCATGCAGCCAAGAGTGGCTGCATGCATGAGGAGAATCATATGCATCAACCCAGCACGCAAGCGCGTCCTTCGATTTATTACAACTACCAGGTTTTCAAGCCCTGGTTACCCTCTGCCAATCCGCTTCAAAAGCGCCAAAAGGTGGTTATCGCGGGATCTGGTCCCGCGGGTATGGTTGCAGCGCTGGAATTAGCACGACTGGGTGTACACAGCGTTGTATTGGAGTCCGAGCTACAAGTTTCACAGGGAAGCCGTGCCATCGTGTTTACCCGTCGTTCGATGGAAATCCTCCAGCAAGTGGGTGTTGCCGATCGTATGACCGAAAACGGTCTGCCCTGGCGGTTTGGTAACTCGTACTACCGTGGCCAGCGGGTGTTTCGCATGGAAGCCCCACACGACCCGGATGACAGATTCTTTCCGATGATCAACATCCAGCAGCAATACATGGAGGAATATCTACTCGATGCTTGCCAGACCAACCCTTTAATCGATTTTCGATGGGGCAACAAAGTCGTCAAGGTTGAGCAGCAACCCGATTTCGCACAAGTGACAGTCGACACACCCGAGGGCACTTATCTACTCGAAACTGACTGGCTTGTGGCGGCAGATGGTGGGCGTTCCGAGATTCGTACAGCGATGAACCTGCCAATGGAAGGCGCCTCATATGAAGGTTTCTTCGTTATTGCGGACATTCGTATCGACTTGCCCCTGCCCACCGAGCGTCTTGCCTACTTTGACCCGGAATGGAATCCCGGAAACACCATTCTGATGCACCGCGAACCACACGGTATTTGGCGCGTCGACTACCAATTGCCGCCTGGTGAGACGCCCGAAGAAGCACTCAAGCCTGAGTCGCTTAAAGCCCGTATTGATGCCCAACTCGCCATGATCGGCCACGCTGGAACACCCTGGGAGATGGACTGGAACTCCGTGTATTCGGCCCGCACGCTCACGCTACCCGACTATGTGCAGGGTCGCGTCATCTTTACCGGTGACGCCGCGCACTTGTTACCGATATTTGGCGTACGTGGTGCGAACACAGCGTTTCAGGATGCCCAGTCATTGGCCTGGCATCTGGCCTTTGTTGTCAAGGGACTGGCGCATGAAAAACTCCTGGCAAACCACAGCGCCGAACGCGTGGGTGCAGCCCGTGAAATCATCGATGAGGCGGGAAAAAGTACCCGCTTCATGACACCACCAAGCAGCGGCTTCCGTTTGTTGCGTGACGCCGTGCTGTCGCTGTCGTTGACAGAAGAATTTGTACGTCCTCTCTACCATTGGCGGACCTCGCGTCCGCATGAGTACAGCCACTCGATGCTAAACAGCACCGGAGACGATAACGCGTTATTTACCGCTGGCCCCGCTCACGGTGCACCGCCGCAGAATATCCGCTTGTCTGCCAATGACTTCTTGTTGGATCATTTGGGGGGCGGTTTTGACTTGCTGTATTTCACAGAAGGCACGGCCATTCCAGTACCTTTACAACAGGTGGTTGCGACGAGTCGCTCCCTTGGTGTGCCACTGAAAGTAATTGCGGTGGGGGCGAGCCAGCCGGTAGACGGCGCAGACCTGACTATGGCCGACAGCAATGGCCACTTTCGTACACGCTACGGCGTTCAAGCCAGCGGGGCTGCCTACTTGCTACGACCAGATCAGCACATCTGTGCACGATGGCTGACGCTGGATGCGACCCGGTTGCAAGCCGCCCTGAAAACCGCACTTCCCCAGTAACAGGAGAGCACTATGACGACACCTAAAAATACCCTGACGATTCCTGGTCTGGAAACCGTATACGACGCGTTGGCCACTGCCATTGATAGCGCGGGCCCAGATAAATCGAATTTATTTCTCGTTAAATTAGCTTTACTCAATGCCAACTTATTGGCCGACCCTGAGGTCATCAACGCGCATATTCAGGCCGCACTGCGCGACCTTTGAACTTCAATCAAGCGCCAATTCTTCATTGAGAACCCACATGAAAATCCAGAAAATTCACCATGTCGCCTACCGCTGCAAGGACGCCAAGG
>NZ_JBAWYV010000034.1:0-31725 GCF_037143375.1 Rhodoferax sp. | reverse complement strand
AAGGTGCTGTGCGATGCACCCGGCGAGTTCATCATGGTGCGCTATGCCGACTGATACGGAAAGAGACGAGAGGATGCAGGTTGAACGCCTGCACCTTATGGAGTCATCCATCGAAGCGCTAAACGCCCGTATTGCTCGTTTGGCGATCGGGTTGGGTGTGTCGTTGTCTAGTGAGGAAGACGTGCGGCAGGTGATCAACCGGAAATCCATGTCGGCTATGACACATGAGCGCCGGGCTATCGCTGATCCGCGCACGACGACTCGAACGGGTTCAGGCGCTGACCGGCGAGTGGCTCAGAAATGGGAAGAGTTGAGGGGTCTGTTGGTGTTGCGTTATGGCGTAGAAGCGCGTTACGTCGACCAGGTTGGAGTCATCAATACCCGTCACATCTTGACAGAAGCAGAAGCCCATTTGGAGCGAGATGGTTTTAAGCCGGGCGCTGACGGCATTAATTTGGACCGCTTGTTTAAAGAGACCTGACATCGACTCGTCACTCGGGTTGCATAAGCTGATAACCCGCAGTTCTCAATATTTCCCGGCACCTGTTGCCCCAATCCAATTGTTATGAGTTTCACAAGAAGCACGGATGTAGTTGAAAACGTTACTTATGACGAAATTACCGTTGGCCATAGCGCACGGGTGCTTATTGCACTCACAAGTCGAGCTGATAGCCCGATGAACCGGGCGGCGCCAGCGCTGCTCTCCCCATTGACGGCGCACAACGCCCGTCGTGATCAACCCTAAAGCCTGGTAAGGCAAGGAAAAAACATGGCCATTCTTGCAGTCAACGCGGGTTCATCCTCGCTGAAATTTTCTATCTACCCCATTGCTGAGGGTCAGGTGCTTCCCAATGTGCTCACCGGAAACATCGAAGGACTTGAGCCAGGGGGTGCACCTGTTTTAGGTTGGACATTTCAAGGGAAGCAGCTGCAACGCCAGTTGCCTTTAACAGGTGGTGATCCGTTTGAACAGGCGCTGCACAGTTTGGGTGAGTTGTTGACAAGTGAAGCAGCCATTCCCAAGATCGACGCCATTGCGCACCGGGTTGTTCATGGTGGCAAAGACTTTTCGGCCAGTGTCTTGGTAACCCCAGAGGTATTAGCCTGCTTGACACTGAAAATTTCATTGGCACCACTGCATCAACCCAATAATTTGCAGGGTATTCGGGCATTTCAAAAAGCATTCCCTTCGCTGCCGCAAGTGGCTTGCTTTGACACAGCGTTCCATTCAACCATGGCCGAGGTGGATTACACCTTTGCCTTGCCGACGTCGCTCACCGCATTAGGCGTGCGTCGCTACGGATTTCATGGTCTGTCCTATCAATATGTCATGGGTGTGTTGCAAAAGCGAAGTGCGCAAGGCAATGGCCGGGTTCTGATGGCCCACCTGGGCAACGGTGCGAGTCTTTGTGCTGCCCGCGAGGGGCGGAGTTGTGCCACCACCATGGGTTTTTCAGCGCTCGATGGGCTGGTAATGGGCACGCGTTGTGGAACGCTCGACCCCGGTGTGATGCTGTATCTACTGGAGCAGGGCTGGGACCATGCGCAACTGCAAACCTTGCTGTACAAACAAAGTGGTTTGCTAGGTGTTTCGGGTATTTCCGCAGACATGCGCCGACTGCGCGCCGACGACAGCGCCGATGCAAAGCGAGCAATCGACTTGTTCACACACCGGGTAGTGCGTGAATCAGGGGCTCTGGTGGCTACTATGGGCGGTCTTGATGTGCTGGGATTCAGTGGCGGTATTGGTGAGCATGACGTGGTGCTGCGTGCCGAACTGGGTCAGCGGTTGAGTTGGTTAGGGGTGAAAATTGATTCTGAACTCAACCAGCAGGCCACTGGCAATGAGGTTATGGCTATCCACCAACCTGACAGTCTTGTTGAAGTCTGGGTGGTGCCCACCGATGAAGGCTTCGTCGCAGCGCAGGACGCCTCTCGTTTGATCTGATTTTTATCGTTTTCGATAAAAGATAAATTTGATATCCGGCATAAATTTGCCGGGAGTGAAAAAATTTGCGATAATCGCAGGTTCCCCTGATTGTGTCAGGGGTTAATGAAGCGGCCCGTTCACTGGTAGCAGTGTTGGGTCGACATAGAGCCCTTTAGGATTTTCAAAATGAAACGCACTTACCAACCCTCCAAGATCAAACGCGCCCGCACTCACGGTTTTCTGGTTCGCATGAAAACCCGCGGCGGCCGTGCTGTGATCAACGCTCGTCGCGCCAAGGGTCGCAAGCGTTTGGCAGTCTGATTTCGGTCACCCGAATCACACTCAGCTGACTTGTCGTTCTGGCGCCGCAACAAATTGCAGCGACTGAAAACGCGAAGCCAGTTTCAGGCCGTACTGGCTGGGAGCACTGTGGCGCGTACCGCTCACTTTGCTTTGCACTGTGCTGCTCTTGATACTGGCGTGGTGAAGCCGCCGGCATCTTCGCTTCAAAATGCGCCTCTAATGGCGCTTTTTGGCGTCCAAGATGTCTGGATGGGTGCGATGGTGCCCAAGCGCTGGGCAAAAAGAGCCGTTACGCGCAATGCCATCAAGCGTCAGATTTACAACGTCAGTACCGAATATGAGTCTGCCATGACGGTAGCGGCGCACGTTGTGCGCTTGCGGTCTGGTTTTGATCGCAAGCAATTCATCAGCGCGAGTTCCGAATTGCTCAAGGACGCAGTACGTCTTGAACTGCAGCAATTATTTGCAAAAATTGTTCCTCGCTTGTCGGCGGCACCCGCGCAGAGAGTTGCCGCATGATCAAAACCCTATTGATTGGCTTGGTCAAAGGTTACCGTTTGCTGCTGAGCCCTTGGCTTGGTTCTGCATGTCGGTTCGAGCCCACTTGTTCTGTGTATTCGCTGCAAGCCTTGCAGGCGCATGGTGCTGCGGTTGGTAGTTATTTGACTTTTTCGCGCCTTGCGCGATGCCACCCTTGGTGCGCGGGCGGCGCTGATCCTGTTTCGCTAGAAAAACCCCGGCTCTTTACACAGCTGCTTTCCTCTTCCACTCAAAAGAAGTCTTCATGAACGATATTCGTCGCACCATTTTGTGGGTGGTCTTTGGCTTTTCCATGGTTCTACTTTGGGACCAGTGGCAAATTTATAACGGCCATAAAGCAACTTTTTTCCCTGGCCCGGTGAAAACAGCCGTAGCCACCAATCCGCTCACGCCAGCCTCGGGCGTGCCTACCAGCGTTCCAGCTACTAATTCAGTAGCAGGTAGCGAACAATTGGCGGGGGCTACAGCCGCATTGGCTGTAAATACGAGCGCAGTTGCTGTGCCTCGCGAGCGTGTTGTGGTCACGACCGATGTGCTCAAGTTGACGTTTGACACCGAGGGCGGTTCGTTGGTGCAGACAGAGTTCCTCAAGCATGTCGACATGGCCGACAAGAGCAAGAAGTTCGTCCTTCTGGACGAAACCAAAGAGCGCACCTATGTGGCGCAATCAGGTTTGATCGCTGGCGCAGCAGGCGGCGTCTTCCCAACCCACAAATCGGTCATGACGGTGGCTCCGGGCGAACGCACCCTCATGGACGGTGGCAATGAGTTGGTCATTCGCTTTGAATCACCTGAAGTGGGTGGCGTCAAGCTGGTGAAGACCTTCACGCTGACGCGCGGCGCTTACGCGGTGTCGGTCAAGCATGAGGTGATCAACATGAGTACGGTGGTGGTGTCGCCGCAGTTGTACCTGCAACTGGTACGCGATGGCAACAAGCCGCTGGGCGAGTCCTCTTTCTATTCAACTTTCACCGGTCCGGCCATCTATACCGAAGCCAAGAAGTACCAAAAAGTCGAATTCAAAGATATTGAAAACAACAAGATCGATATTGAAAAGACGGCCGAGAACGGCTACGCAGCGATGGTGCAGCACTATTTTGCCAGCGCCTGGTTGCTGGGTGATGGCATCAAACGTGAACCGTTCATGCGCAAGGTGGATACCAATCTCTACGCTGTGGGCTTGATCACCGCCATCGACAACATTGCTCCGGGCACCAGTAAATCGGTAAAAGCCAAGTTTTTCGCTGGCCCCCAGGAAGAAAAAGTGCTGGAGTCTTTGGCCCCCGGACTGGAGTTGGTTAAAGACTACGGTTGGCTCACCATTTTGGCCAAACCGCTGTACTGGTTGCTCGACAAGATTCAGAGCTTCATTGGTAACTGGGGTTGGTCCATCATGGCGCTGGTGTTGCTGCTCAAGGCCGCTTTCTACTGGCTCAATGCCAAGGCGTATGCCAGCATGGCCAAGATGAAGGCCATCAATCCGAAAATCACCGAGATGCGCGAGCGCATGAAGGACAACCCACAGCAGATGCAGCAAGAAATGATGCGCATCTACCGCGAGGAAAAAGTCAACCCGATGGGCGGCTGTTTCCCGATCATGATCCAGATTCCGGTGTTCATTGCCCTGTACTGGGTACTGTTATCCAGCGTCGAAATGCGCAATGCACCTTGGGTGATGTGGATTCACGACCTCTCTTCGCCTGATCCGTTCTACATCCTGCCCTTGGTCATGACCTTGACCACCGTGCTGCAGACCGCCTTGAACCCAGCGCCACCAGACCCGATGCAAGCCAAAATGATGTGGTTCATGCCGCTGGCCTTCAGCGTGATGTTCTTCTTCTTCCCGGCGGGTCTGGTGCTGTATTGGATCACTAACAACGTGTTGTCGATCACGCAACAGTGGATCATCAATACCCGCATGGGTGTGCCGCCACAGTTCAACTTACCCAAGTTCTGATCGGCCGTGTCGCTACCGCGCCATAGCGACCCCATTGTGGCCATTGCCACCGCCCCCGGTCGGGGTGCGGTGGGCATTGTCAGGGTCAGCGGAAAAAACATTGAAGGGCTGCTCCAGGCCCTTTTTTCACGTCCGCTAAAGCCCCGCGAAGCGACCTACACCCCATTTCTGGATCACACCGGGGTGGCGATTGACCAGGGTTTAGCGCTCTATTTTCCGGCTCCCCATTCTTTCACCGGCGAAGATGTGCTCGAACTTCAGGCCCACGGCGGGCCAGTAGTTCTGCAGCTTTTGTTGGCACGGTGTATAGAAGCAGCAGCCGAAATCAATCCACTTACTCACGCACAAAGGCTAAAAGGTCTCAGGGTGGCTCAGGCGGGAGAATTCTCCGAAAGAGCCTTCCTCAATGACAAAATCGATCTGGCACAGGCCGAGGCCATTGCTGATTTGATAGATGCGAGTACCGAGGCGGCTGCCCGCAGTGCCACTCGTTCGATGTCGGGGGCCTTCTCCCAGGAAATCCATGCCCTGTGCGATGCCCTGATTCACCTTCGAATGTTGGTAGAGGCCACTTTGGATTTCCCCGAAGAAGAAATTGACTTTTTACGCCAAGCCGACGCTCAGGGGCAGCTCTCAAAATTACAGAAAACGCTGCAAAATGTGCTGCAAAGAGCTCGCCAGGGCGCTCTGCTGCGCGAAGGTATCAAGGTGGTGATTGCAGGGCAGCCGAATGCCGGTAAATCGTCACTCCTCAACGCGCTAGCCGGGGCTGAACTGGCCATCGTGACGCCAATTGCCGGAACGACGCGGGACAAAGTTCAACAAACCATCCAGATCGCGGGTGTACCGGTCCACGTGATTGACACGGCCGGTTTGCGTGAGAGTGACGATGAGATCGAGAAAATTGGCATCGAACGGGCCTGGGCTGCCATTGAGTCGGCTGATGCCGTGCTATTTTTGCATGATCTGACGCGCATGAATGCTATTGATTACATAGCTGATGACGCAGTGATAACGAGGGCTCTAGCCCTAAAACTACCTTTATCGGTACCTGTTATAGATATCTGGAACAAAGCAGATGCCGTCACTACTCAAACGCATGAAAATGGAGTGACCCTTTCAGCAAAAACAGGTGCTGGGCTGGATGCCTTGCGTAGCACGTTGTTAGATGTGGCTGGTTGGCAGTCTGTTCCCGAAGGCGTCTTCATCTCACGCGAACGGCATGTGCAGGCTTTGCATCAAGTAGATGACCATTTAATGGAGGCGGCAGCCCATTTGGCAGACAAGGCACAGTCGCTGGATTTGCTGGCTGAAGAGCTTCGACAGGCTCAATCTGCATTGAATCAAATAACCGGTGAATTTACGTCTGATGACCTTCTTGGGGTGATATTCTCCAAATTCTGCATTGGCAAGTGATTTGGTTTTCCCAATCGAAATGGCTTACTGAGAGTTCTTTGAATGAATGGAATTAAAGTTTAGGTGTGCGTCATGAACGGGAATAACCAACATTCAAGCAAACAAGATATCCGGGCATTGATTGAAGCATTTTCGATCAATCATAGTGAAGACGCCTTTAGCCGAACAGTGACCATGGGGCAGTGGAGAGCCATAGCCAGTTATATGCAGCCCTTTGCGCTGGCGGCCGCTTCCTGCTAGATGTGGAGCATTTCGCCAATGCGATTCTCAGAAATGTCGCATCGACAACCCGAAGCAACTTTGGCGTTGGTCATGGCTTTGGAAGCCATCGTTTGCGGCCGCATGCAAGATCAGCGCAAACGTATTGCCGTAACTTGAAGGAGAGATAGTCAATGTTTAATTGGTTTGCCAGGAAGCCTGCGCCTACACCTTCCGTAGCGCCGGAAAGCCTTGCGCTGCGTAATGCCGATGCTACAGTACCCTACAAGCCGGGTGACCGTCTCCAAATCAAAGTGGCGCCATCGCAGGTTGGCCATATGCCTAGCCGTAAAAATGAGAGACTTGAACACCGTGAACTTCTCTACAAAGTTGTGCACGATGCGATGATTCGAGCGGGCGTTTTGGCTAGCAGTTACAAGTTCAAGGTTCTGTCGCTAGATGCTCGGGGACTCCAGTACATGATCATGATGGATTTAGCCAATACCTCCGCCGGCGGCACCAGTCGTTTGTCTGAGATAGAAGCCATGATGGCGCAAGCCGCCAAAGCGCGTCACGATATTTTCATAACAGCTGTCTATTGGCGCGTGAATGAGCAAGTCACCACCGGTCTATCTCCCAATCAAACCTTCACTGCACCAGAGGTAATGAAAAAACCGGATGAGCTTCAGACTTTTCACTCCTCAGTAACACCCGCCCGTTTGGTCAAGTCAACGCCTGCCTATGAACCTTTGCAACAAGATGAAGTTGACGCGTTCAAGCGGGCCTTGGCAAGTGCAGCAAGCGTGACTCCAATGTCGGTGCACGGTCGCATGGTGACCTCAGGTCGCCGAAATCCTGCGCCTGTTGAAGAGTTTGAAGATACACAAATAGTGCCTTCGGATGAGCGTGCATCGCCACTCAGCGTCACACAGTACGGCGACTTGAACTGAGGTCACGTTCAGGCTTTAATGCCCTGCGAAATCGAGCAAAGTGAAAAGCTGAAGCCCAGAATCCCTCAGTTTTCTGGAGCCACCCAATTCGGGCAGATCCACAATTGCAGCGCCTTCGATCACTTGGGCACCCAATTTCTCGAGTAATTTCATGCCCGCCATCATGGTGCCGCCGGTCGCAATCAGGTCGTCAATCAGAAGAACGCGGTCCCCGGGCTTGACCGCATCGGTGTGGAGTTCGACAGTGGCACTGCCGTATTCCAGTTCGTAGGTTTCTTCAACGGTTGTGAAGGGCAGTTTGCCTTTTTTGCGAATAGGAATGAACCCGACATTCAGTTCGTAAGCAATGACCGCACCCAAAATAAAGCCTCGGGCATCCAGGCCAGCAACTACATCAGGTCGCATGGAACGTTCCATATAGCGGTGTACAAAGGCGTCGATCAGAACTCTGAAAACCTTGGCATCTTGCAGCAAGGGCGTGATGTCGCGAAACTGAACGCCCGGCGCTGGCCAGTCCGGCACGGTGCGAATGTGATCTTTAAGATACTGGGTAACACTGGTATTTTTCATGGCGCTCGGGCTGGAATTGAATCCGTATTGTGCATCGCGCCTCATCCGCAACAGTGGGCACGAAAACTTAGCCCTTGAGTAATTTTTGCTCGGCCAGGACCAGCATTTC
Organism: Rhodoferax sp.; assembly: GCF_037143375.1. Lineage (GTDB taxonomy): Bacteria > Pseudomonadota > Gammaproteobacteria > Burkholderiales > Burkholderiaceae_C > Rhodoferax. Next base: position 23,752 of record NZ_JBAWYV010000034.1, on the reverse strand, counting down.
AGCCCGGCCTGAAAGCACAAGCGTATCGCCAACGGCAATCTGAGGGTTATGGGAAGTGACCATGACCTTGCCGCCGTGGCGGCGAAGACTGACGATGCGAACATTCAACACATCCAAGTCAAGCTGGCTTATGGGTTTGCCCAGTGATTTGGCACCCAGTGGCAGCGTCAGTGTGGAAAGTCGCTCTTGATGGTGCTCGTCGGCCGAGTCATCGTCTGCGCCGTGAATGTAACCCCGGAGCAGGTTGTAGCGGGCATCGCGTTGATCTTGCACGATGCGAATCACGCGTCGCATGGGAACGCCCACCAAAGCTAGCGCATGGCTGGCGAGCATCAGTGAACCTTCAATGGCTTCCGGCACCACCTCGGTGGCACCAGCGAGCCTCAGCGATTCGAGATCAAGGTCGTCTTGGGTTCGCACAATGACGGGAACCTGCGGTGCATGCGCCTGAATGTGCGACAACACTTTCAACGCGCCCGGTGTTTCAAGGTAGGTGATGACAACTGCACTGGCACGCGCAAGCCCCGCCGCCATCAGCGACTGCAAGCGGGCTGCATCACCAAAAACGACAGAATCCCCAGCGACAGTCGCCTGACGCACTCGATCAGGGTCGAGGTCCAAGGCCAGATAGGGAATGCCTTCTCGTTCCAATATGCGCGCCAGATTTTGACCGCAACGACCGTAGCCGCAGATGATGATGTGTTTATTGGTGTTGATTGACTTACGGGCAATGTGGGTCATTTGCAGGGACTGCTGCAACCACTCACTGCTGACCAACCGCAAAACAACTTGGTTGCTGTACATGATGATGAAGGGCGTGAATAGCATTGACAGCACCATGCTGGCCAAAATCGGGTTGAGCAGTGCTGGCGGCACCAAGGCATTTTCCTGGGCCAGTGTGAGCAGCACAAATCCAAATTCACCGGCTTGCGCGAGGTAGAGACCGGTGCGCAGCGAAACACCCTGCGTGGCCCCAAGTCCGCGTGCCAGCACGGTCACCAACGCGGCCTTGAACAACACGGGCAGCGACACCAGCAAGAGCACCAAAGGCCAGCGCTCCAACACCAGTCGCCAGTCGAGCATCATGCCAATGCTGATGAAGAAAAGACCAAGCAACACATCATGAAAAGGGCGGATGTCGGTTTCCACCTGCTGCTTGTATTGCGTCTCGGAGATCAACATGCCAGCAATAAATGCACCGAGCGCCAGGCTCAAGCCTGCCAATTCAGTCAGCCAAGCGAGTCCCAAGGTGATAAGCAAGAGGTTCAGAACAAACAATTCTTCACTTTTTCGTCGCGCCACAATCGTCAACCAGAATCGCATGACCCGTGGACCGCCGACTAACAGCAATCCAATCAAAGCCATGGCCTTAAGTGATGCTACCGCCAGTGTTTCAAAGAGTTGCTCAGCGGAGGCTCCCAAGGCGGGAATCAGCACCAGCAGGGGAACCACCGCCAAATCCTGAAATAGAAGCACCCCCATGACACGCTTCCCGTGTTCCGATTCCATTTCTATTCGTTCAGTCATCAGCTTCACCACAATGGCTGTGCTGCTCATGGCCAGCGCACTTGAGAGTGCCAGGGCAGTTTGCCAACCCATTCCCCAAAGAGATGGCGTCAACCGCGCAAGTACCAAGGCAGCAGCGGTGGCGCCGATCATGGTCAGTAACACCTGAAAAAAGCCCAGACCAAACACATGGTTGCGCATGGCGCGAAGCTTGGTGAGGTTGAATTCCAGCCCAATGACAAACATCAGGAAGACAACCCCAAACTCACCCAGATGACGCACGCCATCGGCGTTTTTCGCTAACGCCAACGCATTGGGTCCAATGACCACGCCAACGGCCAGATAACCAAGCATGGGTGGCAGTTTTAAATAGCGGCAAGCGACCACCCCAAGCACCGCGGCCAGCAAGTAAAGAAGCGTGAGTTCAAGGGGGCTCATGCCTCGATACTATCAAGACACCTGCCAATCTATAAAATGACGTCATGACAAGCCAACAAATTCAAGCGACAGTTTTTAATGCGCAGAGGGCCATACGCTTGGCCCAGGAGACCCTGGACATCGAAGCGGATGCGGTGTTGGGCTTAAAGCAGCATTTGGGTGCCGGATTTGCCCAAGCCGTTGAGATGATGTTGAAGGTAAAGGGCCGCGTGGTTGTGATGGGAATGGGTAAAAGCGGTCACATCGGACGAAAGATCACAGCCACTTTGGCCTCGACGGGGACGGCCGCCATGTTTGTTCATCCGGCAGAGGCCAGCCATGGCGATCTTGGCATGATCAAACCGGTTGATCTGGTTTTGGCCATATCCAATAGCGGCGAATCGGAGGAACTCACCGCCATACTGCCCATGATCAAGCGCATGGGTGCGCCACTGATTGCGTTGACCGGAAAAGCCGAGTCCACACTGGCCCGCTATGCCACTGTATTTTTGGACTGCAGCGTTAAAAAAGAAGCTTGTCCGTTGAACCTCGCTCCCACCGCCAGTACAACGGCGCAATTAGCCATGGGCGATGCACTTGCCGTAGCTTTGTTGGATGCACGGGGCTTCAAGGCCGAAGATTTCGCCCGCTCGCACCCCGGTGGAGCACTGGGACGCAAATTGCTCACCCTGGTCAGTGATGTGATGCGCTCTGGAGATGATGTACCGAAGGTGGGTCCTGGCGCCAGTTTTAGCGAGTTGATGCGCGAGATGAGCGCCAAAGGACTGGGTGCAACGGCGATCGTGGGTGACGATTTGAAAGTTTTGGGGATTTTTACGGATGGCGACTTGCGGCGTTTGGTCGAGAAAGGGATTGATTTGCGATCCTCCACAGCAGAGCAGGTCATGCATCCCCGCCCCAGTGTGGTTGCCCGCGATGCCTTGGCCGTGGAGGCCGCCGAACTGATGGAATTGAACCGGATAACCAGTGTGTTGGTGATTGATGAAGCGGGCCAGTTGTGCGGGGCCCTCAATAGCAATGACTTGATGCGTGCCAAGGTCATCTGATGGAACCCATACTTAATTTCACGGTTGAATTGTTGCTGAAGGCCCAAGGCATTCGTGTGGTGTTCTTTGATGTGGATGGCGTTCTGACCGATGGTGGGTTGTTCTTTTCTGAAGCAGGTGAAACGATCAAGCGTTTCAACACCCTGGATGGCCATGGTCTCAAGTTATTGCAGCGGGCAGGAATAACGCCCGCTGTCATTACAGGGCGCGACTCAAAACCCTTGCGCTTGAGACTTGCTGCCCTGGGAGTCGAGCATGTGCATTACGGCACCGAGGACAAACGTCCTGCTGCTGAAGAAACCCTGAAATTATTGGGGCTTGAATGGCATCAGGCCGCGGCCATGGGGGACGACTGGCCTGATCTCGCCGTCATGCAGCGTTGTGCAATAGCTTGCGCGCCACAAAATGCCCATGCCGAGGTGAAGGCCAGCGCGCATTACGTAACGGCAGCGCAGGGTGGCCATGGCGCCGTCAGAGAGTTTTGCGACTTGTTGTTGGTTGCGAGCGGGAAATACAGCCAGTTGTTTGAGGAAAGCACGCGGTGAACAAGATTTTGCAAGTCGTGTGGGAGCGACTGTCGCTCTACCTTCCGGTGATTCTCATGGGCATTCTGGCGCTGGGTACTTACTGGCTGGTGCGAAGTACGCCCTTACCAATGACGCCAGAACAAGAAGCGCCACCCCGGCATGAGCCGGATTACTTTATGCGCAATTTCTCGGTCAAAACGTTTGATGGCGAGGGTCGGCTTAAAAGTGAAGTGCTTGGCGTGAATGCCCGCCACTACCCGGATACGGATTCACTTGAAATTGAATCAGTGAGCATCCATTCGTTCAATGAGGAGGGGCGCTTGACTACTGCTACGGCAGGGCGCGGCGTTACTAACGGCGATGCCTCAGAAGTGCAGTTGATAGGGAAGGCACATGTTGTACGTGAACAGGTGGTAGACAAGACGGGACAGAGCCTTCCTCGCCTGGAGTATCGTGGCGAATTTCTGCATGCGTTCATGAAAACAGAGCAGATAAAGTCCCATTTGCCGGTTGTCCTGGTGCACGGGCTTGACCAGTTCACCGCAGATTCGATGGATTACGACAACCTTGAGCGCGTGATGCAGCTCAAAGGGCGTGTCAAGGGGGTCTTGGTACCCACTTCTAGCAAATAGTCTGCTTGTTGGGTGCTGGATAGGAGGGAGTGCAGTCGAATCAAATTGCAGTCGTTGGCACTCAAAAATCAAAACAACTTTTCTGTTGTTTTTTCTTGGCAAAGGCAGTGATTTTCGCGTTTTCTGTGAGATCTCCAGAAATTAAAAAAGGGCCACAAGGGCCCTTTTTTTCAATTGGCGTAAAGCCAGTTGAGTGCTTAGTAGCTGCTACGACCACCGCCGTAACCGCCGCCACCGCCGCCGCCGGAACGACCGCCGCCGCCGCCAGCGCCGCCGCCGTATCCACCGCCACCGCCGCCGCCGCTACGGCCAGCACCGCCGCCGTAACCGCCGCCACCGCCAGCGCCGCCACCGAAGCCGCCGCCACCAGTGCGGGGAGGACGTGCTTCCATTGGACGTGCTTCGTTAACAACGAGACCACGGCCACCGTATTGTTGGCCATTCATGCCATTGATAGCAGCTTGTGCTTCAGCATCATTGCCCATTTCCACAAAGCCGAAGCCTTTGGAGCGGCCAGTGTCACGTTCCATCATGACTTTGGCGCTAGTGACGGTACCGTGTGCAGCAAAAGCTTGTTGCAGGTCTTCGTCACGGAAAGTGTAGGGCAGGTTGCCCACGTAAAGTTTGTTGCCCATGAAAGGACTCCTCAAAATAACTCAAAACGCGATGGAGTCCAAAACCGCTATTACCACGCAATCAACAAACAAATGAAGACTTAAAGCAGACGCGAAACTGACTAAACACCGCAAACTTGCATCGCCGATTTTTCGACAATACAAATCAATTATGCGTCAAGTTTTATATTTTCACAATCTTTTTTGTAGAAAGAAAGATATTGGTGCTAGACAGGGGTTCTCGGTGGATGATTCGGCGTCTTGGGTTCCTGTGGCGGGCTGATATCTTCAGCTTCATAATTTCGCCATTGCTTCATGGCGTTGCGCATCGTAAAAACTTGTCGCTCGAAGGTCGGGCACGCGGCGCAAATGGCCATGTGAAAGCGAAGCGCGATACGGTCCTGCCAAGGCAGTTTGCGGTCTTCCTGCGCAATCACAAGCGCAGTGACTTCTTTGCAGGTTCTTTGGAAGAGCATCATGAAATGTTGGGGTTTGAAAACCAGTTCAATTCAAGGCACTCGCGTAATCTGAGGCGGGCGCGGTGCAGTTGAACATACAGGTTAGTCGGAGTGAGGCCCAACTCCTTACAAATTTCTTCACTGGAGAGTTCCAGCCATTCGCGCATTAAAAAAAGACGACCCTGGCTGGCCGGTAATTTGTTGGTACAGGCGTCCAGTACCTCAAAAAACTGGCGGCTGCTGAATTGTTGCTCCGGGTTTCCCCATTCGGCAGGTGCTTGCGAAAAGTGCCCATCAGCCTTGAAGCCGAGGTATTCCAGAGGATCGCTGTCGTCCTCATCGGTGCTTTCAAGCCCACTCACCTCACGGCTGTGGTGGCGCAAGGCATCAATCACTTTGTGTTTGAGAATGCCGACCAGCCAGGTCTTGAGTTGCGAGCGATTGTCAAAGGTTTGCGGTTTGGCCAAGGCGGCCAACACGGTTTCAGACACGGCATCTTCCGCCCAGGTGTCGTTTCTCAACTGAAGGCGGGCGAACCGCAACAGATATGGGCGGTTGCTAACCAGGAGTTGCTCGAATGAGAGGGGTGCGTCGGTGGTCATGGTGTCGCGCCAGTGTAATGGGGTCGTTTGCACGGTAAAGTGCTACTTGTATTCTTATGCGGTTGGTGAATATTTTCAAAATATTCCACTGAATCTGTAAGAAAACAGCATCTGCCCTGACAAACCCCTAACCAGCGTGGCTAGCCGAATTTAAAGGCCTCGACCCATCTGGTGTGTCGTTAATTTTTCAACCCCAGGAGTATTCCAAATGAACCAACGTGCCATGATCGCCGCCGCCGCAGCGTCCCTGATGTCCCTCACTTTTATCGCCGCGCCAGCCCATGCGGCCAACGAAAAAGAAAAATGCTTTGGTATTGCCAAGGCCGGTCAAAACGACTGCGCCAGCATGTCGGGCGTGCATTCCTGCGCGGGCCAGTCCAAAGTCGACATGGACAAAGGCGAATGGAAATATGTGGCCAAAGGCACCTGCAAAGAGATGAACGGTATGACTTTGGACGAAATCAAGATGATGAAAAAAGGCTGATCCCGCTTTTTTCGACTGCCTGCCAAGCGCGTCGCCATGGCCGACTCACAGTTCGCCTGCATAACCGAAACAGACCCGGTGGTGGGTATTGGCTGGCGACAGCCGCATTACCGGGAACTGATGACGCGGCGCTCGCCCTTGGGTTTTCTGGAAGTTCATTCAGAAAACTTCTTCGCCGAAGGCGGTGCTGCGCTGGCGGTGCTGGAACAGGCGCGCGCCCATTACCCGATCAGCCTGCACGGCGTCGGTTTGTCGCTCGGTTCGGTGGCGGGGATCGACCCTTGGCATCTGGACCAGTTGGCGCGTCTGGTGCAGCGGATTGACCCGGTACGCGTCAGCGACCATGCCAGTTTTGCGCGCGGCCGTTTCAATGGCGCCGCCGTGCATGCCGCTGACTTGCTGCCGATTCCCTTCAGCCATGAGGCGCTAGATGTGCTCTGCGCCAACGTGGAGCAGGTGCAGACGCGGCTTAAACGGCGCTTCATGGTGGAGAACCTGTCGAGTTATGTGCGTTGGACAGCGCTTCCTGACGAACTGTTACTGGAAGAGCCTGAATTCTTGTCGACACTGGCGCAGCGCACCGGATGTAGCCTGCTGGTCGATGTGAACAATATTTATGTCAACGCCCTGAACGCGCAGATTAACGGCGCTGGCGGTGACCCGGTGCAGCACGGCCTGGACTGGCTGGACGCCATGGCGCCCACCGACGTGGGTGAAATTCACCTGGCGGGACACTGCCGTGTGAATGATGCGCACGGCGAGATCGTGATCGACGATCACGGCAGCCGGGTTTGCCCCGAGGTCTGGCGCCTGTACCAGCACGCCATTGGGCGGTTTGGTGCGGTTCCAACGCTCATTGAGTGGGACACCGACATTCCAGCGTTGGAGGTGCTGCTTGACGAGGCCGCGCGGGCCCAGGCGGTGATTCGGGCCGCCAGCGCGGAAAAAACATGAGTCGGTTGGCCGCACAGCAGCAAGCTTTGCTGGACGTGCTGCTGGCATGGCCTGCGGATGATGCTATTGAAAAAATAGCTACTTACGCAAGTAGCACGGGGGCTAGAGGACTAAAAGCTTATAAATCCAACGGTCATGCGAATGCGCAACGCGCTTTGCAGGCGGCCTACCCGGTGCTCACGCAACTGCTGGGGGCAGAGAGTTCTTCGGCGCTGGCCCGTGCTTTTTGGCACGCCAGCCCACCCGAAAAAGGCGATTTGGCCCAGTGGGGTGCGGGCTTGTCTGAATTTGTGCGCGCCAGCCAACAACTGGCCGAGGAGCCTTACCTGGCCGATGTGGCTCGGGTGGAATGGGCGTTGCACGTCAGCGCCAGTGCGGCCAACCAGACGGTGGACGCAGCCAGTTTTGCCCTGTTGATGCAACACGAGCCGGATCAATTGCATCTGCGCCTGGCACCCGGTTGTGCCATGGTGTCTAGCCCTTGGCCGGTAGCCAGTATCGTGAGTGCGCATCTGGACAACAGCCCGACGTTTGAAGAAGTCGGCCAGCGGCTGCGCGCCGGTGTGGCCGAAGATGCTGTGGTCTGGCGTGCCGAGTTGCAACCGCAGATGCGTGCGGCCCAGCCGGGCGAAGCGGCCCTGCTGTCGGCGTTGCTGGCGGGTCATGCTTTGGGCGCCGCGCTGGAGGGTGCCCCGGCTTTGGACTTCAACGCCTGGCTGCCATTGGCGGTGCAATCGCAGTTGCTCTTGGGTGTTGTAGTCACACGCTACGCCCGGCGCACCCCGCCGGGCTAAAACCCGATTTAGGACCCCCAGCCGGTTAATGACCGAAAATGTCTCTAGCCCCCGTGTTTCCTGCGCTGGTAGCTATAAATTTTGCAGCGTTACCAATTCGCTTCGCGCTCCGGCGTCGCGCTGATTTTATGAATGGAAAGATCGGCACCGTCGTATTCTTCTTCCTGACTCAGGCGCAGGCCCATCGTGGCTTTGAGTGTGCCGTACACCACCAGCCCGCCTAAAACAGCCCACGCCACACCCATTGTGGTGCCGATCAATTGCGCGCTGAATGACACGCCTCCCAGGCCGCCGAAGGCTTTTGAGCCAAAAATGCCCGCCGCCAAGCCGCCCCAGGTGCCGCACAAGCCGTGCAGCGGCCAGACGCCCAGCACGTCGTCAATCTTCCATTTGTTTTGCGTCAGCGTGAACATGAAGACAAAAATGCCACCCGCCACGGCGCCCACCACCAGTGCACCCAGTGGGTGCATCAGGTCGGAGCCTGCACACACGGCCACCAGGCCGGCGAGCGGACCGTTGTGCACAAAGCCGGGGTCGTTCTTGCCGACAACCAAGGCCGCCAGCGTGCCGCCGACCATCGCCAGCAGCGAGTTCACTGCCACCAGGCCCGAGATTTTGTCCAGCGTTTGCGCACTCATCACGTTGAAGCCAAACCAGCCCACGGTCAAAATCCAGGCGCCCAGCGCCAGAAACGGAATGCTTGACGGGGGGTGCGCCGAGATGCCGCCATCCTTGCGGTAGCGGTTGGCGCGGGCGCCGAGCAAGATGACTGCAGGCAGCGCAATCCAGCCGCCCAGCGCATGCACCACGACACTTCCGGCAAAGTCGTGAAACTCTTCGCCAGTCAGCGCCTTGATCCAGCCCTGCACGCCAAAGTGCTGGTTCCACATGATGCCTTCAAAGAAAGGATAGACAAAACCGACGATGACCGCGGTGGCCATCAGCTGTGGCCAGAATTTGGCGCGCTCTGCAATGCCGCCTGAAATGATGGCCGGAATGGCCGCGGCAAAGGTCAGCAGGAAGAAGAACTTGACCAACTCATAGCCGCTCTTGGCGGCCAGCACCTCGGCCCCAACAAAGAAGCTGGTGCCGTAGGCCACACCGTAGCCGACGATGAAATACGCCACAGTCGAGACCGAGAAGTCGACCATGATCTTGACCAGCGCATTGACCTGGTTCTTGCGCCGCACGGTGCCCAGCTCCAGAAATGCAAAACCCGCGTGCATGGCCAGCACCATGACGGCGCCGAGAAGGATGAACAGGGTGTCTGCGCCCTGTTTTAGTGCTTCCATGAAAACCTCTTTGATTGAAATGAGTTGAATTGGTGCGCTAATTTAGCGAAAGCCTGAAACGCACCAAATATAAGCAAAAAACGAGCCAAAGTTGTGCGAGTTGATAAATTTCGGGGTTCGTCAGGGTCACTACCTGATTCCCGGTAGTAGGTTTTAGCGCTTCCGGGTATTTGTCGCGGAGCAGTTCCTGCGTACGCTTGAACCACAGACACAAGAGCCCTTGATGTCACCGATTCACCGCCTAAAACCCGCAGATGAACAGCATGAACATGATCGCGTCCCCCCATCACTTCGCCCAGGAGTATTTGCAGGATCCGAACCTGATGCCGCCTTCAGAAGGGAGCGCCGCCCTTGTGATGGACATCAACGGCTGCATCGTCGAGAGCAACCTGGCTGCCACTGATTTGCTGGGGTGTCCGCCCGAATCATTAGCGGGGCAGGACATCACCGTCGTGTTACCGAGCCTGCCTTTCTCACAAGAAACCCCTGGCTACAACCTCGCCTATGTGGGCGTGAACCACGCCATGGATGCCTGGAAAAAGCACACGGCACACACCCCCAGTGGCGGATCGATTTCCGTTGAGATCGTGCTCTACATCATCAAGCGAGGCTGCAAGTACTTCATCGCTTTGTGCCTGCGCCGCCCCACTTTCAGCACCGCTCTTATCTAACTTCGGGACTACCATGAACACGCCAAACAACCCCCCCTCGTTTTCTGTGTCGCCCTACGCCGTACTGAGCGGCTCGCCACAAGCGATCTGCTTCGACCCTTGCTTAAGTGACTTGGGTGGTCATGCCCCAGACGCCTCAACAGCCAGAACGATGCCGAACCCCATGAACAGCCAGCCCAAGTCATTCTGGCGCGAGTCACTGGCTTTGATCGAAAAGCACATGACGTTTGATCGTCGCACCTTTCACGCGGGCGAAACTGCGTACAGGTGCAATCAGAACTTTGAAAACTTGTACCTTGTCAACTCGGGCTTGTTCAAGATCGTCAACTTGGCCATTGATGGACGTCAGCAAACAACCGGACTGCATTTCAAGGGCGACTGGCTGGGTTTTGACGGCATCCCCAGTGGGCGCTATGCCTGTTCTGCGGTGGCCCTGGACCTCAGCGAAATTTGGGTCATCCGCTACGAAGCCTTGCTGGAGGCCAGTGCCTTGCAGCCCAGTCTGATGCGACTGGTGATGGCCGCCATCTGCGCTCAGTTGGCGCATAACCGCGAAGCCACGTTGTCGATGGGCACGCTGCCGGCTGATGCCCGCGTGGCTGATTTCCTGCTGCAATGGGCGCATGCCTTGTCTGAGCGCGGCATGCGCACCGACCAGATCAACATCCACATGTCGCGTGCCGAGATGGGCAACTACCTGGGGCTGCGGGTGGAGTCGGTCAGCCGGGCGCTCACACGGTTAGCACGCAGCGGTGTGATCGAGTTCAACGAGCGGGCCCGGCGTGATATCAGCGTGCCCAATCTGGCCGCGTTGCGCAGCTACATTCAAAAATGTACCGATCCAACGGCTTGCCTGATGCAATAAGCTTTCGGCGATAGCCCATGACAGTCAAAATAACGCCTTCAGGCCACCACGATAAAAAGGTCACCATGAAAGTACGCATCATCCTGGCAGACGACCACAGTCTGTTTCGCAGCGCCCTGCGAATGAGCCTGGAATCGACCCCCGACATTGAAGTGGTGGGCGAGGCGATGAGTGGCGTGTCCGCGCTACGGTGTGCGGTGCAGACCCATCCCGATGTGGTGTGCATGGACGTGAACATGCCGGGTCTCAACGGCATTGAAGCCACCCGTCAGCTGCTGGCCAGTCAACCCGAAGTGAAGGTGGTCGCGATGTCAGCCATGAACGATTTGAAGCTGGTGGCTGAAATGATGAGTGCAGGCGCCAGCGCCTACGTCAGCAAAATGAATGCTGGGCAGGAACTGCCCGACGCCATTCGCTGCGTGAGCCAAAACCAAATCTATCTCAGTCCTGAACTCGGCATTCTGGACTTGGCCGATCTGATGGCCTGTCAAGTGCCGGCCAGACAACCGTTATCTTTGTCCATTTAGCGGCATAGCCAGCATTTCGGTCGTCGTGTCGCCCTTTGAAAAATGAGCCATCAGGGGGATGTTCTTATAGAAAAAAACGATGTCAGGGGCTACACTGAAAAAAATATCTGAGTCAAATTTTGTGCCATCTACCGCGAGTTCCAACCGCCCTCATCAGCGCGCTGCATTGCAAGTATCGACCGTGACGTCGTCTGGCAAGGCGTCTGACATTGCCAAAACATTGATTTTTGACCGGTTTGCACCGGCCGCTGTCCTGGTCAATAGCCAGCATGACGCTTTGTATTTTTGTGGGCTGATCGACGAATTCCTGGTGCGGCCCCGTGGTGCCCCCACCCAAAATTTGCTCGCGATGGTGCGTGAAGGCCTGAAAGTGAAGCTAATCGCCGGGCTGAAGGAGGCTGCCAGCCTGGGCTTAACCGTCCACATCACCGACGCAAGAATGCAAGGTGTTCATGCGCTGGAGCCGGTGCATCTCACGGTGATTTCGCACCAGGACCCGGTCTTGGGGCCACTCTTTCTGGTGGTGTTCCGCCATGATTTGCAGCGCTCGCAGATTCCCATCGAGAGCAACGGCGATGCCGTTCTGGTGCGCCATTTGCAAGAGGCCTTGCTGGCCGCGCGTGCCACGGTGCAGCGCACGACGGAACGCTACGAGTCGAGGAACCACGACCTTGTTGAATCGATAGAAAAATCGGACACCACCAACGCGGAGTTGCATGCCCTGATTGACGTGCTGGAAAAATCCACCCACGCGTTGCACTCGCTCAACGATGAGTTGGCGCTGGTGAACCAGGAGTACGGCAATAAATTGCGGGAGCTTGAAACCGCCAATGCGGACTTGAAAAACCTCCTGATCAGCAGCGATGTCGCTACCCTGTGCCTGGACCACGCCTTGTGCCTCAAGTGGTTTGCGCCGGCGATGCAGAGCCGGTTCAATTTGATTGAGGGCGACACCGGTCGTCCGGTCAGTGCGCTGGTCGCCGTCATTGGGGACCCCGGGCTGGTGCAGGCCGTGCACGCGGTGCTGGCCGGTGAAAAAGTCAATGACCAGGAACTGCAGATTGAAAACAGCCGCTGGTACATCCGCCGGGTGATGCCCTACCAGACAGAAGAAAACCAGATCAGCGGGGTGATCGTCACCTATACCGACCTCACCGACTACCACCTTGCGCTGGAAGCGGCCGTGGCCATGCGAATGGACCTGGCCCAGTCGAAGGACCGCACCGACAAACTGCGCGCCCTGTCTGCCGCGCTGGTGACGGCCGAAGAGCGCGAGCGGCGCGTGCTCGCCAAAGACCTGCACGATGACTTGGGTCAGTTGCTGGCCATCGTGGCACTCAAGGTGGACGGCATTCGCAAGCAAGTGATGCCCGACACGCTTAAGCCTTTTGTCGACGACTGTGTCGCCTCGGTCGCGCAGGCCAATGGCAAACTGCGCGCCATGGCCTTGGCACTGAACCCGCCTATGCTGGATCATTTGGGCCTGGTTCCCGCCATCCAGTGGCTGGCCGATGAAGTACACCGGATGTACCAGTTGCAGGTCAGCATTGAAGATGACGGCAAAGCCAAGCCCCTGGACCCGGCCGTCAGTGCCACACTGTTTCGCGCCTTGCGTGAACTGTTCCTCAATATTTCGAGGCACGCCCGGGTGGAACTGGCCCGCGTCACTTTGTCGCGGGGCCGGGGCAAAACGCTGATCGTTACTGTGAGTGATGACGGGGCTGGCTTTGATACCAGCACCTTGGCTGCGGTGAGCACCCAAGGTGGTTTTGGGTTGATCAGCATGCGCGAGCGACTGGGATTTTTGGGGGGCAAAGTGACCGTGCTCAGCAACCCGGGGCACGGCACCACCGTGACCCTGACCGTACCTCTTTTATGACCATACGGGTCTTGTTGGTCGATGACCACACCATGTTTCGGGAAGCGCTGCGCTTGATGCTGGAGCGCGAGCCAGGCATTGAAGTGGTGGGCGAACTCGGGGACGGCGAACAAGTGGCAGCGGCCGTGGACCGCTGTGCGCCCGATGTGGTGGTGATGGATGTGAGCATGCCCAAGGTCAACGGCATCGATGCCACGCGCAACTTGCGGGCCCAATACCCGCAGTTGCAGGTGGTGGCCCTGTCGGCCTTCAGCTACAAGCAGTTCGTGATGGAAATGCTGGACGCCGGGGCCATCGCCTATGTTGTCAAATCAGCCGCTGGCCAGCAACTGGTGCTTGCGATCGAGAGCGCTGCCAAGGGCCAGGCCTACCTGTGCCCGGATTCGGCAGCCATGTTGATTGAAGCCAGTCGGCGCGTGGGGTCTGGCACGGCGCTTGTCGCCTCCAACAAACGCCTGGGTCAGCGAGAGGTACAAGTGCTGCGGCTGCTGGCGCAAGGCAAAAGCTCACCGCAAATTGGTGAGGAGTTGCACATTGCCGCCAGCACCGTGGATGTGCATCGTCGCAACATCATGAGCAAGCTGGAACTGCATAACGTGGCCGAACTGACCCGCTACGCCATCCGCACCGGACTGGCCGAGGTGTAAGGTTCGGGCGGGCACTACCAATTTCCGGGTAGTCATTCTCAGCACTTTTATGTATAGGTGGCGAGACGATTGGCCGCTACGCTTCTCTGATGAATATACGCATTGGCAGACCTGACAGCGGGTCAGGCTGCGGCCCCAAACAGACCTTCGACCCGCATGTTGAATTGTGGACGAATCGGTATGGCGACCACCACGGTTGGGAATTGCTGACGTCCAGCCTGGACGCTCTGGGCATCGGTATTGAGATCTGGGACGCCGACGATCGGCTGTCTTTTTGCAACGACAAGGTCAACCATATTCACGCCGGGTTTCTTTTGCCGGCGCACATAGGCCAGACTTATGAAGCCTTGATGCGCGCCAACCTGGCGCGCCACCTTTTTGAGGTATCTGGAACGCAAGAGGAAGAATGGTTGGCGCATCGCATTCAGTCGCGCAATCTTCACTCGGAACACCTGTTGCAGGAGCTCCCGGGTGACCAATGGATCAACACCTATAAAAGCCGCTCGCCGGGTGGTTATATGGTGGTGGTGCGGGTAGATGTGACCGAGTTGGTACGTGAAATCCGTACCCTTGAGGTGAGTAACCAGCAGTTGGCTCGCCAGTCGGCCACAGATGGTTTGACGGGGCTTGCCAATCGGAGGTGCTTTGATGAGTTGCTGGCGACCGAATGGCAACGGGCGGCACGAAGTGGCACCTCCTTGAGTTTGTTGATGATTGATATTGACTACTTCAAACGGTTCAATGACCGTTACGGTCATCTGGCGGGTGACGATTGTTTACGTCTGGTGGCGTCGGTGCTGGGTCAATGTGCGCGTCGAGCGGGTGACGTGGCGGCCCGTTATGGGGGCGAAGAGTTTGTGCTGCTGCTGCCCGGCGCTGATGCGGAGCGCGCTTGCGACACCGCCCAGAAGTGCCTGGAGAAAATGCAGAGTGCAGCGATGCCGCATGCCGCATCGCCGGTCTCGCAGCAGGTGACCTTTAGCATCGGCGTGGCGACATTGCTGCCTGATTTTCAAAGGGATGCTTCCTCACTGGTTAATGCCGCTGACGTTGCCATGTACCGGGCCAAGACAGTCGGAAGGGCGTGCTATCTGGTGGCGAACCCCGAGGACTGGGAAATCGAAAAAGACACCCCCCGATCAGGGTTTGCAGCGTTGGACTGAAGCTTGATTCCGGGTCGTTGTTTATACTTCCCGGCCACCCTGCTCCGCATGGCGGGAATAACCGCAGCGATGCAAACGAGCAAGCTCTGCCCCTCTACTGATGAAGATGTTTTCAATCCCCCAATCCATGCACTTTGCGGCTGCTTTGCCCTTGCAAAGTGGCGAAGCCCTGCGCGACTACTCGCTGAGTTTTGAGACTTACGGCCGGCTCAATGCCGACAAGTCCAACGCGGTGCTGATTTGCCATGCCCTGAACGCCTCACACCATGTGGCGGGCGTCTATGAAGGCCAGGACAAGTCCGAGGGCTGGTGGGAAAACATGATTGGACCGGGTAAATCACTCGACACCAACAAGTTCTTTGTCATCGGGGTCAACAACCTGGGCTCTTGTTTTGGCTCCACCGGGCCGATGCACATCAATCCCGATTCCGGCCGCGTCTACGGTGTCGATTTTCCGGTGGTCACGGTCGAAGACTGGGTTAACGCGCAAGCCCGGTTGCTCGACGCCCTGGGCATTGAGGTGCTGGCCGCCGTGATGGGTGGCTCACTGGGCGGCATGCAGGCGCTGAGCTGGGCGCTGCAATACCCCAACCGCGTGCGCCACGCCGTGGTGGTGGCCAGTGCGCCCAACCTCACCGCCGAAAACATTGCCTTCAATGAAGTGGCGCGCCGTGCCATCACCACCGACCCTGATTTTCATGGCGGCCACTTTTACGAGCACGGCACCGTGCCCAAACGCGGCCTGCGCATCGCTCGCATGATCGGCCACATCACTTACCTGAGCGATGACGTGATGAACGAGAAGTTTGGCCGCCATCTGCGGGCGGCCTCGCATGACGGCAACCAGGGCGCGTACCTGTACAGCACGCTGGAAGCCGAATTCCAGATTGAGAGTTACCTGCGCTACCAGGGCGACAAGTTTGCCGAGTACTTCGATGCCAACACCTATTTACTGATCACCCGGGCGCTCGACTATTTCGATCCGGCCCGCACCTATGGCGGCGATCTGAGCCACGCGCTGGCCCGTGCCACCTGCAAGTTTTTGCTGGTGAGCTTCACCACCGACTGGCGTTTTTCACCCAAGCGCAGCCGCGAGATCGTCAAGGCCCTGCTCGACAACAAGCGCGACGTGAGCTACGCCGAGATCGATGCGCCCCACGGCCATGATGCCTTTTTGCTCGATGATCCCCGTTATATGGGCGTGGTCAGCTCTTATTTTGATAGCGTAGCGAAGGAGGTAACGGCATGAGCGACCACACCACTATGCACGCCATTGCCAAGCTGGTGCCTGAAGGCGCGCGCGTGCTCGACCTCGGCTGTGGCGACGGCGCCCTGCTGGCGCACTTGCAGAACACCCGTGGCTGCACCGGTTACGGCGTCGAGATCGCCGATGCCAATGTGCTGGCCTGCGTCAAGCGCGGCGTCAATGTCATCCAGCTCAATCTGGACGAAGGGTTGAGCATGTTTGCCGATGCCTCGTTCGACGTGGTGCTGCAAATCGACACGCTGCAACACCTGCGCAACGCCGAGGTGATGCTGCGGGAAACCGTGCGCGTGGGCCGCGTCGGCATCGTCGCCTTCCCCAATTTTGCCCACTGGCCCAATCGCTTGAGCGTGCTCAAGGGCCGCATGCCGGTGACCCGCCGCCTGCCCTACCAGTGGTACGACACGCCCAACATCCGCGTCGGCACCCACGCTGATCTGGCGGTGCTGGCGCTGCGCAGCGGCCTCAAAGTGCTCGACAGCTTTGGCCTGCAGGAGGGTCGCACCGTGCGGTTTGCGCCCAATTTGCTGGCAGGAACCTCGGTCTATCGGCTGTCGCGCTGACTTTAAAACGCCGACCAGCAGAATAACTTGACCTGTGCTAAATTGCGCAGGTCGGGGCTTCAGCTCCCCGGCATCGGGCTCTTTCGGGCCCCAAGACGGTGTCCCGTCCAAACGCTGCAACCTTGATTGGATTCGTTATGGACACCACAAAACCCTCTATTTTTTCCCGTACCCCAGCCGAATTGTGGGCGCTATGGCCGACGCACGATGCCCCGCTGGTCATCGATGTGCGCAAGCCCGAGGCATTCCTGGCTTCTCCCTTTTCGCTACCCGGTGCCCTGCGGCGTGACCCGCTACAGGTTTCAACCTGGGTCACCAGCCTGCCCACCGCCAGGACCGTGTTGGTGTATTGCGTTCACGGTCATGAGGTCAGTCAGGCCACGGCTCAGACGCTGCGTGAGCACAGAGTGAATGCCTGCTTTTTGCAAGGCGGCATCGAGGCTTGGCGCGAGCAAGATTTGCCCTTGGCCACCAAGCCGGTCGGCAGCGCCACCCGTTGGGTAACCCGTGAGCGGCCCAAGATTGACCGCATTGCCTGCCCGTGGCTGGTGCGCCGTTTTGTGGATGCGCAGGCGCAGTTTTTGTATGTGCCCAGCGCGCAGATTCACGCAGTGGCGCTGGCCCAAAACGCAACACCCTACGATGTGAACGCGTCGGTGGCCGACACGCGGTTCACCCACGAGGGCGAGCGCTGCAGCTTCGATGCTTTCCTGTCTGTTTACCGGCTGGGGGCGGACTCGGCGCTGGCCAAGTTGGCGGACATCGTGCGCGGGGCCGACACCGACCGGCTGGATCTGGCGCCGCAGTCTGCCGGCTTGCTGGCGGTATCGCTGGGCATGTCGCACGTCCTGCCGGACGACCACGCCATGCTCGATGCCATGATGCCGGTCTACGACGCCCTGTACGCCTGGTGCCGCACCGCCGTGGCGGGCACCGATGAGTCGCACAACTGGAAACCGGCATGAACGCGCATCCCATCCCCTTTTTCGAAGCCTTGAAGTTCTGGTTGCGCCTGGGCTTCATCAGCTTTGGTGGTCCGGCCGGGCAAATTGCCATCATGCACCGCGAGCTGGTGGAGACAAAGCGCTGGATTTCCGAAGGGCGCTTTCTGCATGCACTGAACTACTGCATGCTGCTGCCCGGCCCGGAGGCGCAACAACTCGCCACCTACATCGGCTGGCTGATGCACCGCACGTGGGGTGGCGTGGTGGCGGGCGCGCTGTTTGTGCTGCCGTCGCTCTTCATCCTGATCGGCTTGAGCTGGGTGTACGTGGCGTTTGGCAATGTGGCGTGGGTGGCCGGGTTGCTCTATGGCATCAAACCGGCGGTGGCGGCGATCGTGTTGCAGGCGGTGCATCGCATCGGCTCAAAAACATTGAAGAAACCGACGGTAGCCCCCGTTTTATGGGCGGTAGCAGCTATGAGTTTTGTAGCGGTTGCATTTTTGGAGGTGCCGTTCCCGGCCGTGGTGCTGGCGGCGGCGCTGACCGGCTGGTTGGGGCAGCGCTGGGTGCCCCGGCAATTTGCTTCGGGTGGTGGGCATGGTGCGGCCAAAAGCGCGGCATCTGGCTCGGCAGCGCAGGCGCAGCGCGGTTTTGTCATCGACGACACCACGCCGACACCGCCCCACGCCCGCTTCAAGAAGTCTCGCCTCGCCACAGTACTGGCGGTGGGCGGCTTGCTCTGGCTGTTGCCGATGGGCGCCCTCATCGTCTGGCAGGGTTGGAGCGGCGCGCTGACGCAAATGGGTTGGTTTTTCACCAAGGCGGCATTACTGACCTTTGGCGGCGCCTATGCCGTGTTGCCCTATGTGTACCAGGGCGGCGTCGAGCACTTTGGCTGGTTGAGCGGGACGCAGATGATGGATGGTCTGGCGCTGGGTGAAACCACGCCTGGGCCGCTGATCATGGTGGTGGCGTTCGTCGGCTTTCTGGGCGGCTGGGGCAAGCAGGTGATGGGGCCGGACGCGCTTTTTCTGGGCGCGGCACTGGCCGCCACGGTGGTGACCTGGTTCACCTTTTTGCCCTCGTTTATTTTCATTCTGGCGGGCGGCCCGCTGGTGGAATCGACCCACGGCAAGCTGCAGTTCACCGCGCCGCTGACCGCCATCACCGCAGCGGTGGTCGGCGTGATTGCCAGCTTAGCTCTATTTTTTATAGCGCATATCGCAGTCAAGACGGGGGCTACAGGTCAATTTGTCTCAAGGATTGACGTGGCGGCACTGGCGCTGGCGTTAGCCGCCGCCGTCGCCTTGCTGCGCTACAAGGTCGGCGTGATGCCGGTGATCGCCGCCTGTGCGCTGGCGGGCTTGGGGCTGCGGTTGGCTGGTTGGGCTTGAACCGGGTTGACGCGACAGATCAGCGCGTTACATAGCCCATCGTCTGCGGCAACCACAGCACAATCTGCGGAAAAATAGTCAATAGCAGCAGCGCCAACACCAGCAGCGCGGTAAACGGCCAGCCTTCGCGCACCAGATCTTTGAGCGGGATGCCGGTCAGCGCGTTAGTTACAAACAGCAGCATGCCAAACGGCGGCGTGACGAGCCCGATCATCATGTTGACGACCACCACCACACCAAAGTGCACCAGGTCCACGCCCAACAGTTTGGCGGTGGGAATCAGCATCGGCACAAACACCAGCAACATCACCGACACGTCCAGAAAACAGCCCAGCACCAGAAACACACCGTTCACCAGCAGCAGAAACTGCAGTTGGCTCAGGTGCAGGCCGGTCACCCACTGCGCCAGTTGGCCCGGAATGCCTTCGGTGGCAAAAGCGTAGTTCAGCAGGTAGGCCGCCGCGATGATCATGGTGATGACGGCACTGGCGCGCAGCGACTCCAGCGTCACGGCAAACAGTGCCTTGGGCGTGAAGGCGCGGTACACCCCGGCAGAAAGAATCAGCGCGTGCAGGGCGGCTACGGCCGCCGCTTCAGTCGGGGTGAAGGCGCCTGAATAAATACCGGCCAGCAACACCACCGGCAAAGTCAGGGGCAAAAAGCCGCGCATCAAGATGCCGGGGTAGTCGCGCGCGGCAATCGGGTCGTCCTGCGGCATGTTGCGTTTCGTGGCGATGAGGTACACGCCCACCATCAGCAGCGCCGCCATCAGCAGGCCGGGCAAAATGCCACCGAGGAACAGCGCGCCGACCGAGGTGCCTGACACCAGCGCGTAAATCACCATCGGAATCGAGGGCGGAATAATCGGCCCAATGGTGGCGCTGGCCACCACCACGGCACCGGCAAAACCGGGCGTGTAGGCGGGCTTTTTGAGCATCTGCTTGATGGAGACCAAGCCCGGCCCGGCGGCATCGGCAATAGCGCTGCCACTCATGCCCGAAAAAATCACGCTCACCACCACGTTCACCTGCGCCAGCCCGCCGCGCGTGCGCCCGACCAGCACGCGCGACAACTCGAACAAGCGTTCGCTGATGCTGCCCGCGTTCATCAGGTTGGCCGCAAACACAAACAGCGGCACTGCCAGCAACACGTAGCCGTTGTAGAGGCCGTTGAGCACTTGCTCGGCGGCCAAGCCCATGTCTTGCCCTTTGACGACCAGGTAAGCAATGCCGCTGGTCAACATGGCAAAGGCGATCGGTGCGCGCAGCAACATGCCGCCCACCAGCACCGCCAGCAAGGTGATCAAAGCGGTGCTCATAAATACGCCTTCCAGTCTTTGCCCAGCAGGCGGTAAATGCGCCAGGCGTAGCGCACGGCCAGCGCCAGCAGCAGCAAGGCAAACGGGGCAAACACCCAGTTAAAAGGCAGGCCCATCACCGGCGTCGATTCGCGCTGCATGAACACGATGTAGTCCACCGAGCCGGGCAAGCCCCAGGCCGCCAGCCCGCCGATCAAAACGCAGCCCGCCAGCGCCATCACGCGCTTGACTTGCGGCGAGGCTTTTTGGTACAGCAAGTCAAAAGCGACGTTCTCATGGTCTTTGCAGACCAGCGCCGCGCCCCACAAAATGGCCCACAAATACAAAATGACTGCCGCCTCGTCGGTCCAGGCCAGCGGCTGGTTGAACACAAAACGCGCCGCCACCTGCACCACAAATGCCAGGAACAGCAAGGCAAACAACAAAACGCCAAAGGCCTCGGCCCCGCGTTGTAAAAACTTATACATGGGTGATGGTTTGAAAATGGGCAGAGTCGAGATGTATTTAGCTATTATAAATATAGCTGCTTACGCAGATAAAACGGGGGCTAGAGCCTGATTTGTCTTAAAAAGTCTCAGCCCTGGCGTCTTTACTTCGTGGCGTTGATGCGCTCCAGCAATCCTTTGGGCCAGACCTTGGCGTAGGCGGATTGCAGGTAAGTCGCCTGCACCGACTTTTGAAAAGCCGCCACATCGGGTGTGGTCACGGTCAGGCCCTGGCTTTTGAAGTAAGCCAGCAACTGGTTTTCATCGGCGATGCGCTGCGCGTTGTTGTACTGGGCGGCGGCTTGGGCGGCGCTTTTGAGCTTGGCTTTTTGATCCGGGTTCAGGCCGTTCCAGAGCTTGTTGGAGACCCCAATAAACAACGCATCCACCAAGTGGCTGGTGAGCGTAATCTGCTTGGTAACCTCATAAAACTTGGCGCTTTTCACGGTGGGCAGGGGGTTGTCTTGCGCGTCGATGGTGCCGGTGCGCAGGCCCAGATAGACCTCGCCAAAGGCCAGCGGCGTCGGCGTGGCGCCAAGTGCTTCGCCCAGAAACAACCATTCTTTGCTGCCCGGCATGCGCAGCTTGACGCCCTTGAGGTCGGCCGGGGTGTTGACCTTGCGCAGATCGCGCAAGTTGAGCTGGCGCGTGCCGTAGTAAATGGGCGCCAGCACCGTGATATCCATTTTTTCGCTGACGCGCTTGAACATCTCGTCCCCAATCGGGCCGTTGAACACTTTCATCAAATGCGCCGGGTCGCGAATCACATAACCGGCCGTGAAGATGGAAAACTCAGGCACCAGCTTGGCGATGTCAAAGGCCGAAATCGTGGTCATCTCCAGGTTGCCACGCGCCATCGCCACCGGCTCGGCGCCTTGCTTGAAGAGCGAGGCGTTGAGGCTGATTTGCACATCAAACAGGCCCGGCGCCGTTTTGTCGAGCTGCTCTTTCATCACCGTCCACATTTTGGCGTGCCAGTCGTCAGGCACGGCGGGGGTCGAAATGCGCAGCAGTTGGCGAGCCTGGGCAAACGCCTGTTGTGTTGCCAGGCCGATGGCGGTGGCAACGGTCAGCCAGGTGCGGCGGGAGATCATGGAAAAGGTGGGCGAGGTCATAAGTTGCCATTTCGAAGGGGTCTGGAGGCCGGGTGCGTGGTCACAAGGTCGCGCCCGAAGAGTATCGCCAATTTGGGGAAACTGTTTTACAGGCCCTGTTCGATAGCAACGATGGGGAGTGTCAATGTGAATTGAGTCCCTTGGCCCACTTCGCTCTCGATGTCGATTTTCCCCCGGTGGCTGTTGATGATGCCGTAAGCGAGAGACAGGCCCAGCCCTGTGCCTTCACCCACTGGTTTGGTGGTGAAAAACGGGTCGAATATCCGCTTGATATTCTCCGGTGGAATGCCCTTGCCCGTGTCATGAACAATCACCTGGATCGAATCGGGGGCAAGACAGCGCGTCGTGATAGTGATCACGCCTTTGGTTTCAATCGCCTGGGCTGCATTCACCAGCAGGTTCATAAAGACCTGGCTGAGTTGCGATGGACGACAGCTAATTTTTGGAAGCGCCGGGTCGAAGTTTCGGGTCACTTCGCACTTGTATTTAAGTTCGTTCCAGACGATGTTCAAGGTCGATTCGATGCATTCGTGAATGTCAGCCAACTCGAATACGTTGGAGCTGACGTGCGAGAAACTTTTGAGGTCGAGGACGATTTTCTTGACCCGCTCCAGACCACTCTTCGATTCGCGCAGCAATTCGACAACATCGGTTTGAATGAAGTCGAACTCTTTTTCCGTCTTCAACTCGGCAAGCCGGGTCAAAGCCTGCGGCGTTGCCGAAGGACTGATGGCGGTCTCATAGGCGGCGAGTATTTCAAATACGTCTTCAACGTATTTCTTCAGCGAGCCGAGATTGGAGGTGATGAACCCGACCGGGTTGTTGATCTCGTGCGCGACACCCGCCGCCAGTTGCCCGAGCGACGCCATTTTTTCAGACTGCAGCAACTGGTTCTGGGTTTCTTCCAGTCGATGGTTGAGGGTCACCATTTCCTGCAACTGGTGTTGCAGGTCTTCGGTTCGGGCTTGCACCTGTTGTTCGAGCTGGTCACGGTGTTGTTTCAGTTCGGCCAGCGCACGCTTTCGTTCGAGCAAATAGGTCGCCAAGGCCATGCCGACCGTCGACAGGATCAGGATGTAAAAAAAGTAATTGGCAAGGTGGGTCGCCTCGATATCGTTGGCGAAGAAGCCCAGGTGCTTTTGAGCGCCGACGATACCCTGCGCCGCCGTGATCGCCAGAATCAGGACCGTGCCGTGCAGCCCCAAGCGGATCGCGGCCCAGGTGATGAACAGGTACATCCAGTAGCCGCGCGCGACCAATCCGAGCGAGTCGTGAAACCAGTCGAGGAACAGCACCTGTCCCACAAGAAACGACAGACCAATAATCAACGCCGCCTCTGCACTCATCCAAAATGAGGGCCAGCCGTCCGGCAAGCTGCGCCAGACCAGCAGGAGGGGCGTCACCACCACAATGCCGAGAATATGGCCCGCCAGGTTTTGAGAGAAGCTATGGGCGTCGATGAAAGACGGGACGAGCCAGTCAACGATTTCTGTGGTGGACGCAGAAAGTAAGCCGATCCCCAGCGCCAGAAGGCAGATCTTTATAAAGTCTGAGAGCTTGTGCAAGCTAG
>NZ_JBAWYV010000033.1:0-32732 GCF_037143375.1 Rhodoferax sp. | reverse complement strand
CCGACCTCCAAGGTGGTGGGCGACCTGGCGCTGTTCATGGTCGTCAACGACCTGAAACCGGCCGATGTGAGCAACCCGGCGCGGGACATTGACTTCCCCGAATCAGTGGTGTCGCTGTTCAAGGGCGAACTGGGCTTTCCGCCGGACGGCTTCCCCAAAGCGCTGGAGAGCAAGGTGCTGCGCGGCGAGGCGCCGATGCAGGGCCGCGCCGGTGACCACCTGGCGCCGGTTGATCTGGAGGCCAAGCGGCTGGAGGCCGAGCATGCGATTGGCCGCAAGGTCAGCGACACCGATCTGGCGTCGTACCTGATGTACCCCAAAGTATTCAAGGACTACGCCGAGCACCGCCGCGAGTTCAGCGATGTTTCCTTACTGCCGACCTCGCCGTTCTTCTACGGCCTGCTCGACCGCGAAGAAATTTCGATTGACATCGACAAGGGCAAGACGCTGGTGGTGCGCCAGACCGGGCGCTCTGACACGGTGGACGAAGAAGGCAAGATCAAGGTGTTCTTTGAGCTCAACGGCCAACCGCGCACGGTGCGCGTGCCCAAGGCCGGGCTGGTCGGCACCGGCCACGCCAAAGCCAAGGCCGAAGAGGGCAACCCCAAGCACGTGGGCGCGCCAATGCCGGGCATGGTGGTGACGGTGGCAGTGAAGGTCGGACAAAAGGTAGCCAAGGGCGACCCGCTGTTGTCGATGGAGGCGATGAAGATGGAAACCCAGCTCACTGCCGAGCGCGACGCCACGGTCAAGTCGGTGCATGTGCGCCCCGGTGAGACGATCAACGCCAAGGATTTGCTGATTGAGTTGGATTGACCTCTAAAATCCTGCGATGGATTTCAAACCACTCGTCACTCTGCTGGCCATCGTCAACCCGTTGGCCATCGTTCCGTTTTTCATCCACTACACGCAAGACTTCACCAGCGAGCAACGCCGCCGCACGATCCTGATTGCGTCCTTCAGCACGTTTGTGGTGATTGCCATCAGCGCGCTGATGGGGCTGCACATTCTGGCGTTTTTTGGCATCTCGCTGGCCAGTTTTCAGGTCGGTGGCGGCATGCTGCTGCTGACCTCGGCGCTGGCGATGCTGAACGCGCAACCGGCCGAGGCCAAGTCCAACGAAGAAGAAATGCACGACGCCGCCGCCCGCGCCAGCATTGCGGTGGTGCCGCTCACCATTCCGCTGCTGACCGGTCCGGCCACCATGTCCACGGTCGTGATTTATGCCGACAAGGCCAAAACCATTCTGCAACTGACGACGTTGGTGGGCTACGGCGTGGTCATTGCGCTGGCCACCGCCGTGTGCTTTTCGCTGGCGCAACCGATTGCCCGCGTGCTGGGCAAAACCGGCATCAACGTCATGACGCGCCTGATGGGCCTGATTCTGGCGGCGCTGGCGGTCGAAGTGATGTCCGATGGGCTGATCAAACTATTCCCGGTGCTCGGACGCTGAACCGTCATACGCTATTTATTTAATAGCTGCTTACGCAAGCAACACGGGGGCTAGAGCCCAAAAACACCTAAACCTGCTCGACCACCCGCAGTACATCCTGCCCATAGGCTTCGAGCTTTTTCGCGCCGATGCCGGTGATGCCTTGCAGGTCATCGAGCGACTGCGGAGCGCGTTGGGCAATTGCCGCCAGCGTGGCATCGTGAAAGATCACATAGGCCGGCAGGTTGTGCTCCTTGGCCACTTCGGCGCGCCAGGCTTTCAGGGCCACATAGCGCTCCTGCCCTTCGGCATCGAGTGACGCGGGCACTTTGGGAGCCACGCTGGAGTGGCTGCTGCGTTTGGATTTGCGCTCGGTCGGCGTCGAGACCGAGGCGCGCAACTGCACCGGCACTTCGCCCTTGAGCACGGCGCGCGAGGCGTCGGTGAGTTGCAGGGTGTTGAACGCTTCGGCATTGACGGCCACGGCGTCGATCGCAATCAACTGGCGCAGCACGCCGCGCAACTGCTGCTCGCTCAAATCGGCGCCAATGCCAAAGGTGCTCAGGGTTTCGTGTCCGCGCTGAAGCACTTTTTCGGTGGCTTTGCCGCGCAAAATATCCATGATGTGCACAGCGCCATAGCTGCCCCCCATTTGCTGCACTCGGTAGATGGTGCTGAGCAGTTTGCGGGCCGCCTCGGTGCCGTCCCATACCGCGGGCGGGTGCAGGCAGTTGTCGCAATTGCCGCAACGCGCCCCCACGCTGGCCACTTCGTGTGCGGCCCCCCCCCCACCGTAATCTTCGCCAAAGTAGTGCAGCAAGCGCACGCGGCGGCAATCGGTGGCCTCGCTCAGGCCCAGCAGCGCGTCGAGTTTGCCGCGCAGCCCTTGCTTGAATTCTTCACCGGCCGGGCTCTCGTCGATCATGCGGCGCTGGTTCACCACGTCTTGCAGGCCGTAGCACATCCAGGCGTCGGCGGCCTCGCCATCGCGCCCGGCACGGCCGGTTTCCTGGTAATAACCTTCAATGTTTTTGGGCATGTCCAGGTGCGCCACAAAACGCACATCGGGCTTGTCGATGCCCATGCCGAAGGCAATGGTGGCCACCATCACAATGCCTTCGCTGCGCAGAAACTGGTCCTGATTCGCTTGGCGCACCTTCACGTCCAGCCCGGCGTGGTAGGGCAAGGCGGCAATGCCTTCTTCGCACAACACATTGGCAATGTCTTCTACCCGCTTGCGCGACTGGCAATAGACGATGCCTGCTTCGCCCATGTGTTCGTTCATGATAAAGCGCAGCAACTGCTGCGTGGCCTGCGTCTTCTCGACGATGGTGTAGCTGATGTTGGGCCGGTCGAAACTGCTGATGAACAGGCGCGCATCCTGCAACTGCAGGCGCTCCACGATGTCGGCGCGGGTCAGCGCATCGGCGGTGGCGGTGAGCGCGATGCGCGGCACGTTGCCATAGCGCTCGTGCAGCACCGACAAGGCCCGGTACTCGGGCCGGAAGTCGTGGCCCCACTGACTGACACAATGCGCCTCGTCGATGGCAAACAGGCTCAACTTGCCCCGCGCGTACAAAGAGTCAAGCTGTTCCAGAAAACGGGGGTTGGTGACCCGCTCCGGTGCCGCATACAAGAGGGTGATGTCGCCGCGCAGCAGGCGTTTCTCGATCTGCAAGGCCTGCTCATACGACAGTGTCGAGTTCAAATACTCGGCACTCACCCCGGCCTCGTGCAACGCGCCAACCTGGTCGTGCATCAGCGCGATCAGCGGCGAAATCACCACCGTGATGCCCTGCCCGGCCTGCTCACGCGCAATCGCCGGGATCTGGTAGCACAGCGATTTACCGCCGCCGGTGGGCATCAGCACCAGCGCATCGCCGCCGACCACCACGTGTTCGATGATGGCTTGCTGGGGACCACGGAACGCGCCGTAGCCAAAGACTTCTTGAAGAATGAGATGAATTGACAAAATCTTACGCTATATTATTAATAGCTGCTTACGCAGATAACACGGGGGCTAGAGGCCTATTTACCTTAAAAACACCGATTAAGTCTGGGTCCAGGGAAGACCGTCAAAGCGCCAACCGCTTTCGGTGCCGCGTTGGTCGTTGTCGTCCAACTCACCCTCAAAACCGTCCAGCACATTGATGACCTGGCTGAAGCCGGCTTGCTCCAGCACCCGGCCACCATCCACCGAGCGCAGGCCGCTGCGACAAATCAGCACCACCGGTTGGTCTTTGCTCTTGGCGATTTTTTCCACCGCCTGCACAAACGCGGCCGGGTTGGGTTTGAAATCAGGGCAGTCGTACCAGGGAATATTGACCACGCCGGGTGGGCGCCCCACGTACTGGGACTCGATCTCCATGCGCACATCAAGGAACAGCACATCGGGTTGTTGCTGGATCAGCGCCCAGGTTTCTTTTGGAAGCAGGTGTTTCATGCCGCTATTGTCCGGGGTTTTTGGGCCGGGGGCTGGCCGCAACCGGTTCCGGCTTTCTACAATACCGACCTATGAAAGCACTCCACTACACCCGCGCCCAAGCCCTGCCAGACATTTTGTCCCACCGCATCATGATTCTGGACGGCGCCATGGGCACCATGATCCAGCGCTTCAAGCTCGACGAAGCCCAGTACCGGGGCGAGCGCTTCAAGGATTTCCACAAAGATGTGAAAGGCAACAACGAGTTGCTCTCGCTGACGCGCCCAGACGTGATCAGCAGCATCCACGAACGTTATCTGGCCGCCGGGGCCGACATGATTGAGACCAACACCTTTGGCGCCACCACTGTCGCCCAGGCCGATTACGACATGGCCGACCTGGCCTATGAGATGAACCTGGAATCGGCAAAACTGGCCCGCGCCGCCTGCGACAAATTTTCGACCCCCGACAAACCGCGCTTTGTGCTGGGCGCCCTCGGCCCCACGCCCAAAACCGCCAGCATCAGCCCCGATGTGAACGACCCCGGCGCCCGCAACGTGACGTTTGAACAGTTGCGCGCGGCTTATTACGACCAGACCAAAGCCTTGGTCGAAGGCGGCGCCGACGTGCTGCTGGTGGAAACCATTTTTGACACGCTCAACGCCAAAGCCGCCCTGTTTGCCATCGACGAATACTTTGAAGCCTCGGGCGAACGCCTGCCGATCATCATCAGCGGCACCGTGACCGACGCGTCCGGGCGTATTTTGAGCGGCCAGACCGTCACAGCCTTCTGGTACAGCGTGCGCCACGCCCAGCCGCTGGCCATCGGCCTGAACTGCGCTTTGGGCGCCACCTTGATGCGCCCTTACATTCAGGAACTGGCCCGCGTCGCGCCCGACACCTTCATCAGCTGCTACCCCAACGCCGGCCTGCCCAACCCGATGAGCGACACCGGCTTTGACGAAACCCCCGCCGACACCAGCCGTCTGCTGCACGAGTTTGCTGCCGAAGGTCTGGTCAACATCGTGGGCGGCTGTTGCGGCACCACGCCGGAGCACATTGGCGCGATCAGCGACGCCGTGAAACCGCTGGCCGGGCGCGTGCTGCAGAAGTCGTACTTTTACAAAGAAGCGGCGTGAAACCCAACCTGCAACCGGTGGCCCATCTGGGCCGGTTCGAGCGCCTGCAGTTGGTGGAAGACCTGTGGGATGAGTTTGCCGCAGAGACCGGCATGGAAACCCGGCCCGACGTGCTGGACGAACTGGAACGCCGCGCCGTCTGGCGTGACAGTCATCCAGCCCAAGGCAAGGGCCTGGCGCAAATTGCCCAAGCGCTGGGCGTGAGCCTGTGACCTGGCAGGTCATTTTTGAAGCCGCTGCGCTGGCCGAGATTGCCCAGGCTTTTGCTGCGCATGAACAGCAATCCTATGGTTTGGGCGGCGATTTTTTGCGGGTCGTGGCGGCGATTGAAGAACAGTTGACTCGCAACCCGCAAGCCTTTCCACCAAGCCGGGGCCGCTTTCGCCGCATCTGGCTGCGGCGCTTCCCTTATGCGCTGCATTTTGAGCTATTGAGCGAGCAACGCGTCTCGGTTCTGGCCTGCGTGCAGCACCAGCGCAGTCCGGCGCTTTGGCTGGGGAACTGAACGGAACTTTGCACCGTCGCGGCGGGTTGGCGCGGCTATTGTTGCCAACGAGCCATTGTGCGAACGTGTTCCGGCCTATGAAGGTCAATCACTCATTGACCACCGGAGAAAAAATACCGCTCCATCCCGTCGTCGCCACTTGCAACTGTTTTTCTCCGATTTTTGTCAATGTGAATTTTCCGCCGTTGCTCAACGCAAAGCGCAGCACCCAACTTGCCGCCGGCCCAAAGCGAATCTGCTCTGCGGTAAATCTGATTTCTATCACCTTGTCCGTTTTGCAAATCACGCCAGAAATATCCGCCCAAAGACCTTTTGTCGTTTTGATGAACTCCAAGGAAAGAACTCCGTTTTTTTCGGCAATAGTCACTTTAAGGGGTTTTCCATCATCCATCGTGGTCTCTTCCCACTTTAAAGAGAACGCCTGATCATTCAGCAAGTCTTTTACTTGAACGATCGATGAGGCGCATTTTTCCGGACCCTGGGCATGGCTATTGAATGGCAGCCCTAGAGTCAAGAAAGAACATAAGCAAATCAGACGAAATGAGAGAGTCATGCTTGCGCTGTCGCAGAGTTGATTGAGAAATTATGGCTGAATGATTAGTCCAACCGTCGGACTTCAGACCCTTTGTGTGCCTCGTCGCAAGTCAGCATAAAGTGACCTTGGACCCCGCCAGAAGTTACAAACTTTGTGAGCAGCGAGGCTGGGAACTGAATCGTTGCGCCAGTGGTGCTCCTGACAATGACTTGTTTGACCGACCCCCGGTAGTAGTTCAGGTACTGTTGTTCCGTAATATTGAGCCGGAATTCAAATTGCTTCATGCCGCTGCGCCCAAGAGTTGATGAAAGGCCTTTACACAGGAATCAGCTCAAGTTTATTTGAACATCGATTTGTGGACGTTCATGCACTTTTTGACACGTAGCGCAGATGCATCCTGCCCCAGTAGCTATTATTTATATAGCAAATGAAAAACCAGCACACTCGACTCTCATGACCCCCTCGCAAAGCCCTTAAAATCCAACCCTTCCAAGGAGCGTTGCAGCGGGTCACACGGCCTGTCAGGCTTGGAGTTCCCAACGACGCTCACCTGCTTTTTGAAATCCACAGGTGAGACGCATGTCTGAAATTATTGTTCCCCCCATGAAATTATCCGGTCTGGAGCCGGTGACCATTGGTGCCGTCTACTCAGCCGAAGACCGTGCTGAAGGCAATGCCCCCAGCGCCACCTTCGTCAACATTGGCGAGCGCACCAACGTGACCGGCTCCAAAGCCTTCGCCCGCATGATTTTGAACGGCGAGTATGAGCAGGCGCTGTCAGTGGCGCGCCAGCAAGTGGAAAACGGCGCCCAGATCATCGACGTCAACATGGACGAGGCGATGCTCGACAGCCAGGCGGCCATGGTGCGCTTCTTGAACCTGATGGCCTCCGAGCCCGATATTTCGCGCGTGCCGGTGATGATTGACTCCAGCAAATGGAGCGTGATCGAGGCCGGGTTGCGCTGTGTGCAGGGCAAAGCGGTGGTCAACTCGATCAGCATGAAGGAAGGCGTGGACGCTTTCAAACACCACGCCAAACTGCTGCGCCGCTATGGCGCGGCGGCCGTGGTGATGGCGTTTGACGAACAGGGCCAGGCCGACACCTACCAGCGCAAAATTGAGATTTGCGAGCGGGCCTACCGCATTCTGGTGGACGAGGTGGGCTTCCCCGCAGAAGACATCATTTTTGACCCCAACATCTTCGCCATTGCCACCGGCATCGAAGAACACAACAACTACGCGGTCGATTTCATCAACGCCACGCGCTGGATCAAGGCCAACTTGCCGGGCGCGAAGGTGTCGGGCGGCGTGTCGAACGTGTCGTTCAGCTTCCGGGGCAACGACCCGGTGCGCGAGGCGATTCACACCGTGTTTTTGTACCACGCGATCAAGGCCGGTATGGACATGGGCATCGTCAACGCGGGCATGGTCGGCGTTTATGACGACCTGGAGCCCATCCTGCGCGAGCGCGTCGAAGATGTGGTGCTGAACCGCCGCCCCGACGCCGGTGAGCGCTTGGTCGAGATTGCCGACAGCGCCAAGGGTGCGGCCAAGGACGAAACCACCAAGCTGGCCTGGCGCGGCACGCCAGACCATCCAGCTACCGTCGAGCAGCGTCTGAGCCACGCGATGGTGCATGGGGTCACCGATTTCATCACCGAAGACACCGAAGAAGCCTACCAAGCCGTGCTGGCCAAGGGCGGCCGACCGCTGCATGTGATTGAAGGCCCGCTGATGGCCGGCATGAACGTGGTGGGCGACTTGTTCGGCCAAGGCAAGATGTTTTTGCCTCAGGTGGTGAAAAGCGCCCGCGTGATGAAACAAGCCGTGGCGCACCTGATTCCGTACATTGAAGAAGAAAAGCGACTCGATGAAGCCGCTGGGCGCGACGTCAAAACCAAGGGCAAGATCATCATTGCCACGGTCAAGGGCGATGTGCACGACATTGGCAAAAACATCGTCACCGTGGTGCTGCAATGCAATAACTTTGACGTGGTCAACATGGGCGTGATGGTGCCGTGTCACGAAATTCTGGCGCGTGCCAAGGCCGAGGGTGCCGACATCATCGGCCTGTCGGGCCTGATCACACCGAGTCTGGAAGAGATGCAGTACGTGGCCGCCGAGATGCAAAAGGACGATTACTTTCGCCTGCGCAAGCTGCCGCTGATGATTGGCGGCGCCACCACCTCGCGCGTGCACACCGCCGTCAAGATTGCGCCGCATTACGACGGCCCTGTTGTTTATGTGCCGGATGCCTCGCGCGGTGTGGGCGTGGCGCAAGGGCTGTTGGGTGAGCAGGCCGAGAAATACGTGACGGAACTCAACGCCGATTACGAACACGTGCGCCAACTGCACGCCAATAAAAAGCAGACCCCGATGTGGCCGCTGGCCAAAGCCCGCGCCAACAAAACACCGGTGGACTGGACCCAATACACCGCCACCAAACCCAAATTCATCGGCCGCCGGGTGTTCAAGAATTTTGATTTGGGCGAGTTGGCCAAATTCATCGACTGGGGTCCGTTCTTCCAGACCTGGGACCTGGCCGGTCCGTTTCCTGCCATCCTCAAAGACGAAGTCGTCGGCGTTGAAGCCACCAAGGTCTATGCCGATGGGCAGGCCATGCTCAAGAAATTGATCGAAGGCCGCTGGCTCACCGCCAATGGCGTGATCGGCTTGTACCCCGCCAATTCGGTCAACGATGACGACATTGAGCTGTACACCGACGAAAGCCGCACCGAGGTCGCCATGACCTGGTACGGCCTGCGCCAGCAAACCGAAAAACAGGTGATTGACGGCGTGATGCGCCCGAGTCGCTGCCTGGCCGATTTTGTGGCGCCCAAGTCGGATGCTATAAATAATGCAGCTACTCACGCAGAATCGACGGGGGCTACAGGCCTAAAAGCCTTGAACATTGCGGACTACGTGGGCGTCTTCGCGGTCACCGCCGGCATCGGCGTGGACAAACGCGAAAAGCTGTTTGAATCCGCCCACGACGACTACTCCGCCATCTTGCTCAAGTCGCTGGCGGACCGCTTGGCCGAGGCGTTTGCCGAGTACCTGCACCACCGCGTGCGAACCGATTTGTGGGGCTACGCGCCCAGCGAAGCGTTAACGCCCGAGGCGCTGATTGCCGAAAAATACCAGGGTATTCGCCCTGCGCCCGGCTACCCGGCCTGCCCAGACCACAGCGCCAAACAAGCCATGTTTGACTTGCTGCAGTGCGAAGACATCGGCATGGGCCTGACCGAGAGTCTGGCCATGACACCGGCCGCGAGCGTGAGCGGCTTTTATCTGGCGCACCCTGACAGCACCTATTTCAGCGTCGGCAAGATTGGTGAAGACCAACTCAAAGACCTGGCCGCCCGACGCCACATGGAGAGCCAAGCGCTGCAGCGCTTGTTGGCGCCCAACTTGTAACCACTTGCACGGGGCTTGCACATTCGCAAGCGCCCGCGATAACGCCCGGTTACAAACTTCACAGGGCATTTTCACGCCTTGTGTTTACTTAAGTGACTCTCAGCCGTTACGCAGGGAGAGCCAATTTTTCACCTCCAATTTTCAGACCCACTGCGGGTCTTTGCCAAGGAAACTCCTATGAACATGCCTGTCGAACCGCTTAAAACTGCATCAAACGTCAACAAACCCCTGTGGGCCGCCGTGGGCGTCCTCGGTATTGCCGTGCTGGCGATGGGCGCCACCCTGATCCGTATGCAGACCCGGACCGAAGAGCCCAAGTTAGCGACGCTTGATGCCACCGTGTCAGCGCCCATGGCAGCCGCCAGTGTCACACCACTGCCCGTCCTTGCGCCGACGCCTGAACCCAAGGTATCGGCGGCATTGCCGATTGAAAGCGTCAAGGCTGTTGCACCAAAACCACCTGCAGCCCCCGTTCGACATGCCGTAACAGCTTCAAAATCGATAGCAAACCATAGCACCACGCCGATGAGCCCGCCCCCCCCCGCAGGCACGGCGGCCAACTCCGTCCACCCCAACGAAGCGGTCAATCATCCTGCTGCGCCCGTGATCAAACCGATTTGCGCCAACTGCGGCACGGTGGAGTCCGTCACCCCAATCCAACGTGACGGCACCGCTGGCGGTGGTGGCGCGATTGCAGGCGGCGTCTTGGGTGCCGTGGTCGGCAACCAGATTGGCAACGGCAATGGCAAAGCCCTGGCCACCATTCTGGGCGCGGTGGGCGGCGGTTTTGCCGGCAACACGGTTGAGAAAAAGATGAAGAAAGAAACGGTCTACGAAGTTCAGGTGCACATGGAAGATGGCAGCACCCGCACACTGGAGCAAGCCACGCCCGCCTCGGTGGGCGTCAAAGTGATCATTGAAGGCAACACTTTGCACCAGGCCGTACGATAACCCTTAGGCGGGCTTGTTACATGTCATCACTCTTTGAAACGTTTGCCTGACCCGCTTGATGCTCAAATAGCTTTTCTTTAATCCACGCGCCTCACAGCACCAGTAGTCATCCAAGCATGAGTTGGAAAACATCAAAATTTGCATCTAGTCTGATGAGTCTGTTTTCCGACTCAGTGGATGAGCCGAGCCCAGAAAACCGGGTCAAGGACATCCGTCAGGCGATGATCGACTGCATTGAGGGGCTGGGAAATGAGAGCCGCTCAGCGCGCGTGCTGGCCCAAGTGCTGTACTCACCCGATATCCAGTCCCTGTGGTATTTGCGCTCGGATGTGCTTACCCTGATGGCCAGTTTGCAAGGTGAGTCTGTGGCCCATGCGCGCATTTCCCCTATCACCGATATGTTCGTGGGCTTGCTGCCAGCCGCCCAAAAATCTCGCCCCAATCGCTTGAGCCGGTAAGCACTTAGCGCCGGGTTTACGCAGAACCTGCGCCGCGTAGTGCGCGCCGGTATTGCATCGCTTCAGCCACATGGCCAACTTGGGTGTTGTGGGCACCGGCCAGATCGGCGATAGTGCGTGCCACCTTCAATGCACGGTGCGTACTTCGGGCGGACCAACCCAGGCGGGTGGCGGCCACATTCAAAAACTTGGTCGCAGCCTCATCCAGCAACACATGGGTATCAATTTCCTGACCCTGCAAGGCCTGATTGGACTTGCCTTGGCGCACCATGGCGCGCTCACGGGCCGCCGTGCAGCGGGCCCGAATGGCCGCTGTTGATTCACCGGCCTGCGCCAGCATCAAATCGGTCGGTGGCATGGCCGGCACTTCCACATGCAGATCGATACGGTCAATCAGCGGGCCACTCAGCTTGCCCTGGTAACGCGAAATTTGATCAGGCGTACAACGGCAGGCTTGCTGCACGGAACCAAGGTAACCACAGGGACAAGGATTCATGGCGCCGATCAGTTGAAAACGAGCCGGGAACTCGGCCCGCCGCGCTGCGCGTGAAATGGTGATGGTGCCCGACTCCAAGGGCTCACGCAGCGCCTCCAAAGCGGCCCTTGGAAATTCAGGCAATTCGTCAAGAAATAAAACGCCATGGTGCGCCAGCGATATTTCTCCTGGACGTGGGGGTGAGCCACCACCGACCAGCGCCACAGCGCTGGCGGTGTGGTGCGGACTACAAGTCGGGCGCTGCGCCCAGCGGTCCAACGAAAAACGCCCACCCAGACTCGCCACCGCAGCGCTTTGCAGCGCCTCAACAGTGGTCATGGCCGGCAACAAACCGGCAAAACGCTGCGCCAACATCGATTTACCCGAACCAGGTGGACCCATCAGCAGCAGGCTATGACCGCCAGCCGCTGCGATTTCCAGCGCCCGCTTGGCTCCCAACTGGCCTTTGACATCGGCCAAATCAGGATAAACAGCGTCTTGACACCGGGGCGCGGTCATCACACGCGACCAACCCAGCGAGGGTTCGGGAGGCGGGGTATCGGCGGTTTGTGGCAAAAAGTGCTGCACCACGTCCAACAGATGCTGAGCCCGGTACACCTGCGCATCAGGCACCAGGGCGGCTTCTTCGGCGCTGTCAGGGGGCAGCACCAGTTGCGTCACGACCCGGCCCGCGTGCAGGGCCAGGCTCATGGCCAAGGCCCCGCGAACTGGCCGCAACTCGCCCGAGAGCGACAACTCCCCTGCAAATTCGTGGCCCGCAAGTTTGCTGGCGTCGATCTGTCCGCTGGCGGCCAGAATGCCCAGCGCAATCGGCAAGTCGAAGCGGCCAGAGTCTTTGGGCAGGTCAGCCGGGGCCAGGTTGACCGTGATTCTTTTGTTATGCGGGAATTCGAGCCCTGAGTTCTGGATCGCGCAACGCACCCGCTCGCGGGCTTCCTTGACTTCCACATCGGCCAAACCAACAAGGGTAAAACTGGGAAGCCCGTTGGCCAGATGAACTTCGACCGTGACAGCGGTGGCATCCAGACCCAGCAAGGCACGACTTTGCACCAAAGACAAACTCATGATCATTCTTCCTTAAAAGGGTGCGCAAAAAGAACCTGCACCCAACACGATTGCACCAAGACAGTGCCACCTGTTTTTTTATACAGCCATCTTACCGCAAGCCATATGTGCTCACACCACGAGCTAATTCCTTATGAAAAATGAGGCTGGCATGAAGCATGCTTTAAACGTTCGTCCGATAACTTTGTTGGAGACGCTGATGAACCTGAATTCGCTGCCCACCCCCGAACATTTCCATTCCAAGGAGAAATCATGAAACTCGTTACCGCCATCATCAAACCCTTCAAGCTGGACGAAGTGCGTGAAGCACTCTCGGCCATCGGCGTGCAGGGCATCACCGTGACTGAAGTCAAGGGTTTTGGCCGTCAAAAAGGCCACACCGAGCTGTACCGCGGCGCTGAGTACGTGGTCGACTTTTTGCCCAAGGTGAAGATCGAAGCCGCCATTGACGATCCCCTGGTCGACCAGGTCATCGAAGCGATCGAAGGTGCGGCCCGCACCGGCAAGATCGGCGACGGCAAGATCTTTGTCTACAACCTTGAACAAGTCGTTCGCATCCGCACCGGTGAAACCGGCAAAGAAGCGCTGTAACGCCCTCGCAACACTGACACGAGAACATCCACATGAAAAAACTACTTGCCTCCCTCGCGCTGGGCCTGAGTCTTTTGACAGGCGGCGTTGCCGCACTGGCAGAAACTCCTGCCGCTGCGCCGACTGCCTCGGCGCCTGCTGCGTCCGCCTCTGCTGAAACCAAGCCCACTGAAGCGGCTGCGCCAGCCGCGGCACCTGCAGCCGCTGCGGCAGCGGTGACCGCCTCGGCACCTGCCGCTGCTGCCTCGGCCCCCGTCCCCAACAAGGGCGATACCGCCTGGATGATGGTCTCCACCTTGCTTGTCATCCTGATGACGGTGCCTGGCTTGGCATTGTTCTACGGTGGCCTGGTTCGCTCCAAGAACATGCTGTCCGTCCTGATGCAGGTGTTGGTGACGTTCTCCCTGATCGTCGTGCTGTGGTTCCTGTATGGCTACAGTCTGGCATTCACGGAAGGCAACGCCTTCATCGGCGGCTTTGACCGACTCTTCATGAAGGGCATCTGGGATAACGCAGCTGGCACCTTTGCCAACGCAGCCACCTTTAGCAAGGGCGTTGTGATTCCCGAGATCGTGTTTGCCGCCTTCCAGGCTACGTTCGCCGGTATCACCTGTGCCCTGATCGTCGGTGCTTTTGCTGAACGCATGAAGTTCTCGGCTGTGTTGATGTTCATGGTCCTGTGGTTCACCTTCAGCTACGCCCCGATTGCCCACATGGTCTGGTTCTGGATGGGACCTGACGCTTACGGCACCAAAGACTTGGTTGACGCGATGAACGCCAAGGGCGGTTACCTGTGGCAGTCCGGTGCGCTGGACTTTGCCGGCGGCACGGTAGTGCACATCAATGCAGCGGTCGCTGGTTTGGTCGGCGCCTTCATGGTCGGCAAGCGGATCGGTTACGGCAAGGAAGCCATGGCCCCTCACAGCCTGACGATGACGATGGTGGGTGCCTCCCTGTTGTGGGTGGGTTGGTTCGGTTTCAACGCCGGCTCGGCCCTCGAAGCCAACGGTTTTGCAGCACTGGCCTTCATCAATACCTTTGCTGCAACAGCAGCGGCTGTGCTGGCCTGGTGCCTCGGTGAAGCGCTGATGCGCGGCAAAGCCTCCATGCTGGGTGGCGCATCCGGTGCAGTAGCGGGCTTGGTGGCGATCACGCCAGCCGCAGGTAACGTCGGCATCGGTGGTGCCTTGATCATTGGTGCAGTCGGCGGCTTTGCCTGCCTGTGGGGTGTTAACGGCCTGAAGAAAATTCTGAAAGCCGATGACTCATTGGATGTGTTTGGTGTGCACGGTATCGGCGGTATCGTCGGTGCCCTGTTGACCGGGGTGTTCAACTCGCCCGCCTTGGGTGGTCCTGGCTACGTGGCAGACTGGGTGACCGCTTCCATGGTGACCAGTGCCGACTACTCCATCGCATCGCAAGTCTGGGTCCAAGCCAAAGCGGTGTTGACCACCGTGGTCTGGTCCGGCGTGGTGTCGTTCATCGCCTTCAAGGTGGTGGACCTGACCATTGGTCTGCGTGTGAGCGAAGAAGACGAGCGCGAAGGCCTCGACATCACATCCCACGGCGAGACTGCCTACAACCGTTAATTTTTCCTTGAGAGTTCAGCCCACCCAAGCTTCTGGCTTCGGTGGGCTTTTTTTGTCTCAATCGGCAGCGGGCCTTGACCTGTCTCACGGCTGCGAAGATACTGCCTGCCATGCAAAATTCCGACCCTCTGCCTGAGCAACCCGATCCTGACGATGTACCGACAGTGCCTATGCCGCTGGAGCCAATTGTTGTGCCCGTCACGGTGCCCTACCTGACCGAGCCACTGCCCAATCTGACCGATTGGTCCCGTTATTTTCAGGAAGCCGAAATTCCGGTGTTAGCCGCCACTTCTGAAGCCATTGAAGCCCTGCGCGCCATTGAGGACGATGTGGATGCCGGCATGCTCAGCGAAGTGATCGAGCGCGATCCGCTCATGACCCTCAAAGTGCTGGCCTATGTATCTGCCAAACGCCGGCCCGGCGACACCACCGAGGTTGAGTCGATCACCAGTTCTCTGGTAATGATGGGGATTGCGCCTTTTTTCAGAAACTTTGGCCTGCAGCCCACCGTAGAAGCGCAACTTGCGCAACAGCCGCGGGCGTTGGCCGGACTGCATGACTTGCTCACCCGATCCGACCGCGCCGGGCAATTTGCCATGGGATTTGCGGTGCACCGGGGCGACCTCGACGTCGGTGTCATCCGGGTGGCTGCCGCCTTGTACGACTTTGCCGAAATGCTGATGTGGTGCCACGCGCCCACCATGCAACTCGAAATCCGGGCCATGCAGCACGCCAATCCAACCCTGCGCACGGCCAGTTTGCAGCGCTTTGTTTACAACTGCGAACTCAACGAGTTGAGTCACGAGTTGATGAAGTTCTACCACCTGCCCGAGTTGCTGATCCGCATCAGCGACGGCAAACACTCAAGGCACCCTGCCGTGCTCAATGTTTTGCTGGCCGTGCGCCTGGCACGTCACACCATGCACGGCTGGGATAACCCGGCCATCCCCGATGACATCACCGACATCGCTCAACTGCTGAACGCCTCGCCGCGCGTGGCACTGGCGTTTGTTCACAAAATAAACCACCCGGCCTGAACCTGCATGAATTGGCAAACCGTCACCACCCAGCCTTGTGAACTGGGCGAGTCCCCGTTTTGGCACCCGACGGAGCAAATGCTCTACTGGGTGGATATCTCGGGCAAAAAAATCCAGCGCGCCAATGTTTACATGGGCACGGTCGAGACCTGGGACCTGCCCAGCGAGCCCGGCTGCATGGCCCCAGCCGCCAGCGGCGGCTTGGTCATTGCCCTGCGAGACGGCGTGTTTCGGGCGCGCGACTGGCAAGGGCCGCTGCAACGCATCGCCACGCTCGACTACGACCCGACCCACATGCGCGCCAACGATGGCAAGTGCGACGCACTCGGACGCTTCTGGGTCGGCACCATCGACGAAACGCGGCAGGCACGCAACGCCGCTTTGTATTCGCTGGACTGCCGCTCTGGCACAGCGCAGGTCGAGTGCAAGATTGGCCCTGCAACCCTGCCCGCCACCACCGCCAACGGCCTGGCCTGGAGCCCGGATGGGCGCACCCTGTTCTGGGTCGACACGCCTAGCCATCAGGTTTACGCCTGGGACTTTGATGCGGACAGCGCCACCATGACGGCGCAGCGCACCTTTGCCCGGTTCGCGCCCAAGCCCGCCGGCTGGCAGTTTGTCCCAGCCCCCGACAACGGCGACTACCGGGGCCGCCCCGATGGGGCCGCCGTCGACGTGCAGGGCAACTACTTTGTGGCGATGTTCGAGGGCCGCCGGGTTTGCCAGTTTGCCCCCGATGGCACGCTGTTGGCCGAGTTTGAAACGCCGGTGCAATGCCCCACCATGCCCTGCTTTGGCGGCGAAGACCTGCAAACCCTGTACCTCACCAGTGCCCGCCACCACCGCAGCGCGGCTGAGCTGGACGCGTTTCCGTTGTCGGGCTGCGTTTTCTCGATGCGGGTCGCGGTGCCGGGGTTGCCGGTTAATTTCTTCGCAGACTCAATTATTTAACCCAGCGCTTTCAAAAAATTCAAACCAGGGGCCCTCGCGGCCCCTTACCATTTGGCGCATGCAATCTTTTGACACCTCGCTTCGCCAGATCACCGACCGTATTCACGCCGCGGTCGCTGCCCGCACCCCTTTGCGCCCACGCGGCGGCGGCAGCAAGGACTTTTATGGCGAGTCGCTGCAAGGCGACTTGCTCGACTTGACTGCGCTCAGCGGCATCACCAGTTACGAGCCCACAGAGCTGGTCGTGACCGCTCGTACCGGCACGTCGCTTATGGAACTGGAAGCGGTGCTGGCCGAGAAAGGCCAGTGCCTGGCGTTTGAGCCGCCGCACTTTGGCGCTACTGAGACCCATCCGAGCACCGCCACGGTCGGCGGCATGGTGGCTGCGGGCTTAAGTGGCCCGGCCCGCGCCAGCGCAGGATCGGTGCGCGACTACGTGCTGGGCGTCCAGCTTATCAACGGCAAAGGCGAATTGCTGACGTTCGGCGGCCAGGTGATGAAGAACGTGGCGGGTTACGACGTCTCGCGCCTGATGGTCGGCGCTCTGGGCGCGCTAGGCGTGCTGACTGAAATCTCTCTCAAAGTGCTGCCGGTAGCCCCGGCGGAAGCCACGCTGATGTGTGGCGGCATCGCGCAACAAGCCGCACTGGATTTGCTCAACCGCTGGGGCGGCCAGCCCTTGCCCCTGAACGCCAGTTGCTGGGTCCATGACGACAGCGCCACCCCACCTCGCGACTATTTATTTGTGCGCCTGCGTGGTGCTGTAGCGGCGGTCGATGCGGCTTTGCCGCGCCTGATGGCCGACGTGCAGACCCTCGGAGGCGACGCGGTTCGAATGGACAACGCGCAAGCTGGCCCCGATTGGGATGCCTGCCGCAACCAGACCCTGCCGTTTTTTAAGGTGCCGGCGCCTGACTTGTGTCTGTGGCGTTTGTCGGTACCTCAAACTGCTGTCGCATTGAAGCTGCCGTTTGCGCAGTTCATCGAGTGGCATGGCGCTCAGCGCTGGCTCTGGGCGCCCCTGTCGGCACAAACCCAGCTGCGCCAGGCAGCCGCAGCCGTCGGCGGAACTGCTACGCTATTTATAGCTACTAGCACAGATAATACGGGGGCTACAGGTCGATTTAATGCATTAACCCCGGCGCTGGCGCATATTCACCAGCGCCTTAAAA
The DNA here is from genome assembly GCF_037143375.1 of Rhodoferax sp. Classification (GTDB taxonomy): domain Bacteria; phylum Pseudomonadota; class Gammaproteobacteria; order Burkholderiales; family Burkholderiaceae_C; genus Rhodoferax. The sequence goes on along the minus strand of NZ_JBAWYV010000033.1, from coordinate 14,972 downwards.
ACGAGTTTGACCCCGCGGGCATCTTCAGCCGTGGCCGGATGTACCCCGAGTTTTAAGCCCTTTCGGGAAAGACCGCAGCGACACGCAGTGCGCAAGCTCTGCCCCCAACACTTTAAGACCATGCAAACCAATCTCGCCCCCGAATACAAAGGCACCGCTGACGGCGATGCCGCTGAAGCTATTCTGCGCAAGTGTGTTCACTGCGGTTTTTGTACCGCCACCTGCCCCACCTACCAATTGCTCGGCGATGAACTCGACGGGCCGCGCGGGCGCATCTACCTGATGAAGCAAGTGCTCGAAGGCGCCACGCCGACGCGCAAAACTCAGGTGCATCTTGACCGCTGCCTGACCTGCCGAAATTGCGAAAGCACCTGCCCGTCGGGCGTGGACTACGGCCATTTGCTCGACATTGGCCGCAAGCTGGTCGACGCCAAAGTACCGCGCCCGATGGGTGAGCGCGCCCTGCGCTGGGCGCTCAAAGAAGGCCTGCCGTCACCGTTGTTTGCGCCCGCCATGGCGCTGGGCCAACTGGTGCGCCCACTCATGTCCACGGCGCTGAAAAACAAAGTACCGCCCAAACAGGCCGCAGGCGACTGGCCGACCGCCACGCACGCCCGCAAGGTGCTGATACTGCTCGGCTGCGCGCAACCCGCGATGGCGCCCAACATCAACAGCGCCACCGCCCGCGTTTTTGATGCCATCGGGGTGCAATGCGTGGTCGTGCCCAAGGCCGGTTGCTGTGGTGCGGTCAAGTTTCACCTGAACGACCAGGATGGCGGCAAGGCGGAGATGCGCGCCAACATCGACGCCTGGTGGCCGCATGTGCAAGGCAGCGCCGACACCGCAGGCGTCGAGGGCATCGTCATGAACGCATCGGGCTGCGGCGTCATGGTCAAGGACTACGGCCACATCCTGCAAGACGACCCGGCCTACGCTGCCAAAGCCGCGCAGATCAGCGAACTCACCAAAGATGTGAGCGAGTGGCTGCCCGAACTCAGCGAAAAGTTGCGCGACCAACTCCCGCACCGCGACGCGCTCAGCCGCGACGAAGCCGCGCAGCGCACCATCGCCTTTCACCCGCCCTGCACGCTACAGCACGGCCAGCAACTGCGCGGCGGCGTCGAAAAATACCTGGGCGAACTCGGTTTCAACATCAAGGTGACAGGCTGCGAGGCACACCTGTGTTGCGGCTCGGCAGGCACCTACTCGGTGCTGAACCCCGACTTGTCGTACCAGCTGCGCGACCGCAAACTGGGCCACTTGAACGAGACTTTTGGCGCCACCCCGCCGGACGTGATCGTCTCCGCCAACATCGGCTGCATCACGCACCTGCAAAGCGGCACCGCCACCCCGGTGCGCCATTGGATCGAGGTGCTGGACCAAGCGCTTTTAAAACGCTCCTAAAAAAATAGCTGCTAGCGCAGGTAGTACGGGGTCTACAGGCTTATTTTGCATAAACATTTCGGCATTTAACCAAAACAGCGCTGAACATTCTGGGAGGGGCTGTTGAACTTCATCGAAGGATCAACGATGTCTGCAGTACAGCAGTGGGGCAGCGAAGCAACTCTTTGGGCCAGCCTCCACGACCGAAACAAAACCGTTTGAATACGCGACCAAGTTCTTTGTTACTGGATGCCACTGGCGGCGGACCGCTGGCGATAAAGGGCACTCTTTTTCAATCACGCAAGGCGACTGACAAAGAGTTGTGATTACATGATGGGGGCGGGCCCCGTCATCGACCACTCGACAACTTCATCTTCGTCGTCTTCAAGCAAGACAGAGGCTTTACTTCCAAGGTGAGCCATCAACTCTTCTTTGGCATGAAAATATGCAGCAGATTTATACGCTGTATTTTCCATTTTGTTCAACAGACTTTCTGATTTTTTCATCCATTCGGCGCTTGATATAGTTTCTGGCTTGGACATTTTGGATAACCTATCTCGTTTTGTTGGTCGGCGGATTCACGTCTGAAGTGCAACCCTTTCATTATGCAGGGTACTGTCTCATTAAGATTAAGTGATATCCCTATCCTTGCTTGGTTTTCGTAACAGTTTGATCGAAAAAACGCAGCGCAAGTGGGTCAAAGGGTCAACTACCCGTTGGGGGTGGTGAGGTTTTTTGCGGTGGCCGCAGGGCTACGCTTCAATGAAGTCGTTAGCAAGTTTTCTGTCCCACCCTGTAATGCATAAAACGGCCAATCAGTTCACGCCAGATTTAACCCGGCTCACGACGCAGACCGGATGCCGGTAGGATTAGCCCTTTTGCATCGACCATTGGACTCCGCCATGACCTTCCCCACCGCCCTTGAAAACCTGAACGTGGTGTCGCAGCACACCCTGATGTCCCCCACCCAACTGCATGACGAGATTCCAGCCAGCACCCAGGCCACCCGGACGGTGAGCATGGCGCGAGACGCACTGGCCAACATCCTGAGTGGACGCGACCCGCGACTGCTGGTAGTGGTGGGACCGTGCTCAATCCACGACATTGCTGCTGCCATGGACTACGCCCAACGCCTCAAAGCGCTGGCGGAAGAACTGAAAGATCAGCTCTTCATCGTGATGCGCGTTTATTTCGAGAAACCTCGTACCACCGTCGGTTGGAAAGGCCTGATCAACGACCCGCGCATGGACGACTCGTTCCTCATTGAAGAGGGACTCCGCGCTGCGCGGCGCTTGCTGATTGACCTGAACGACATGGGCCTGCCGTGTGGCACCGAGGCGCTCGACCCGATCACACCGCAGTACCTGGGCGACCTGATTGCCTGGAGTGCCATCGGCGCGCGCACCACCGAGAGTCAGACCCACCGCGAACTGGCCAGCGGGCTGTCGAGCCCGGTCGGTTTCAAGAACGGCACCGATGGAAATCTGGAAGTAGCCTTGAACGCCATGCTGTCCGCCGCGCAGCCGCATTCGTTTTTGGGCATCAACGGTGACGGACAAGTGGCGATCACGCACACCCGGGGCAACGCGTTTGGGCATTTGATTTTGCGCGGCGGTGCCGTGCCCAATTACGATTCGGTGGCCGTGGCCGAGGCCGAGGCGGCCCTGACCGCCGCCAAATTACCCGTCAATATCGTGGTCGATTGCAGCCATGCCAACTCGCGCAAAAACCACGCCCTTCAAACGCTGGTGCTCAAAGACGTGGTGCACCAGATTGCCGATGGCAACCGCGCTATCAAGGGCGTGATGCTGGAGTCCAACCTGTTTGAGGGCAACCAGAAATTGGGCAAGCCGCAAGACCTGCGTTATGGCGTTTCCATCACCGATGCCTGCATCGACTGGGACACCACCGCGACTTGCCTGCGTGACGCAGCAGCCCGCCTCAGTTCCATTCCGCGTTAGTCCCATGAAGCGGCTGCACGGCTGGGTGGGCGGCTCGCTGCTGGTGGCCAGCTTGTTGCTGGGCCAGAGCGTCTTCGCGCAAGCCAACGACGAATTTGAATCGGTCACCACCCAAACTCTGAGCGCGCAGGAGAAGGACGCTAGCAGGCTGAAAATTCTTGAGCCAGCCCCGGTGGGCGTGCCGCGCAGCCAGCTTGAAGAATTTTTCCAGAGTCGCAAGGTGTTGAGTGAGCGCCAGGATGATCTGGCGCTCAGCGAACAGTTTTCCCGCAACTGGATCGCCGCCTTGCCCGACGATTGGAACGGCTACTGGCAAATGGCGGGCATCCAAGTTCGCCAAGGCCACCTCGCTGAGTATTTTCCGTATGCGCAAAAAGCGGTTGAACTGGCCCCCAAGCCCAAACGTGCGCACATGCTGGCCGAAATGGCCTTTAAATCGTTGCAGCTCAAGGCCGACACAACGCAATCCAAGCGCTTCATGGCTGAGTCTGAAGCCGCGCTCAGCGATTTTCGCAGCCTGATTCGCGGCAAAAAATTGGGCCAGCAATATCAACTGGCCCGCACAGAAGCCAGCGTCTACTCGGTCAAGGCTGAGCTTCAAACTTACTCTTCACAGTACGAAAACGCCGCCCAATCAGCCACTCTGGCAGTGGCTTCAGCGCGGCGCAGCGTGGACTTGGGGAGCCAAATTGACGAGCGCAGAAGTTTTTTTGCGCGCAACGATCTGGTCAACGCACTGACGCGCCAAGCACGCGCCCACAACGCCCGTGGCGCTTTGTTTGACGCCGACCAAAGCCTCAAACAAGGACTTGAAACACTCGCCAGTGGCGCCGTGTCCATGCATTTGATGGCCAACCTGTACGGCACTCTGGGCAGCCTTCGCGTGGCAGAGGGACGTTTCCGCGAAGCCGAATTCTGGTCCAGTAAAGGCGTCGAGACCATGCGCAAGGTCGGCGCTTCGGCCACCTCAGTGCCGCTGCTGGTCGCCCAAGTGACCGAGCAAACCGCCATTGCCGGACAAGGACGGTGGCGCGAGGCCTGGCAAAAAATGGAGGCTGTCGATCTCCCCATTCAGCTTAGCCCCGAAGCCCGCCTAATTACCCGCAACCCTTTAACCCGCGCGCTGGTGCTGCTCAAATTGCAAAAATGGGCTGAGGCTCAAACACTTCTGGATACCACTTGGCAACGACAGCAACAACTCTTTGGTGCCGACCACTTCACCACCGCATTGACGGAAGGCCTGCTGGCTTGGGCCCTTTGGGAGAACGGTAAACCTACCGAAGGCTTGGCGCACTTCAACTCCGCTCTGCCCAATTTGATGACACCCCAGGGCACCGCCGCCGGCTTCGAAGAACAGGGTTTGCGCAAACTGGCGCGCAAAAGCATTGCCGAAGCCTACCTCAAGGCGCTCGGCGACAGCGCTGATGCGTCCGCACTGGCGCGCGGTTTTGCCATGGCCGAATGGCTCTCTGGCAGTTCGGTGCAGCAGGCCCTGAGCGATGTCGCCCAGCGCACCCGCTTCCCCGACCCCCAACTGCAGGAACTGCTGCGCAGCGAGCAGGACATTCAGCGTGAGCTTGACGTGCTGTACCGCTACATGAACCAGCAATCGACCCAGGCCAGCGACCTCCAGACGCCGCAAGTGGCAGATCAGATGCGCCAGCGCGTGGCCCAGTTGTCACAGCAACGCCAGCAGTTGCATCTGCAAATTCGCAAGGCATTCCCACAATACGAACAAATGGTTCGGCCCCATCCACCCACCGTGAAAGAGATTGCAGCCCAACTCGGTGATGACGAGGTTTTTGTGCAGACCCTGAGCACCTCGCTAGGCACCTACGTTTGGGCTATTGACCGCCAACACGGTGTGGTGGGCGCGCATTCTGCATTGACCGAGGTGGACGTGGCCAAGCTGGTGCAAAGCCTTCGTGCCACGCTCGATGTGGCGGGCCTGGGCACCCGAGCGCCCACCTATAACTTTGCCGCCGCCGGCGCGTTGTATACCGCTTTATTCAAGCCGCTGGCGGATTCGCTGTCTGGTAAAAAGCACCTGATCGTCTCGACCTCGGGTGCGCTGGCGCAGATTCCCATGGCGGCGCTGGTGACCGCGCCTTATGCCGGCCCACCAGCGCAGGCGCCATGGCTGATCCAGCAATTGGCCATCAGCCATGTACCCGGCGCCAGCGCCTGGATGGCGCTCAAGCAACTCAACCAGCTCAAGCCCGCCGCACAAGCTTTCATGGGTTGGGGCGACCCGCTGTTTGATGCAGCCCAAGTCGCGCAGGTGGCCAGCACGCGCAACATCAGCCTGACACGGGCAGCCGCCGTGAATTTATCTGAAGAAGTGGCGAGCCATGCCCTTCAATATTCGCAAATTCCGGCGCTGCCAGAAACCCGCGCCGAAGTGGAGTCGATCGCCGCCTTGCTCAAGGCCGACAAACAAAAAGACACCCGCTTTGGCAAAGACGCCCACCGCGAAAGTGTGCTTCAAATGAGCCAGAGCGGCCAACTGGCTCAGCGCCGCGTGCTTGTGTTTGCCACTCACGGCCTGGTGCCCGGTGACCTGCCCAACTTGCGCCAACCAGCGCTCGCCCTGGCTGCCAATGGCGCTGAAGACACGGACCCACTGGCACCGCTGTTGACCTTGGAAGATGTGCTGGGCCTCAAGCTCAATGCCGACTGGGTGGTGCTGTCGGCCTGCAACACGGCGGCGGCCGATGGCCGGGCCGAAGAAGCACTGAGCGGTCTGGCACGCGGCTTCTTTTATGCTGGCTCACGCAGCCTGCTGGTCACGCACTGGTCCGTTGAGAGCGATTCCGCCAGTCTGCTGACCACCGGCACCTTTGCCCACCAGATGACCAACCCCGGTGCGCGCCGGGCTGAGAGTCTGCGCCAGTCCATGCTCAAGGTGATGGCGCAACCTCAGTTTGCACACCCGGCGTTCTGGGCACCTTATGCGCTGGTGGGAGAAGGCGGGCGGTGATTTGCAACCCTTTGCACAGCGGCTCACAGACGCAAGAGCATTAACAAGGGTTTTATTTGTTGAAATTTGTTTAAATACAAGTAAATTTATCAACCTAATGCTGATATTCCTCAAAGTCCAGACCATTGTCAGCGCAGACACTTTGGGTATGCATCTGAATAATTTACCTCTTTCGCTGCCCATACTGGACCATTTGTTGACGGAATCCTCAAACCCGGCACCGGCCGAGGACAGCGCCCAAGCCAGCAGCCTTGCCACCCAGCTTCGCCACGCGGCCATCGCCAATGAGCATGGCGAAGGCGTGGCGCGTAACCTTGCGTTGGCAGCCTCGCTCTACTGCAGGAGCGCCCGACTGGGCGACCCGCAATCACAGTACAACCTGGGCTGGATGTATGCCCAAGGTCGGGGCGTGGCACGCAACGACGCCATGGCGGCCTTCTTGTTTCATGCCGCTGCAAAACAGGGTCTGCCCGCCGCACAGCGCATGCTCCAGGTTGTGGGCAAGCCAACCAGTGAGCTGCCCGACTGCATGCGCGCGCCCGCGTCACACCTGTGACGGCGCCTGCTCCCCCCGCTCACGACGCCAGTGCCGCCTCAATGTCCAGCGCCAGGCTGGCCGGGGTATCGGTCGGGGCGTAGCGTTTGAGAACGTGCCCCTCCTTGTCGACCAGAAACTTGGTGAAGTTCCACTTGATAGACTTGCTGCCCAGCAACCCAGGCGCTTCGGCAGACAACCAACGGTACAGCGGATTGGCGTTGGCGCCATTGACCTCAATCTTGGCCATCATGGGGAAACTGACGCCGTAATTCAACTGGCAAAACTCAGCGATCTCGTCATTGCTACCGGCGTCCTGCGCGCCAAACTGGTTGCACGGGAAGCCCAGCACCGCCAGGCCCTCCCGGGCATAGGTTTTATGCAGCGCTTCCAGCCCGGCAAATTGCGGCGTGAAGCCACAGGCGCTGGCGGTGTTGACGATCAACATAACCTTCCCCTTGTAGTCGCTCAAGGAAACTGATTTGCCGTTGATTTGCAGGGCTTCAAAGTCGTACACAGTGCTCATGGGCGCTCCAAGTCTAAAAAAGTGGCGTTCAGTGTCTCACTTCAGGCTGAAAGCTACCGCTTGCCAAAAGTCACCACTGACAGCAGTGAGGCCAAAAGGATCAAGCCGCCGCCCAACAGCGTGCGCGTGGACAACTCGCCGGTGCCCAGCACCACCGAGGACACACTGGCAAACACCACTTCAGACAACATGATGAGCGAGGTGGCGCTGGCACTCAAATGAGCAGCACCGTACTGCAAGGCCAGGTTACCCACCAGAAAAGCCAGGCTGATGAACAGTGCCAACCCGGCCCAGGCCCATTGCGGCGCTGGCGGCGCCGTGACCAGACCCGCATTCATCCCGATACCGGCGGCCAGGGCGGCCATGACCGCGCCGCCGCCAAACATGGACAACATGCGCGTCTCGCTCGGGGTGTGGTTGAGTTTGCGCAGCAGGATATTGGTCAACGCAAAGCAAAAGCCACCCATCAACGCCAGCCAGTCGGCCAGGCTCTCGGGAACCGGCCAGGGCGATTCAGGGGTTTTGAGCACGATCACGACGCCCGCCAGTGCCAGCACCAGGCGCAACATGGAACCCTGCGTCGGCTTTTCTCCCAGCAGCGGCCAGGCCAGCAATACCACCCAGGCAGGCATCAGGTAAAACAACAGCACCACCCGCACCACATCGCCCACCGTGACGGCCCAGTTGAAGCCGACATTGGTCAGGCCAGCGGCGAGCACCAGCCACCACAACTGGGGGTGTTGCAAGAAACCGCGCCAGGCCTTCGGCTTCCAGAACCACAGGCACACCAAACCAAAAATGTAAATCAGCGCCGTGGACCACAAAGGATGCAAGCCGTGGTCTTGCAGGGCCCGAAAAGGCCACCAGGAAACACCCCAGACAAAGGCGTTCAGCGTCAGCGCTGCGGCTGCAATCGCTTTGTTGGGCATCAGCCAGCAGGCTTGTCTAAAGTATCGATGTCCACTTTGCGGTGATGCGGATGGGGATGGGGGTGCGCGGGGTCGGCCACCGGTTCGGCACCGTGACGATGGTCATCGCGGGCGATGGCCAGCAAGTGTTCAACCTCGGAACGGTGCTTCACGCAGTTGCTCGCATGCCAGCGCTTGATCAGGAACATGAACCCTGCAATGACCAGACCGAACGCCGTGATGGCGGCAAAGGTCGGCAGCCCCAACCCGGTGGACAGGCTGTAGGCCGCGCCCAACGACAGGATGCAGGCCTGTTCATTGAAGTTTTGCACCGCAATGCTGCGTCCGGCGCCCATCAGGTTGTGGCCCCGGTGCTGCAAGAGTGCGTTCATCGGCACCACCAGAAAGCCGCCCAGGGCGCCCAGCAAAATCAAAAATGGCGCCGCCACCCAGACGTTGGAAATAAATATGAGCATGATGATCAGCAAGCCCATGCCAATACCGAGCGTAATGACCCGAGGGCCGTCTTCCAGACGCATGCGCATCGACGCGACCACCGCGCCCACCGCCATGCCGATCGCCACCACACCTTGCAAAGCCGACGCCTGCGTCACGGTGTAGCCCAGCGCAGCAGCGGCCCACGCCAGCACAATAAAGCGCAAATTGCCTGCCACACCCCAGATCAAGGTGGTGGCAGCGAGAGAAATCTGACCCAGCTTGTCGCGCCACAGACGGGCGTTGCAAGTCCAAAAATCAGGCAACAGCGAAGCCATGTGCTTGGGCAGCGGGCGCATTTCAACGCCGGTGTGCGGAATGTGGGTGTTGAACCACGCCGCCAGGAAGTACACAAATATCAGCACGCTGATGGCGGCTTCAGGCGGAGTGTCCACGCTGGTGTTAATGAAGGGGAAATCAAACGACAGCAATATCGGCGACAACACCGGCCCCACCAGTTGACCACCCAGCAAGACGCCCAGAATGATGGAGGCGATAGTCAGGCCCTCAATCCATCCGTTGGCCTTGACCAACTGCGAAGCGGGCAGCAATTCGGTCAGGATGCCGTATTTGGCCGGCGAATAAGCTGCCGCGCCCAAACCCACCACGGCGTAAGCCATCAGGGGATGGGAGCCAAATAGCATCATCAAACAGCCCCCCACCTTGATGAAGTTGCTGAACAACATGACCCGGCCTTTGGGCAGGGAATCTGCAAAAGCGCCAACAAAAGGCGCCAAAATTACATAAAAAAGCGCAAACATTGGCACCAGGGCGGCTTGTTGCCACTCGGGCGCTTTGCTGCCTCTCAATAACTGAACGGCCGTGACGAACAGCGCGTTGTCGGCCAGCGAGCTGAAAAACTGCGCTGACATGATGATAAAGAAGCCGCGTTTCATTGTCTTTAGTCGCGCATCAGAGGCTCTGACACGGGGGTTTTTGTTTTAAGTCTCCACTCGATACGGGGGTTATAGCACGGCCCCGTGGTGTCAAAATAAAGACATACTCTCGCCAACCCCTATTGCACACATGCCTCGTCCGATTCACGCCACCATCCACACCGACGCCCTTCGCCACAATCTGGCGCGCACCCGTGAGGCCGCACCCGATGCCCGGGTATGGGCGATTGTTAAAGCCGACGCCTACGGCCACGGCATTGAACGAGTGTTTGAAGGGCTACGCGCCGCCGATGGCTTTGCCCTGCTCGACCTCGAAGAGGCTCGCCGCGTGCGGGCTCTGGGCTGGCGCGGTCCGATCTTGCTGTTGGAGGGCGTGTTTGAGCTGCGCGACCTGGAGCTGTGTTCGCGCCTGGACCTGTGGCACACGGTGCACTGCAACGAGCAGATTGACATGCTCGCCACCCACAAAACCAATGTGCCGCACCGGGTATTCCTGAAAATGAACTCGGGCATGAACCGCCTCGGCTTCACGCCGCAGCGCTATCGGGCCGCCTGGACCCGCCTGAACGCCCTGCCCCAAGTCGATGAAATATCGCTGATCACCCACTTCAGCGACGCCGACGGCGCGCGCGGCGTGGACGAACAAATGGCGGTATTTGCCGAAGTCACCCGCGATCTGCCGGGCGAGCGCTCCCTGAGCAACAGCGCGGCCACATTGCGCCACAACGTCACGGCTATTGAGGCCAGCGCCCACCCCGACACCCGGGTTGCCTCCGACTGGGTTCGCCCCGGCATTGCCATTTACGGCAGCGCGCCTGACTTCCCCGAGCACAACGCCGACCATTGGGGTCTGCAACCCGGCATGACACTCACTAGCAAAATTATAGCTACTCAGGCAATAGAGACGGGGGCTACAGTCGGATATGGCTCAAACTTTGTAGCAGACCGACCGCTTCATCTGGGCGTCGTGGCCTGCGGCTATGCCGACGGATATCCCCGTTCGTGCCCCACCGGCACGCCAGTGCTGGTGAATGGCGTACGAACCCGCACCGTGGGGCGCGTGAGCATGGACATGCTCACCGTTGACCTCACCCCCGTGCCCAACGCCGGTTTTGGCAGCGAGGTAACTTTGTGGGGTCGCGCAACCCAAGGATCGGTATTGTCGATTGATGAAGTGGCCTTCGCCGGCGGCACCGTTGGTTACGAGCTCATGTGTGCACTGGCCCCGCGCGTGCCGGTGCTTGTGTCGGTGTCAGATTGATGAAGTACACACCGCTACCGCTGGACTTGATTGAAATCGGGCAAATCCTGCCGGTCGATGTGTGGGCAGACAACGGCGTTTTGCTCCTGCGACGCGGGCAAACCATCACCTCGGAGCACCACAAAGACTTGCTGCGCGCTCGCAGCGCAGCCATCTCCGACTTTGACGCTGAGGCCTGGCAAAAAAGTTACCAGCGAAAGATCAACGCCCTGATCGAAGAGGGGGTGCCGGTAGAGATCATTGCCCGCGCCTGCATGCCCAGCGAAATATTGGCCAGTGATTACCAAGTGAGCCGGGAAGCGCGCGCAGGCTGGCTTGATTTGCAGGAAATATTGCTCGGCTTGCTGTACCAGGGCGCCACGTCCTTGAACCCTTTGCCACGACTTGAAGACATTGAGCAGCGCGCGCTTGAACTCCTGGCGAACGACCCGGAAGACGGGCTTTTTATCCTGTTTCAGGCGCTCACCGATTTGACCCTGGGCTACAGCGCCACCCACGGCTTGCTGACAGCGGTAGTGTGCGAGCTAACTACCGAAAAACTGGGTATGGCCGCAAGCGCCCGACGAGCGTTGTTTCGCGCCGCCCTGACCATGAACATCGGTATGGCCCGAACCCAAGGTGCGCTGGCCCGCCAAAGCGAAGCCCCCACCTACGACCAGCGCCAGCTCATCAATAACCACTCGCCTTTGGGGCATGAAATACTGCAAGGCATTGGCATCACCGACGAAGACCAGCTCGACATCGTGCGCTGGCACCATGACCCGGACGAAGCCAATGGCCTGGCACGCAACTTGGCCAGTCGCCGCATCCTGCGCATGGCAGACAGTTTTGTCGCCAAAATGGCCCCTCGAAAAACGCGGCTCGCCATGTCGCCGCTGGGGGCCGTCAAGGTGCTGTTAGCGGGCGAGGCCGCTGAAACCGAAAAGCTTGGCTCGGCCATGGCCACCGCCGTTGGGTTTTACCCGCCCGGCACCTATGTGCAGTTGGCCAATGGCGACGTTGCCATCGTCATCGCCCGGGGCTTGCGCGCCAACCAGCCGCATGTGGCGATCCTCGTCAATGCAGCAGGCACCCCACTGAGCAAGTACCTCTACCGCGACACCAGCGATGGACGGTTTGCGATTCGAGCCCCCGTCAACGCCGAAAAAATAAAGATCATCATCAGCCTGGAGAAGATCGCCACACTGCGGGCCAACCACCTGAGTTGACTAGCGCGATGCCAAACGGCGACTCAGCTTCACAGCCTCAAACCAGAGCACACTGACCCAGCCCAACACCAGCGCCAGCAGCAGATCCTTGAGCGCCATCGGCTCAAAAAAGAACAGTCGCGCCAGCCAGGGCTGGTAAATGACCAAACCCAGAAAACCCAACGTCAGCCCGGTCACCATCCAGAGCGTGCGGTTGGGCACCTGCAACGAAGCCCACAAGGAACCGGTGCGCGAGCGGTTGGAAAAGATCAGCGCCAGGTTGCCGGTGACCAGCGTGGTGAAGGCAAAGGCCCGGGCCGCCGGTTCGGTCAACCAACTAGAAGACCAGACGTAGGCCCCCATCACCACCCCCAGCGCGCCCAAGCCAAGGAATAATGCCAGCGCCAGCGTCATGCCACCAAACAGCCGGGCCTGGGCATCGCGGGGTGGGCGCTGCATCACATCAGCCTCGGACGGCTCGTTCTCAAACACCATCGAACACGCCGGGTCGATCACCAATTCCAGGAAGGCAATGTGCAACGGGAACAGCACGGTGGGCCAACCCAGCAGCACGGGGAGCAGCGCCATGCCGGCAATCGGCACATGCACCGCCAGGATGTAGGACATGGATTTGCGCAGGTTGTCAAAAATGCGCCGCCCCAGCCGCACCGCCCGCACGATCGAGGCAAAGTTATCGTCCAGCAACACCAGCGAAGCGGCTTCCCGCGCCACATCGGTGCCGCGCCCGCCCATTGCCACGCCAACGTGGGCGGCCTTGAGCGCCGGGGCGTCGTTGACGCCATCGCCGGTCATGGCAACGATCTCGCCGTTGGCCTTGAGCGCCTGCACGATGCGCAGCTTTTGCTCCGGTGCAATGCGGGCGCAAACGCTCACGGTTTTCATGCGGGTTTGCAATTCGGCCTCGCTCAGCGCGGCCATCTCGTCGCCGGTCAGCACATCGCCATCGGCCAGTTGCGCCTGAGCGGCAATGGCGCGGGCGGTGGCCGGGTAGTCACCGGTGATCATCACGACCCGGATACCCGCGCTGCGGCATTGGGCCACCGCCGCCGGTATCTCAGCCCGCAGCGGGTCGGCCAGCCCGAGCAAACCGATGAATTCGAACTCAAAATCATGCTCAATGGCGGGCCATTGGTCGCCCATGTACCGTGCTTGCGCTACCCCCAGCACGCGCAAACCCTGCGCTGCCATCGTGTCCACAGCAAGCCCGATACGCGCTTGGGTGGCAGCGTCCAGATGGCATAAATCCACGATCGCTTCCGGCGCGCCCTTGGCCGCCACCACATGGGCGTCACCGTCCAGGGCTTTCCAGACATGCGACATGGCGCGCAAGGCGGTCGTCAGTCCGTACTCATGGACCAGGGTCCAGTCGCGGTGCAAATGCTCGGTGTCGGCCAAAAAGTGCTGACCGAGCCGGTGAAAGGCTTTCTCCATCGGGTCAAACGGGTCGGCCATGCTGGCCAAAATCGAGAATTCAACCAGCGTGTGAAAGGTCTCGGGCAACATGGTGGCGGCGGCGTAATCCATCACCAGGCGCTCGCCCGCGGCGTCGCCATGGTCCTGCACATAGAGTTCGACCACGGTCATGCGGTTTTCAGTCAGGGTGCCGGTCTTGTCCACGCACAGCACCGAAGTAGCGCCCAGCGTCTCGATCGCGGCGATGCGCCGGGTCAGCACGTTTTGTTTGGACAAGCGCCAAGCACCCAGCGCCGGCAGTACCGTCAGCACCACGGTAAATTCCTGCGGCAGCAAGGCCATCGCCAGCGCAATGCCCGCCAGCAGTGCACCCCACCAGTCGCCGCGAATCAGCCCATAGGCCGCCACCATGAACAGGCTGGCACTCAAGGCGATGATGGCCAGCACCTTCACCAACCGGGCGGTCTGCTTTTTAAGCGGCGAGCGCTCCGGGGTCAGGGTCTCCAGCGCGCTGCCAATGCGCCCGATCTCGCTGCGCGGGCCGGTGGCCGTGATGCGCGCGGTGCCATGCCCACGGACCAGCAGCGTGCCCGAAAACAGACACGCCAGGCCGTCACCCCCCGGTCGCGGCGCGGGCTCGGCAGCGCCTTGAAGCAGCGGTTCGACGCTGGCCACCTTGCTGACCGGCACCGCCTCACCGGTCAGCAAGGACTCGTCCACCTGCACTTCGTTGCCACTGATCAGGGTGGCGTCGGCCGGGATGCGGTCGCCCTCGGCCAGCAACAAAATATCGCCGCACACCACGTCGCTGCCGGCAATGCGCAGCGGCTGGCCATCGCGCAGCACCAGCGCCCGCGGACTGGTGAGGTCGCGCAAGGCGGCCATCGCCTGCTCGGTCTTGCCCTCCTGGTACAGCGTGAGGGCGAGCACCACCAGCACCAGACCAAACAAAATAATGCCTTCCTGCAAATCACCCAACACCAGGTACAGCACGCCCGCAGCCAGCAGCAGCATGAACATCGGCTCGTGCAAGGTCTCCAGCACGATGGCGCGCAAGCCGCGTCGCTGGTCGCCCGGCAAGGCGTTGGGGCCGTCGTCTTGCAGACGCTGCGCCGCTTGCGCGGCCGTCAGGCCTTCATCAGTCGTTTGTAAAACCATTGTTTCCCCCCTTCAACCATGACCAGGTACGCGATCAGCAAGGCGCTGAGCAAACCAAAAAAAGACAGGGGCAGCGGCATGAAACCCAGGTACGGCGCCAGCGGCGTGAACGGCAGCCACAAGGCCGTGGCCACCACGCCCAGCGAGGTCAGCACCAGCCAGCGGTTCGGGTGGCTGCGCAGCGGGTTGCGCCGGGTGCGAATGACAAAAATCACCAGCACCTGCGAGGCGATCGACTCGACAAACCA
>NZ_JBAWYV010000032.1:0-33349 GCF_037143375.1 Rhodoferax sp. | reverse complement strand
CCTGATTAACTGCCAAACACACCGACCAGCGCCGCCGTCATGGTGACGTAGCGGGCAAACTTGCCGATCGCCATGTAGATCACACAGGGCCAGAAAGGCAGTTTGAGCCAACCCGCCACCGCGCACAAGGGGTCGCCGACCACCGGAAGCCAGGCCAGCAGGCAGGCTTTGGGGCCTAACCGCTCCAGCCAGTCCAGCGCCCGCAGATGGGTTTTGGAGTGCTGGTAGTGGTTCACCACTTTGTGTGAGCCCAGCCCCATGGCCCATGTCACGGCGCCGCCCAGCGTATTGCCAGCGGTGGCGACCAGAATGGTCGGCCAAAATAGTTCCGGGTTGAGTTTGATCAGGCCGAACACCACCGGTTCTGAGCCCAGTGGCAGTAGCGTGGCGGAAATGAAAGACACCACAAACACCGTGCTGAGACCAAATTCTGGCAGGGCGAGTAGTTTGAGGATGTGTTCGAGCCAGGCTTCCATGGGTGCATGAGTATAGGTTTGAGTTTTAGTTTTTGCGTTTCAATTGCTGAAATTTTGGGCAGTTAGAATCATCGGCAGGCGTTCTGCCACCCCCGTTTCCAATCGTTGTTATTCACCCAGTCCATTGTTTTGTTCGCATGAACATCGGTCCCTATAGCCTGTCGAATCCGTTTTTTGTCGCCCCCATGGCTGGGGTGACGGATCGGCCTTTCCGTCAGTTGTGCAAGCAACTGGGCGCGGGTTATGCCGTGAGCGAGATGGTGACGAGTCGGCCGGATTTGTGGGACACGCTCAAAACCTCCCGCCGTGCCAATCACGAAGGTGAGCCTGGCCCGATTGCGGTGCAAATTGCCGGAACCGATGCGCTGATGATGGGCGAGGCGGCGGCCTACAACATCGACCGCGGCGCGCAGATCATCGATATCAACATGGGTTGCCCGGCAAAAAAAGTCTGTAACAAGTGGGCGGGCTCTGCATTGATGCAGGACGAGACGTTGGCGATTGGCATCGTCGAGGCCGTGGTGGCGGTGTGCGCGCCACGCGGCGTACCGGTCACGCTCAAGATGCGCACCGGTTGGTCACAGGAAAATAAAAATGCAGTGGCGCTGGCGCGTGCCGCCGAAAGCGCGGGTGTGCAGATGATCACAGTGCATGGTCGTACCCGTGAGCAGGGCTACAAGGGCCTGGCCGAGTACGACACCATCGCCGCCGTCAAAGCTGCCGTGGGCGTGCCGGTCGTGGCGAATGGCGACATTGATTCGCCCGAGAAAGCTTTGCAGGTGCTTTTCGAGACGAAGGCCGACGCCGTGATGATTGGCCGCGCCGCGCAGGGACGCCCCTGGATTTTTCGCGAGATGGTGCATTTCATGGCGACGGGCCAGCACCTCGCACCGCCGCTGGTAGCCGAGGTCAAGCACTTGCTGCTGGACCATCTACAAGACCATTACGCGCTGTACGGCGAGTACAGCGGTGTGCGCTCGGCGCGCAAACACATTGGCTGGTATGTCAAGGCGCTATCTGGCGGCGAGGCCTTTCGCGCGCGCATGAATTTGATAGAAGACTGCGGCCTTCAGGTGAAAGCCGTGGCAGATTTTTTTGATGAGCTGAATGCACGTACAGACCGGATGCCGTCCGTCGTGCGGAATGTTTTGGACAGTGAAAGTATAAAAATGGAGACATCTGCATGAGCACTATGCACATTGAAGAATGCGTGCGCAACAGTCTGGAGGGTTACCTGATGGACCTGGGTGAATCCGAGCCGAATGGCATGTACGACATGCTGGTCAACGTGGTGGAAAAACCGCTGCTTGAAATCGTCATGAAACACGCGGACAACAACCAGTCCAAAGCGGCCCAATGGCTGGGCCTGAACCGAAACACTCTGCGTAAAAAACTGCTGGAGCACCAGCTGATTACCTAACGGCCGCGCCGTCATTCCCTGCCGACCCCGGCCTTGAACCCTTTTTTTCCTTTAGATTGAACCCATGAACGCTCTAATTTCCGTCTCCGATAAAACCGGCATCGTTGAATTTGCCCAAGCCCTGCACGCGCTGGGCATCAAGCTGCTGTCCACCGGAGGAACCGCCAAACTGCTGGCTGAAAAAGGCTTGCCTGTGACCGAAGTGGCTGAAGTCACCGGTTTCCCCGAGATGCTGGACGGCCGTGTCAAAACCCTGCACCCCAAAGTGCACGGCGGCCTGCTGGCCCGACGCGACCTGCCCGAGCACATGGCGGCGATCAAAGAACACGGCATCGATACCATCGACCTGCTGGTGGTCAACCTGTACCCGTTTGAATCCACCGTGGCCAAACCCGGTTGCACGCTCGAAGACGCGATTGAGAACATCGACATCGGCGGCCCGGCCATGGTGCGTAGTGCGGCCAAAAACTGGAAAGACGTGGCGGTGTTGACCGACGCCTCGCAGTACGCCCAAGTGCTGGCCGAGTTGAAAGACGGCGGCTTGACGCTCAAAACCAAGTTTGCTTTGTCGGTGGCTGCGTTCAACCGCATCAGCCAGTACGACGGCGCCATCAGCGACTATTTGTCATCCATCAACTTCGAAGAAGGCAACAGCACGCCATCGCGACAGTTGTTCCCGGCCCAAGCCAACAGCCAGTTCATCAAACTGCAAGACCTGCGCTACGGAGAAAACCCACATCAGCAAGCCGCTTTCTACAGCGACCTTTCTCCAGCGGTGGGTTCGCTGGTCACGGCGGTGCAGTTGCACGGCAAGGAGCTGAGCTTTAACAACATCGCCGATGCCGATGCCGCCTGGGAATGCGTCAAGAGCTTTGACGCGGCCAAGGAAGCAGCCTGCGTCATCGTCAAGCACGCCAACCCCTGCGGTGTGGCGGTCGGCGCTGACCCGTTGGAGGCCTACAGCAAGGCTTTCCAGACCGACCCGACTTCGGCTTTTGGCGGCATTATTGCCCTCAACCGCACGCTGGACGTGCAAGTGGCGCTACAAATTTCGAAGCAATTCGTTGAAGTGCTGATGGCACCGGATTACACCCCCGAGGCGCTGGAAGTGTTCAAGACCAAGGTCAACGTGCGCATCCTGAAAATCAGCCTGCCCGCCGATGGCAGTCAGGGTCGCAACGCCATGGACATCAAGCGCGTCAGCTCCGGCTTGTTGATGCAAACTGCCGACAACCATGAGTTGACCCTGGCCGACCTCAAAGTGGTCACCAAGGTGCAGCCCACCGCACAGCAGTTGCAAGACCTGTTGTTTGCCTGGAACGTGGCCAAGTTCGTCAAGAGCAACGCCATTGTTTTCTGCAAAGGCGGCATGACGATGGGCGTTGGCGCCGGCCAAATGAGTCGTCTGGACTCGGCCCGCATTGCCAGCATCAAGGCCCAGCACGCCAATCTGTCATTGAACGGTACAGCGGTGGCCAGCGATGCGTTCTTCCCGTTCCGCGATGGTCTGGATGTGGTGGTCGATGCGGGTGCAACTTGCGTCATCCAGCCCGGTGGCTCGATGCGGGACCAGGAAGTGATCGACGCGGCTGACGAGCGCGGCGTGGCGATGGTGTTCAGCGGCGTGCGTCATTTCCGCCATTGAACTTGACGCTCGCGCGTTGCGGGCACTGAAATAAAAAAAAGCAGCCTTGGCTGCTTTTTTTATGATAAATAGGGCTCTAGCCCCCGTTCTATATGCGTGAGTAGCTATTTTTTAAATAGCAAATTCAGGGTTTAACCAGCGGCCAACCGCGTGCCGTCCACTGGCTCATGCCACCTTGAACATAGCTCACATTGGTGTAGCCGGCCGCTTGCAACTGATCGGCAATTTTGGTCGAACGGTTTTGCGTATTGCAAATCACGAGCAGCGGTTTGGCGTCACCTTTGGGCAACTCGCTCAGACGCTTGGAAATTTGGCCCATGGGAATCAGCAGCGCGCCTTTGGCCACGCCGCTGGATTGCTCGCTGGGTTCACGGATATCCACCACGGTCGCGGTCGATTTCTCCAGCGCGGTGCGCGCAGCTTCCAAGGTAACCGAGGGCGCGTTGGCATGGGCGGTGCTTTGAAGCGCCAGCATCAGCATGCTACTGGCGAGTGTCGAGAAGATTTTTTTGAAGTTCATATTGGAAGATCTCAATCAATTTATAAGAAATAGGGCGCTATCCCCCGTGGAATAAGCGCGAGCAGCTATTATTTTGGTAACAGTTTGAAAATCTCGTGCGCGGCAGTAACCGCTGCGGTGATGTCTTCATCGGTGTGCGCCGCGCTCACAAAACCAGCTTCGTACAAGGCTGGCGCAATGTAGACGCCGCGGTCGAGCAGGCCGTGGAACAGCAGGTTAAAACGGGTGCTGTCGGTGGTCATGACCTTGGCGTAGTTTTGCGGCAGGGCGTCAAACAGGAAGAAGCCGAACATGCCGCCTTCGCTGTCAGCGCAAAAACTCACGCCTTCGCTGTGGGCGGCTTGGGTCAACCCGTCCACCAGCAGGCGGGTTTTGCGCGACAAGTCCTCAAAGAAACCGGGTTTTTGAATCTCACGCAGCGTGGCCAGACCGCACGCGGTGGCGACCGGGTTGCCCGACAAGGTGCCGGCCTGGTAAACCCCTCCGAGTGGCGCAAGGTGTTCCATGACGGCGCGTTTGGCGCCAAAAGCCGCCAGTGGCATGCCGCCACCAATGACCTTGCCCATGACGGTGATGTCGGGCTCAAAGCCGGGAATGTCGCGGGCGTAGACGCTTTGCGCGCCGCCGAGTGCCACGCGGAATCCGTTCATGACTTCGTCAAATACCAGCAAGGTGCCGTGTTGGGTGCAGAGTTCGCGGCAGCGTTTGACGAAGGGCACCGAGGCGCGCACAAAGTTCATGTTGCCGGCAATCGGCTCAATCATCAAGCAGGCGATGGTGTCGCCGTGAAGGGCGAACGCATCCTCAATCTGTTGAATATTGTTGTATTCCAGCACCAACGTGTGTTGCACCACTTCGGCGGGTACGCCGGCACTGGTGGCATTGCCAAAGGTCGCCAGGCCCGAGCCGGCCTTGACGAGCAGAGCGTCGGCGTGGCCGTGGTAGCAGCCTTCAAACTTGATGAGCTTGCTGCGACCGGTGGCGCCGCGTGCCAGTCGTATAGCGCTCATGGCGGCTTCGGTGCCGGAGCTGACCAGGCGCACCATGTCCATCGAGGGCATCAGTTTCAGAATTTCTTCGGCCAACTCAATCTCGCGCTCGGTCGGGGCGCCAAACGAGAAGCCTTCCAGCGCGGCGTCTTGCACCGCCTTTAGAACCGCCGGGTGGCCGTGGCCCAGAATCATTGGCCCCCAGGAGCCAATGAAGTCGATGTAGCGCTGGTCGTTGGCATCCCAAAAGTAAGCACCTTGGGCACGCTTGACAAAACGGGGCGTGCCGCCAACCGCCTTGAAAGCGCGCACCGGTGAGTTGACGCCGCCCGGGATGACGCGCTTGGCGCGCTCGAACAGGGCGAGGTTGAGGTCAGTGTTTTGTGTCATTGGGTGGGATATCTAAAGTAGAAATGGAGGAGAGAAAAATGGGATCGTCGATGTCAGTTTCGTCTGCGTCTGCGTCGGATTCTGGTGCGTCATCTGTTTGCGCCCAGAAAAGGCGGTCTGGCACCACATGGCCCATGCCGGGGCGAAAACCACCTTCGAGACAGCGGTCCAGGTAGCTGAGCGCTTCAGTGAATGATTCTGTGAGGTTGTCACCACTGGCCAGCAAGGCTGCCAGCGCCGCTGACAGCGTGTCGCCCGCACCGGTAAACACGGCTTCAAAGCGTTCGAACTTTTCGCTCGCCAGAATGGTTTGGGGCGAACACAACACGTTGTCGATGAACTGGTCCGGCAAGGGGATGCCTGTTACCAGCGTAAAGGACACGCCGCACTCGTGGGCTGCGCGGGCCAGGTCCCGCGCGCTGGGGCTGCGCTCGACGCTCCATTCAGGCAGTAGCCAGCGCCATAAGGTGCTATGGTTGCCGACCAAAACCGTGGTTTGGGGCAGCACCATTTCCTTGAAGGCATCCAGGTAGAGGTCAATTTGAACCTCATCCCACCAGGACAGGTCGGGCATATAGGCAATCAGGGGCGCATCGGCGTAGTCGGCGGCAATGCTGGCCACCACCGCGAGGTTTTCAGGTGAGCCGGCAAACCCAACCTTTATCACCTGGACGGCGACATCTTCCAGTACGGCCCGGGCTTGTTCCGTGACGGCTTCGTCATCCAGTGCAAAGTGGTCAAAGATCTTGGCGCTGTCGCGTGCATACGCCCCGGTCATGATCGGGAGCGCATGGGCGCCGACCGAGGCGATGGCCGTGACATCGGCCGCCAATCCGCCCGCGCCGCTTGGGTCATTGGCATTGAACACCAGGACGCAGGCGGGGTGGGTCGCTGTTTGCAGGTCTTCGGTTGTGAGTGAATCCGAGGATGTTGGCATGAGCAGGCCTGTCGTTTTCTTCAGGCAGAATGGAGTGAATGGTGGCGTGCAGTGCGCAAATTGCGAACGGCGTCGATGTTCAAGAATGTATTCTATGAGAAGGCACTACAAGCTGTGATCGAGAGTAAAACATGGATGTGCCTGATTTGTGGCTGGATCTACGATGAAGCCACCGGCGATGCTGAACATGGCGTGGCCCCTGGCACGCCATGGAGTCAGGTTCCCCTCAATTGGACCTGTCCTGAATGTGGCGCAAGAAAAGAAGACTTCGAAATGGTGAACATTTAAGGCCTAACGCTCATAATGTGTTTCATCGTTAAATCAACCTGTTAGCTCGGGAGCAGTGTCTTGTGAATACGACTGGATCGACTTTTAAAATTCTGGTGATTGATGACAGCAACACCATTCGGCGCAGTGCCGAGATTTTCCTCAAACAGGGCGGGCATGAGGTCGTTCTCGCCGAGGATGGTTTTGATGCGCTGGCCAAGGTCAACGACTACCAACCCCATCTCATTTTTTGCGACATTCTGATGCCTCGTCTTGATGGTTATCAGACCTGCGCCATCATCAAGCGCAACGCCAAGTTCTCCAGTGTGCCTATTGTCATGCTGTCCTCCAAGGATGGCGTCTTCGACAAGGCCCGTGGGAGAATGGTCGGCGCACAAGATTATTTGACAAAACCTTTCACCAAAGACCAGTTATTGCAGGCTGTTCAGCAGTTTGGAAATGCAATGCAAGGAGTAAATTGATGGCAATCCAAAAAGTTCTGGTTGTGGATGATTCAAAAACTGAATTGATGTTCATGACGAATTTGCTTCAAAAAAACGGCATGTCGGTCCGAACGGCAGAAGGCGCTGATGAAGCATTCAAGCGATTGGCCGAAGAAAAGCCTGACTTGATCCTCATGGACGTGGTGATGCCGGGGCAAAACGGGTTTCAACTGACGCGTTCCATCAATAGGACACCGGAGTACGCGGGTATTCCAATTATTATGTGCACCAGCAAAAATCTGGAAACGGATCGGGTTTGGGGTATGCGCCAAGGTGCTCGCGACTACATTACCAAGCCGGTCGATGCGGCCGAATTACTGATCAAAATCAAGGCTTTGGGTTAACACCTCAGGACCCTATGGCGAATCGAGAAGCTCTTCGGGATCTCCAGACACGCTTGGCCAGCCGCTTGCAAGCCGCGCGCACAGAAACTGTGTCTGCTGCATGGCTGGCTGTGAAGGTGGGCGAAAATAATTGCCTGTTCCCCTTGTCGCAATCAGGTGAAATCTTTCCTTTGCCTGCGGTGCAGGCTGTTCCCTACTCGCGTCCCTGGTTTATGGGGGTGGTCAATCTCCGAGGTGTGTTGTTCGGTGTGGTCGATCTGGCGGGCTTCATGGACGGAAAGTCAGCACGCGCCAGAACTGAACAATCGCTTTCAGAAGCGAGTGTGATCACGTTCAATACCGCACTTGAACTGAATTGCGCCTTGATGGTGGACGATCTGGCTGGACTTCGAAAACGAGAAGCGTTTTCAGAAGCTGTCTCGCCGCCAGCGGGTTCGCCGGCTTATTTTGGTAGCCGGTTGACTGACCTCCATGGTGAGCATTGGCAAGAAATCAACTTGCAATCGCTCTCTCAATTTTCTGATTTTCTCAGCATTAGCGCCTAAGTCTTTATTTAAGGTTTCCTTATGTCCGTCGTTGACCAACTAAAAAACATGTTCACAAAAAAGACGCCGGATGCCGAGGCAGGCTCCCCGTTGAGCTTGAGCCACCCTGATTCGGCCGCCGACATGGTGGTGACCGAGCAGATGAAGGGTGAATCAGGGCCTGAAGCGCTCCTATCGGTAGGGCAGTTTGAAGAATCCGCGACTTTGAATACTGAGGACAGTAAAGAGTCCGCAGACTTGATCAGCTTGCCAGTTTTGGGCAAGAAAACCATCGTGCAGCATCAGCGAATGTTGTCAATTATGTTGGGTGCAGCGCTGGTGTTGTTGGCCATCGTGACCTTGTTTGCTTTAAGCCAGGGCGACCGGGTGGCGCAGCAAATGGAGGCGACCGGAAACTCGCTGATGCAGTCGCAACGTTTGGCTAAATCTGTATCTCAGGCCCTGGTCGGAGGCGCGCAGGCCTTCCCCGATGTGGCGGAGAGTTCGAATGTGCTGGCCAAGTCGGTGCGTGGCCTGAAGGATGGCGACGACAAGATGAGTTTGTCGCCCTTGAGTGCGGCCTACCAGGCTGAGTTGGAGAAAATTACGCCTCTGATGGATCGTGCCGAAAAGAACGCAGCTACCGTCATGGCTCAGCAGAAAATTCTGACACAAGTCGGTGCCGCGCTTCGGCTGATCAATCGCCAGTCATCTGATCTTTTGGAAATTGCAGAGACGGTGTCCTCTCTGAAATTGCAACAAGGTGCTCCTTCGGCGGAAATTGCAGCAGCCAGTCAGTTGGTGATGTTGACGCAGCGTATTGGAAAGTCTTCCAATGAATTCCTGACCGTTGAGGGTGTCAGTCCTGAGGCCGTTTTTCTACTGGGCAAAGACTTGAACTCATTCATGGAAATTTCACAGGGTTTGTTAAGTGGCAACGCCGAACTGCGTTTAGGCGTCGCTAAAGACGCACAGATACGCGAGCGTCTGACGGCCTTGATTAAGCTTTTCGAGGAAACCCGGACTCAGGCCGGCGCTATTTTGGGGAACCTGCAAGGCCTAGTTTCGGCACGTGAAGCGCAAGTCTCTATTGTTGCTGACAGCGAACCTTTGCGTCGGAATCTTGAGGCACTGCAAAGCAAGTTGTCTTCCCAAACTGGCTTGGGCTTTGTCGCCCTGTTGACCTTGCTTGGGGCAGCCTTTTTTGCAATCCTGAGTGCGGGTGGATTGTCATATGTCCAGTTGCTTGATAGCCGTAAACGCCAGGATGTTGCCGAGACTCAACGCGTAGGAGCTGAACACCAAGAGCAAGAAGCCAAGCGGGTGAACGATGCTAATCAGGCGGCCATTTTGCGTTTGATGAATGAACTGCAAACTGTGGCCGAAGGCGATTTGACACAGGAGGCCACGGTCACTGAAGACATTACGGGCGCCATTGCAGACTCCGTGAATTACACCGTTGAAGAACTGCGATCGTTAGTTGGAAATGTGCAAAATACGGCGGCGCGTGTGGCACAGACTACGGCCGATGTTGACACCACTTCAACCGAGTTGTTGGCGGCTTCCAACGAGCAATTGCATGAAATTCGTGAAACCGGCCGTTCTGTCGTGGAGATGGCTTCTCGTATTAACGATGTCTCCGTACAGGCTCAGGAGTCTGCTGCCGTGGCGCGTCAATCGCTGAAAGCCGCCGAGGTCGGTTTGCAAGCGGTTCAGAACGCCATTGGCGGTATGAACTCCATTCGAGATCAGATTCAGGAAACGTCCAAGCGCATCAAGCGACTCGGCGAGTCTTCCCAGGAAATTGGTGAAATCACTGAACTCATTTCAGACATTACCGAACAGACCAATGTATTGGCGCTGAATGCCGCCATTCAAGCCGCTTCAGCCGGTGAAGCCGGTCGAGGTTTCTCCGTGGTGGCTGAGGAAGTGCAGCGTTTGGCTGAACGGTCTGCAGATGCAACACGTCAGATTTCGGCCTTGGTGAAAGCCATTCAAACGGATACCCAGGATGCCGTGGGCGCAATGGAGCGGTCAACTCAAGGGGTGGTCGAAGGCGCAAAGCTGTCTGATAACGCCGGTACCGCGCTGACAGAAATTGACCAGGTGTCACGCCGCCTCTCTGATTTGATTGAACAGATTTCCAGCTCTACTTCGCGCGAGGCCAACCTGGCCAATGTGGTGGCTGAGAATATTCAACATATTTTTGCGGTCACGGAGCAGACGGGCGAAGGAACGCGTTCCACCGCTGCCCAAGTGCGCGAGCTCTCAAAAATGGCTGAAGAATTGCGCCAGTCGGTGGCCCGGTTCAAGATCGCCTGACCCGTGACCGTGTAAATTTGTTACCCCAGGAGTGCACGAACCCATGCAACCAAACGCTGCCCTGACTGGCGACAATGAAACCCCTGCAACCGATCTTGGGCCTTTGGCTTGGGTGCTCGATGAATTGCGTAAATCGCTTGAAGGCGCTACCAAGGCCCTGCGCCGGTTTGTTCGCGATGCAGAATTGGCACGCGGGTCTGATTTGGCGGCTCTCGATGCCAGCCAGTTGCGCATTGCCCGACAACAACTGCACCAAGCAGTCGGCGCTCTCGAAATGGTCGGTATGGCAGAGCCCGCCAAGGTCTTGCGCGCCATGGAAGCGCTTGCCCAGAAATTTGTCCAACGTCCAGAAATGTGCAGTGACGATGCCGCCAACAAAGTAGAACGAGCCAGCTTTGCGCTGACTGAATTTCTTGAAGGTGTCATCAAGGGCAAAGCTGCCTCTCCTGTGGCCTTGTTCCCACAGTACCGCGATGTTGTAGAACTGGTGGGCGATGATCGCGTACATCCCGCTGATTTGTGGCCACTCAATTGGCGGTGGGTTGACGTCGTATTGCCGTATCAGGTGGCGCCACTTAGTTATGACTCATCGGTACGGGTGCTACTTGACTGGCATGTTCTGAAGGTGGTCAAGACCTGTGATGTGGACGCCGCCACGGCCATGCGCGACATCAGTCTGGGTTTTGCTGCTGCACAAAGCGAGTTGGAGCCGCGCGTTTTTTGGAAAATTTGTGCGGCCTATTTTGAAGCCGTCTCAAAGGGGCTGTGCCCCACGGATGTTTACGGCAAGCGGGCCGCCTCCAGAATTCTTCTTCAGTACCGAACGCTGGCACGAGGTGAGTCAGGTATCTCAGAACGCCTGCTGCAAGACTTGTTGTTTTTTTGCGCCCAAGCCATTCCAATATCGTCGGATGAAGCGCCGGTGTTGTCTGCCGTCCGTGCTGCGTACGGTTTGACCCAGACCAAATCTTTCGATTACGAAAATCCACAGTTTGGTCGATTCGATCCAGCGCTGCTGGTACAGGCGCGCAAGCGCATCGCAGCAGCCACCGAGACCTGGTCGGCCTTGTCCGGTGGGGATACCAATCGCTTGAAGGTAGCCACCGATCAATTTAGCCTAGTCACCGATTCAGTGCTGAAGTTGCACCCTGAAAGTGGGGACTTGGTGCGGGCCTTGACGCAGGCCATTGAAACGACCGCCCGTTCCGGTGAAGCGCCACCACCAGCACTGGCCATGGAAGTGGCCACGGTGGTGCTTTATCTTGAGGCCGCTTACGAGGACCTGGATCCCACTGATTCACACATGGCTGAACGCAGCGATAGCCTGGCACGTCGCCTGGAGCATGCCAATGCAGGCGGTCAAACAGAGCCGCTTGAAGGCTGGATGGAAGACTTGTACCGCCGGGTCAGTGATCGTCAAATCATGGGTAGCGTGGTGGACGAGTTGCGCACCAACCTGGGCGCCGTAGAGAAATCTCTGGACTTGTTCTTCCGTGACCCCATGGATAAAGTGCCCTTGCATGAAGTGCCGAGTCAGTTGGCGCAAATGCGGGGTGTGTTCTCGGTGCTGGGCCTGGACCAGGCGGCGCTTGCTACCTTGCGCATGCGTGGCAGTGTCGAGCAGCTCCTGGTGGATGTTGTTGACGTTGACGCCGCGCGTTCCGGTATTTTTGAGAAGCTTGGCAACAGCCTGGGTGCGCTTGGATTTTTGATTGATATGCTGAGTTATCAGCGCGAACTGGCCAAAAAATTATTTTTCTATGATGAAGAGCTCGGTGAATTCAAGCCCGTCATGGGGCGGCAGAAATCGGTTGAGCAAGTGGCGCCACCGAGTCTGGCGCAAACATCTGAGTCTTTAGAAGAGCCGATTGTTGTTGCGCCCCCTGTAGCCAGCCCTCTGGTTGAACTGCTTGACGCGGCAGCCACATTGCAGGTGCCACCGCCCGTGTCGATGGCCACATCGACTTCGGATACATCTGATGACGATGAGCGTGAACTGAAAGAGATTTTTCTGGATGAAGCGCGCGAAGTGGTTCAAACCGGTCTGGCTGCGATCTTGGCATTGGGCGACGATCCCGCTGATTTGAGTCAGCAAACTACGTTGCGCCGGTCACTTCATACGCTCAAGGGCAGCGCTCGCATGGTGGGCATGAATGAGTTTGGTGAAGCGGCCTGGGCCATGGAGCAATTGCTCAATTCCTGGTTGGCAGAGCAAAAGCCGGCAAGTGACGACTTGATCAGTCTGTCGAGCAAGGCCATGCATGGGTTCGGGCGTTGGGTCGAAGATATTGCCGCGGATACTGCAGAGCATTGGGATGCCCAGGCATTTCGCAAGGCCGCTGATGGTCTGCGCCTTGAGGGCCAGGTGGTTGAACTCGTGCTGCCAGGCGAAGAAGTTATTCCAGTGCCAGAGTTGGTCGAACTCGTGCTGCCAGGAGAAGAAGCTGTTCCAGTGCCCGAGTTGGTCGAGGAGCAGGAGCCTGACTTCGTTGTGACCGCGATGTTTGATTTTGATGCGACACATGCTGTCGATCTCAGCACCCTTCAGGCTGAAGCCGCACCACCTGAGTCAGCGTTGCCCGTTGATTTGATGAATTTCGATTTTTCAAGTGACTTGGAAACGATCGAACCTGTTTCGGCAGAGGCTTTTGATCTGGGCGACCTGATACCCACCTTGCCAGAAGCAGAGCTGATTCCTTCCGAGCTTGTTGCTGCTGAAGTAGATTCCGAGCCCCTTGTCGAGATGGCTGTCGAGCCAGAAGTGACTGTAGAAGCCGAGGCCCAACCTGAGCCTGTTGCAGAAGCAGAAGCAGAATTGCTGCTGCCTGAGTTTGACGACTCTGATCTTGAAGATCAGGTCAAGGTGATCGGTTCATTGCGCATCGATATTCCGCTCTATAACGTCTATTTGAACGAGGCAGACGAATGGTCTCGCCGCTTGCTCACCGAGCTCAACGAGTGGGCGCTGGAGTTGCCAGAGGCCCTGTCAGAAACGCCTGTCATATTGGCGCATTCTCTGTCGGGCAGTTCCGCAACCGTTGGATTTTTTGCGCTGTCCGAGATTGCCCGGTCTTTGGAGCAAGCCCTGCGGCACGTTCAGTTGCATGCGCAAAATATTCCCGAACATGCCACTGTGTTCATCGCGGCGGCTGAAGACATTCGCCGCTTGCTGCATCAATTTGCGGCGGGCTTTCTCAAGGAACCCAATCAGGTCATCCTGGGTGAGCTCAAGGATATTCTTGAAACCGAGTTCCCGGCGGTGGCTGAAATCGTCGAAGAGAGTTTGTACGGTGCGTTGGAAGTTGACTCGGATATTCTTGCCGGGTCTATCTTTGATCAGTTAAGCGCTATTGACGTGCTTGAAGCCGTCGAGCCGATCGCAGCAGAACCGCCACTCTCCGTTCCAGCGCCCGTGGTGTCCTTGTTTGATGTTGATCACAAGCAGGACGACATCGAAGCACTCGACGTCCTTGATGTGGACTTGTTCCCAATTTTTGAAGAAGAGGCGCTTGAGTTGTTGCCGCAACTGGGCGGTGCCCTGAGGCAATGGACCGCGCGACCCGAAAACATGGGTGCCCGCAACGAAGTTCTTCGTGTTTTACATACCCTCAAAGGCAGCGCGCGTCTGGCGGGTGCCATGCATTTGGGTGAGATGACCCACCGCATGGAGTCGGTCATTGAAAACTTGGGCTCTGAGTTGCTGCAAACTTCTCAGCTAGAGCCCCTGCTTTCCCGTTTTGATGCCATTCAAGCGCACTTTGACCAGCTTCGTGCCATGCCTGAACAGGCCTTGAGCTTGCCCGAAGCCAGCCCGGCATCCGATGAACTTGAGTTGCTACAACCTGCACCCGACCTTGCGCCAACGCCATCTGTGCCGATGGCGATCATTCCTGCAGCCGCACCGTTGACGCCTCTACGGCCTGTTGCAAGCCAAACCGTTCGCGTGCGTTCGCAGTTGCTTGACCGCTTGGTCAACCAGGCTGGCGAGGTGATGATTACACGCTCCCGGTTGGAGGCCCGTTTGGGTCAGCTGCGTGGATCACTGGGGGATTTGACCGGTAACCTGGATCGTTTGAGAAGCCAGCTGCGTGACATTGAATTGCAGTCTGAATCACAGATGCAAACCCGTCTGGCGCAAGCCAAAGACTCGGCTCAGGGTTTTGATCCACTGGAGTTTGACCGGTTTACCCGGGTTCAGGAACTCACCCGGATGATGGCCGAGTCGGTGCACGACGTGGCTACGGTACAGCGCAGTTTGCAGCGCACGGTGGAAGGCACCGAGGACGATTTGATCGCCCAGGCGCGCCAGGCCCGAGAACTGCAGCGCGACCTGCTACGCACTCGAATGGTGGAGTTCGAGGGCATTTCCGAGCGGTTGTACGGCGTGGTTCGCCAAGCGTCCAAGGATACCGGCAAGCCCGTCAAGCTCGACATCAAGGGCGGCTCAATCGACATGGACCGCGGCGTACTCGACCGCATGGCCCCGGCGTTTGAACACTTGTTGCGCAATGCCGTCGCGCATGGCATTGAAGACGCGGCAGCCCGTGTGAAAGCCGGCAAACCAGCGGCAGGCACCATCACCATCCAGTTGCAGCAGCAAAGCAACGATGTCACGGTGGAGATCAGCGACGATGGCGGCGGTCTGGATGTCGCTTCGATCCGCGAGAAAGCTCGTTTGGAGGGCCACCACACCAACCCGGACGCCATGACGGACACCGAGTTGGCCAATTTGATTTTTGCGCCAGGTTTTTCAACCGCATCGCAGATCAGCGAGTTGGCCGGGCGTGGCATTGGTCTCGATGTGGTGCGCTCAGAAGTCAACGCCTTGGGTGGTCGCATCGAAACCACAACGCAACCGGGGCAGGGTACCCAGTTCAAGCTGGTATTGCCTCTGACCACCGCCGTGACCCAAGTGGTCATGCTGCGCATGGGTGAGCTGATCACCGGGGTACCGGCCAATCTGGTCGAGATGGTGCGTCGGGTGCCGGTGGTGGATCTGGAACGGGCCTACAAAGACAATCTGTTTGAGTATGGTGGTGAAAAAGTGCCATTTTTCTGGGCCGGCGCCTTGTTGCAGGCGTCTGTCAGCAGCAGCGAGACCCGCACCAAAACCTTGCCGGTGGCTATTTTCCGCAGTGCGGGTCAACGTGTCGCCATGCACGTCGATGAGGTACTGGGCAACCAGGAAGTCGTGGTCAAGAACCTCGGACCCCAGTTGTCGCGCTTGCCGGGTCTGACCGGGATGTCGGTGCTGGCTTCCGGTGCCGTGGTGCTGATTTACAACCCGGTGGCGCTGGCCACGGTGTATGGTGATCAGGCCCGACAACTCAAGCGCCAGGCCGAGCAGGCGGGTGCTTCTGCCACGGGCAATGCGGCGCTGACTGCTTTGATGGCTGGCGTCACGCAGGCGCCGCTGGTGCTGGTGGTAGACGACTCCATCACGGTGCGTCGGGTGACCCAGCGACTTCTCAAGCGCGAAGGTTTCCGGGTAGCGTTGGCCAATGACGGCCTGCAGGCACTGGAGCGCTTACAGGAAGAAAAGCCAGCAGTCGTTTTGTCAGACATTGAAATGCCACGCATGGATGGCTTCGATCTGGTGCGAAATATTCGAGGTGATAGCAAGTTGAAAGACTTGCCCATCATCATGATCACCTCGCGCATTGCCGAGAAGCACCGTGAGCATGCCCGCGAGTTGGGCGTGGATCACTACCTCGGTAAACCGTATTCGGAAGATGAATTGATCGGCTTGGTGCGGCAGTATTGCGCGGTGCCGGTTGGTGATTAAATAGGCCTCTAGCCCCCGTGTTCATTGCGCAAGCCGCTATTTATTAAATAGCGGCTTGCCTCATTTCAGGGGCTAAAGCGTTTTTTTGACGACGGCGTAACGCAGCAGTGTCAGGGCCCGCGCTTCGTCATGTGCCACCACGGGCGCCGGGTAGTTGCCTCCCAAAGTCACATCGGCCATTTGCAACTCCATGGGCTTGGCGGTCCACGGCGCATGAATCGCTTTGTTGGAAAGCTGGGCCAGTTGCGGCAAATAGCGGCGAATGAACTTGCCCTCGGCGTCGAACTTTTCGCTCTGGCTCACCGGGTTGAAGATTCTGAAATACGGTTGCGCGTCGCAGCCGCTGGAACTCACCCATTGCCAGCCGCCGTTGTTGGCCGACAGGTCAAAATCATTGAGGTGCTGGGCAAAGTAGCGCTCGCCCCAGCGCCAGTCCAGCCCCAGGTCTTTCACCAGAAAACTGCCCACCACCATGCGCAGGCGGTTGTGCATGTAGCCGGTCTGGTTGATCTGGGCCATGGCTGCGTCTACCAGCGGGAAGCCGGTGCGGCCCTCGCACCAAGCCTTGAACAAGGCCTCGGCACGCGGGCCTTGCTCCCATTGAATGGCGTTGTATTCAGGTTTGTAAGCGCCCTCAGCGACGCGGGGAAAATTGGCCAGAATCTGAAAATAGAAATCCCGCCAGATCAACTCGGCAAGCCAGGTTGCGGCCCCCAGGCTACCCTGAATCTGCCGTTGCAAGGCGGTGGCAACCAGTTGGCGAATCGACACCGTGCCAAAACGCAGGTGTACCCCCAGGTAGCTCGGGCCTTTGACGGCCGGAAAATTGCGCGTGTCGTCGTACTCGTCCATGCGTTCAAAAAAGTTTTCAAACAGCTGGGCGCCGCCGCTGCTGCCGGTCGGAATTTTGAGCGAACTCAGGTTGGTTTTCTCGAAGCCGATCTCGGCCAGGCTGGGCACCGGTTGTTGCATGCCAGCCGGTCGAGCCATCAGCGCGCTGGCGTAAGGCGCGGTCTCGTGGGTGCGCAGGTGCTGCGGCGTCACGGTGGCCAGCCAGTTATTTTTGTAGGGCGTAAAAACACCGTAGGGCGAGCCGGTTTGGGTCAGAATCTCGCGGCCTTCAAACACCACATGGTCTTTGCAGGTGTGCAGGGCGATGCCGACCTGCGCCAGCGCGCCCAACACCTGGTCATCTCGGGCGCGCGCTTGCGGCTCGTAGTCATGCGCGGCAAACACCGCCTGCACCTGCAGGGTTTTGGCCAGTGTCACCACTTCTTCCAGCGCCGCACCATGGCGCACGATCAGCCCCGCGCCCGGCACGCCGCTCAATTGGCGCAGCGCCGTGTCAAGCTCGCACAGCGACGCCTGAATGAACTCGACCCGACGATCAGCGCGGGGCAGGGCGTTCAGAATGTCGGTATCAAAGACAAAAACGCAGTGCAATTGGCGGCAAGCCTTGAGCGCCATACACAGCGCTGCGTTATCAACCACCCGTAAATCCCGGCGAAACCACATCAGACCGGTATCGTATTTCTTGTTCATATGACCCGTTAAAATTGTTAAATGCCCGGAGATTTTGCCCTTACCAACCTGACGAATCATTTTTTGATCGCCATGCCCAGCCTGCAAGACGAGATATTCTCCCGAAGCGTGGTCTATGTCTGTGAGCACAGCGCTAAAGGGGCCCTCGGGCTCGTCATCAATAAACCCTGTGATCTTGACATGAAGCGCCTGTTTGAGAAGGTTGACCTGCCACTGCGGCGGCAAGACCTGTCCGACGCCCCGGTGTTTCTGGGCGGGCCGATGCAAACCGAGCGCGGTTTTGTCTTGCACGAAGCCTTCTTTGCGCCCGCCGACAAGCCGGCCGACTCGGTCTACGCGGCCACCATGACCATTCCAGGCGGACTGGAGATGACCACCTCCAAAGACGTTTTAGAGGCGCTGTCTACTGGTGCCGGGCCGCGCCGGGTGCTGATCTCTTTGGGTTACTCGTCCTGGGGGGAAGGACAACTCGAATCTGAACTCTCTGAAAACAGTTGGCTGACCGTGGCTGCCAGCAACAGTATTATTTTTGACACCCCCGTGGCCCAGCGATATGACCAGGCCCTGAAGTTACTGGGCATTGAGGCCTGGATGCTGTCCCCCGATGTGGGGCACGCATGACAGTTCCCCAGAAAGACCCCATGATCGTTCCCGCTACGCTGCAAACTTTTCTGGCGCTAGATTTTGGTATCAAGCGCACCGGCTTCGCGGTCGGCAACCGGCTGATGCGCACGGCGCAGCCGCAAGGCACTATTGCCGCCGAGGGTGACGCCCGCTTTGTCAAAATTGCGCTGCACATCAAAGAGTGGCAGCCCGATGCCTTGGTGATTGGGGTGCCCTACCACCCGGATGGCGCCGAGCACGAAAACACCCTTCGGGCGCGAAAGTTTGGCCGCCAGTTGCATGGCCGCTTCAAATTGCAAGTGTTTGAAGTGGACGAGCGCTACACCACCACAGAAGCCTTGTCGATGGGCGCCAAAGATGCCGACGCGCAAGCCGCCTGCATCATTCTTGAACAGTTTTTGAGGAGTATTCCATGAGCACCCTGACCCTGGACGCGGAGGCGCTGTACCTTGAATTGTTGACGGGCGTGCGCGCCCTGTTTCGACCCCACATGCATCTGGTGGGCGTGACCTCCGGCGGCGTCTGGCTGGCCGAGCGGCTGCAGCGCGACCTGAATCTGAGTGAGTGCCCCGGCGTGATCTCGTCCGCCATGCACCGAGACGACTACGCCCGTCGTGGCATGACGGCCGGCGCCCAGACCAAAATTGGCTTTGACGTGAACGAGTCGCACATTTTGCTGCTCGATGACGTGCTGTTTACCGGGCGCACCATTCGCGCGGTGCTCAACGAACTGTTTGACTTTGGCCGCCCGGCCAGCGTCAAGCTCGCCGTGCTGGTGGACCGGGGCGGGCGCGAGTTGCCCATTCAGGCCGATTTTTGCGCCGCCCGCGTCGCCTTGCCCGCCTCGCAATCCCTGGCGCTGGCGCGTGACGAGGCCGGTGGTTTTACTTTTAACGTGGAGACCCGCTAAACCATGCTGTACAAGCGCAATCCCCAACTGAACAAAAACGGTGAGTTGATTCACCTGCTCTCAACCGAGGGCCTGCCCAAAAGCATCCTGACCCAGGTGCTCGATACGGCCGCCAACTTTGTGTCGGTCAACGACCGCGAGGTGAAAAAGGTACCTTTGTTGCGCGGCAAGAGCGTGTTTAACCTCTTTTTTGAGAACTCCACCCGCACCCGCACCACGTTTGACATTGCCGCCACCCGGCTCAGTGCCGATGTCATTAACCTCGACATAGCGCGCTCGTCGGCCTCCAAAGGCGAGTCGCTGCTCGACACCATTGCCAACCTGAGCGCCATGGCGGCCGATATTTTTGTCGTGCGCCACAGTGAATCTGGCGCACCGTACCTGATCGCCCAGCATGTGGCGCCGCATGTGCATGTGGTGAATGCCGGGGACGGACGCCACGCGCACCCGACGCAGGGTTTGCTGGACATGTTCACCATCCGGCATTACAAAAAAGACTTTGCCAACCTGACGGTGGCGATCGTCGGTGACGTGTTGCATTCACGTGTGGCCCGCTCTGATATTCACGCCCTCACCACGCTCGGCTGTGCCGAAGTGCGGGTGGTGGGCCCCAAAACGATCGTGCCCTCAGACATGGCGCAAATGGGCGTGCGGGTGTGTCACACGCTCGAAGAAGGCATTCGCGGTGCCGACGTCATCATCATGCTGCGCCTGCAAAACGAGCGTATGAGTGGCGCGCTGCTGCCGTCGAGCCACGAGTTTTTCAAGACCTTTGGCCTGACGCCAGAGAAGTTGCAGTTGGCCAAGCCAGATGCCATCGTGATGCACCCGGGGCCGATCAACCGGGGGGTGGAAATTGACTCCGCCGTGGTCGATGGCGCGCAAAGCGTGATCTTGCCGCAGGTGACCTTTGGCATCGCGGTGCGCATGGCGGTGATGAGCATTGTTGCTGGGAACGAGGCCTGATATGACGATACTAATTAAAGGCGGTCGGGTCATAGATCCTGCCAGCGGGTTCGATGAAATTGCCGATGTAGCCCTTGCCAACGGGGTGGTAGTAGCTATAAAAGATATAGCGACTGATTTTCGCGCCGATGAAATCATCGACGCTACCGGCTGCATCGTGATGCCCGGTTTGATGGATTTGGCGGTGCGCCTGCGCGAGCCCGGCCACGAACACGCGCACATGCTGGAGTCCGAAATGGCTGCGGCGGTCGCTGGCGGAATCACTAGCCTGGTGTGCCTGCCCGACACCGAACCGGTGCTTGATGAGCCCGGTCTGGTGGAGATGCTGCGTTTTAAAGCTGAAAAACTGAACCAGTGCCGCGTCTACCCGCTCGGCGCCCTGACCCGCGGCCTCGCCGGTGAAACCCTGACCGAGATGGTGACACTGACCGAGTCTGGCTGCGTGGCCTTCAGCCAGGCCGAAGTGCCGCTGGCCAACACCCAGATTCTGCAGCGCGCGCTGCAATACGCCAGCACCTTTGACATTGCGGTCTGGCTGCGCCCCCAGGATTCGTTCCTGGGCAAAGGCGTGGCGGCCAGTGGTGCGCTGGCCACTCGCATGGGCCTTTCCGGCGTACCGGTGGCGGCGGAAACCATTGCACTGCACACTATTTTTGAATTGATGCGCGCCACCGGTGCCCGTGTTCACCTGTGCCGCCTGAGCAGTGCGGCCGGGGTGGCGCTGGTGCGTCAGGCCAAACTGGAAGGCTTGAAGGTGACTTGCGACATCAGCATCAACTCCCTGCATTTGACCGATGCCGATATTGGCTACTTTGACAGCCGTGCCCGCCTCAACCCGCCCTTGCGCCAGCAGCGTGACCGCGATGCCCTGCGCGCCGGTTTGCTCGATGGCACCATCGACGCGCTGGTGTCTGACCACACGCCGGTGGACGACGACGCCAAGGCGCTGCCGTTTGCCGAGAGTGAGCCGGGTGCCACCGGGGTCGAGTTGTTGCTCAGTCTGGCGCTCAAGTGGAGTGTCGACAG
The DNA here is from genome assembly GCF_037143375.1 of Rhodoferax sp. GTDB lineage: Bacteria > Pseudomonadota > Gammaproteobacteria > Burkholderiales > Burkholderiaceae_C > Rhodoferax. The sequence continues at coordinate 12,159 of NZ_JBAWYV010000032.1, read as the reverse complement.
CGGTGTCAGCCTGACGCGCGCTTTGGCTGTGATCACCAGTGGTCCAGCCGAAGTACTGGGTGCGTCGCTCGAAAAACGCCAGGGCCGCGTGGGTTGTCTGGTGGTGGGTGGTGTGGCTGACCTGTGCGTGTTTGATCCCCAAGCCAACTGGACTGTCAAGCCCTCGACCTTGCACAGCCAGGGCAAGCACACGCCGTTTTCCGGCTACGAGTTGCCAGGCCGGGTGCGCTGCACACTGGTCGGTGGCCAAGTGGCTTATCAGGCTTGAGCCAGTTTGGCGCAAGCCTTTCTGTGCGCGCCCACGCAATCTGGAAGTGCGTAGGCGTGCTCATTCAGGTCGTGTCGTGCCTGTTCAGCGTTGCCTTTGTTTTTCCCAAATTGTCAGCGCGTCATAAAGAAGAGCGAATACAGGCTCTAGCCCAGGCGCTGCTTGCGCGGATGGCTATTAAATTAATAGTAAAAGGTGAGCCACCCGCACCGGGACCGATGTTGCTGGCGGCCAACCACATCTCGTGGCTGGATATTTTGGTGATGCTGGCGGCCGGCCATTGCCGTTTTGTTTCCAAATCTGAAGTTCGCCACTGGCCGTTGATTGGTATGCTGGCCACCGGCGCCGGCACCTTGTTCATTGAGCGTGAATCCCGCCGCGATGCCATGCGCGTGGTGCACCATATGGCCGAGAGATTGAGGGCCGGTGACACGCTGGCGATTTTCCCGGAAGGCACCACCAGCAACGGTGTCGATTTATTGCCCTTTCACGCCAACTTGTTTCAGGCCGCCATTTCGGCCCATGCACCCGTTCAGCCGGTGGCATTGCAGTTTGTCGACGCGGCAACGGGCATGCACAGTCTGGCCCCTTGTTACATCGACGACGACACGCTGCTGGGCTCCATCTGGCGCACCCTCACTGCCCCGCCGCTGTGTGCCGTGGTGACGTTTGGCGAGCCGCAAGTAGCACAAGGGCGCGAGCGTCGGGCTTGGGCGGCTGATGTCCGCAGTGGGGTGGAGCGCCTGCGGGCATAGCCTTGGTGCGATATTTGCATGCGGTCAAAAGTACCCCTCTCAAGAACGCTAAGGCCTCGAATTGCCCTCACTTAACACTGATTTGATCCAACTGTTGGACGATGCCGAGATCACGGCACTCTTTGTGGACCGCCATATGCGCATCACGCGCTTCACTGCGCAGGTGGCACACATTCCCAACCTGATCTGGTGTGAGGTGGGTCGTCCTCTGGCGCATGTCTTTGCCAATCTGCAGGGGTGTGATCAGCTGTCGATGGCGGTACAGTCTGTGCTGGAATACTCGGCGGCCGCCAACGTGACTCTGCAGAACCCGTCTGGCGCTTGGTTGGAGGCCCGTATACGGCCGGTGCGCCGTGGGCAGACCGTGACCGAAGGCGCTGTCATAACGCTGTCGGATGTCACCGCGATCAAACGGCTGGAGAACGCCTTGCGGGACAGTGATGAGCGCTACCGCGCCATGGTGGAGTGGTCTCTGGAGTCCATCAATATTTTGCGCAATGGTGTCTTCATCTACCTCAATCCGAGGGCCATCCAACTGTACGGTGCTACCACGGCGCAAGATCTTCTGGGCCAACCCGCGCGCGACCGTATTCATCCGGAAGATCGACCGATGGCTGAAATGCGCTTGCATCAGCTCACACGGCTTCAAGTCAACGCCCCCATCGCCGAGATGAAGTTCCTTAAGGTGGACGGCTCGGTGATCTATGTGCAGGCTCAAGCCACCTGGATTGATTACGAGGGAGCACCTGCCATCCATGTCGCTTGGCGCGATATCTCTGAGCACAAACGGTCCGAAGTGGTGCAGCGCGAAAGCGAAATTCGCATGCAGGTGGCAGACGAGGTGCTTCACCTGGCCTTTCATGACGTGCTGACCCAGTTACCCAACCGGCGTGTACTGATAGATCGCGTTAACCAGACGCGGATAGCGAGCAAGCGCACCGGTTGCTACGCCGCGTTGATGCTGTTGGATCTGGATAACTTCAAGTCGCTCAATGACGCCCACGGCCATGCAGCGGGCGACCTCTTGCTGATTGAGGTGGCCCAGCGCCTTCTGGCCTGCGTGCGTGAAACAGACACGGTGGTACGTTTTGGCGGCGATGAATTTGTGGTGCTACTGGGTGTTTTGAGTCAGGATATGTCGGAGTCGGCTGAGCAAGCCAGCGTGGTGGCCGCGAAAATAGCCGATGTTTTGAAACAGCCGTACGAACTGACGGTATCAGCTGAGTCACAAGGGGCACGCCCTATTACTCACTTTTGTTCAGCCAGCATCGGTGTTGCCTTGTTTCTGCGTGATGACGCCTCCCTGGATGACATCCTGAAGTGGGCCGATGCCGCCATGTATCACGCCAAAAAAGCGGGCAAGAACCAGATACAGTTTCACAAACCCGCTGCCTGACCGTTGGCTTCAATGGTTGGGTCGTGGTGGCATGCCACCTGGGTGCTGGTTTGGATGCCGTTGAGCCGAGCGCTGTAAATATTTTTTTGTTGGATGAGTTTTTGTAAGTTCGGAATCAGAAAAGATCCGAAAAAAGGTATATTTGAAACAACCAAATGACGGGCCGGACTTTGTATCGGCTGAATTTTTTATGGCAAAACCTACTGAACACCTGATACCCAATGATTTGGATCGGCCAGACGAAGTATTTGAAAAGGCGGCCGAGTTATTTCGGGTGATGTCCGCGCCCCTGCGACTGAAAATTATCAGCTGCTTGTGCGAGGGTGAGAAAAATGTGAGCTATTTGCTCAGCAAGATAGATACCACTCAGCCCAATATGTCGCAGCACTTGAACACGCTGTACCAGGCTGGTATTTTGGGGAAACGCCGGGACGGCGTTCAGATCCACTACCGCATCACCGATGACCGGGTGCCCGTTCTCTGTCGTGCCATGTGCACGCAGATTTTGGCTGAGGGTGATTTCAAGGAAGACTGATCGACTTCAGGGCTTGAGGTACGCAAAGCCTTCACGAATTTGCAATTTGGCCACTTCTGAAACCCCAGAAGGAACCACCTTGGTTTCCATCAAGAGCTTGTCGGGCGAAATATCGCGCGCACTCAGTGTGTTGTTGCAGACTCTGAACTCAACGCCCCGTCCGGCCAGTGTGCCCACCGATGCACTGAATTCACGCCCCTTGCTGTCCTTGGCGTCTTGAACCAAAAACTCAATGCCCGGGCCGTTGGTCACCACCACAATGCGCGCTTTCGGGTCGGCGTCCAGGTGGTTTTTCACGTTGTTCAAAACAGCGGCTGCGGATTCAATGCCGGTGGTGACGTGATAGACCACCTTGATGTCTTGAGCGCCCGCAATACTGACCCAGACGGCCAGAGCGATAGTCATAAATAGTTTGAACATGAGTCTTCCATAATGGTTTTTGGGTTTGAACAGCCACAGTTCGAACAGCGCGCATGATAGGCGGCATTCTTCGTTCTTGTTTAGCCAAGAAAAGAAGTCTTAAAAACTGAGGGTTTGTACGGTAGAAAAATGCCGTGTGAGCGCTTTACTATCAAGCTATATAAGGCCGTTCGAATAAATATACTGACGCTCATCAGGCCAAACCCAAGTGTCTGGCGTGAATATTTGAAGGAGACAAGATGGACCAACGAAACAAAGTGATAGCTGGCGTTTTACTCGCCAGCCTGTCGGCGTGGGCCAGTGCTGATGCACTGCAGGTGCGCAGCATGGCGGCCTCGTGCGCGGGGTGTCATGGCACCAGTGGTATTGCCCAGCCGGGCATGGAGTCACTGGCTGGCGTGCCCAAAGACGAGTTGCTGAAAAAGATGCTCGACTTTAAAACTGGCAAGAAACCCGCCACCCTCATGCACCAGCTCTCCAAGGGCTACTCTGATGAGCAACTTGCGCAACTGGCCGGCTATTTTGCTGCCCTGAAAAAATAAGGGAGCACAGCATGAAACGTCGTCAAATATTAAAAACAGCAGGTGCCGGTTCCCTCCTTGGTGCCTTGGGTTTTATGTCGGGTTGTGCCAGCACCGGGGCCAGCAAGGGACCCAACGTGGTCGTGGTCGGGGGCGGTTATGGCGGTGCCACTGCTGCCAAATACGTGCGGCTGTGGTCAGACTATGGCATTCACGTCACACTGGTCGAGCCCAATGCCTCGTTCATCTCCTGCCCCATGTCCAACCTGGTGCTGGCCGGCAGCAAGACCATGGCCGACATCACGCTGTCGTATGACAACCTGGTCAAGCGCCATGGCGTCAACCTGGTGCGCGACCGGGCCCTGGCCATTGATGCCGACAAGCGCATCGTCCGACTGGCCAGCGGCGAAGAACTTCCTTACGACCGACTGATCTTGTCGCCCGGTGTCGACTTCATGTGGGACACCATGCCCGGTATGACCCAGCCTGGCGCGCAAGACAAAGTACTGCACGCCTGGAAAGCCGGTGCCCAAACGCTGGCCCTGCGTCAACAGCTTGAGGCCATGCCCGATGGTGGTGTTTACGCCCTGTCCATTCCCCTGGCCCCTTACCGCTGCCCACCCGGCCCGTACGAGCGTGCCTGCCAGGTGGCCCATTACTTCAGTACGGCCAAACCCAAGAGCAAGGTGCTGATTCTGGATGCGAATGACGACGTCACGTCCAAACCGGCCTTGTTCAAAAAGGCCTGGACGGACCGTTATAAAGACATCATTGAATACCGTCCCAAGCACGTCGCCGTGGACGTCGATGTGGCCACCAATACCTTGAAGTTTGACTTCAATGACGACGTCAAGGCCAACGTACTGAACGTGATTCCCAACATGCGCGCGGGTGATATTGCGGTCAAGTCCGGTTTGGCGACGGCCAACCATCGCTGGTGCGAGGTGGACTTTTTAACCTTCGAGTCCAAAGCCGCCAAAAACGTTCACGTGTTGGGCGATTCGATCCAGATCGCCCAGGCCATGCCCAAGTCCGGGCACATGGCCAATCAGCATGGCAAGACCTGCGCCGCCGCCGTGGTGGCCTTGCTCACGGGCCAGGAACCCAATGCCATGCCGATCTACAACAACACCTGCTACAGCTTTGTCAGTGATGAAGATGCGGTGCACGTGGCCAGTGTTCACCAGTACGACCCCGACAAGAAAACCATGTTGCCCGTGGCGGGTTCGACCGGTGTGTCCAAGGCTGCCAATGAACTGGAAGGGCGTTTTGCCCAAGCCTGGGCGCGCGGCATTTGGGCCGATACCCTGGGTTGATAGCATGAGAGGCGTGCTTCAAGGGGGTGTGGCGGCGGCATGCCTGGTCGCAGCTTCGGTCTGGGCGCAAACCCCAGTCTTGTCCGATGAAGCCCGCGCGACCAAAATTGTCAATGGCGTGTGCTTCATGTGTCACGGCCTGGAGGGTGAGTCATCCAGCGAGATATTCCCCAGGTTGGCGGGCCAGCACTGGGAGTACATCGCCAAGCAACTCGAAAACTTCAAGACCGGCAAGCGCAAAAGCACCGCCATGAACGACATGGTGGCCAAGCTCAAGCCCGAGGAAATGGTGGCACTTGGTCGGTATTTTGAAAAAATGTCGGTGCCCGCTGAGCCGTCCAAAGACGCCGAGTTGGCAGCAGTTGGCAAGTATGTCTTTTATGCCGGAAACAAGTTCAGCGGGTTGCCAGCCTGCGCGGGTTGTCACGGCAAAGAGGCTTTGGGAACCGCCGGCTTGCCGCGTTTGGCTGGCCAATATGCTTCCTACATCGAGACCCAGCTCCGGCTGTTTAACAGCCGCGAGCGAACCAATGACAACGCGGTGATGCATGCCATTGTGGTCAAAATGACCCCGCTGGAAATGCACGCTGTGGCGGAGTACCTGAGCGGGAAATAACCCGGTGGCTTAGGCGTTTGCCGGGACTACGCGGTCCATCAAACGGTCGGTGAGCCCTGCGCCGGTCCACATGCCCAACAAAGTGAGCCAGGCGGTCACTGCAAATACAGAACCCCCGGTCATCCCCGCGCCGACGGCACAACCGCCTGCCAGCATCGAGCCAAAGCCCATCAGGATGGCGCCTGCGATGTAGCGGCGCATGCTGTAGCCGTCCTTGAAACCTTCGAGTTTGAGGTCGCGCCCGATCCAGGCACCGATCAAGGAACCGGCAAACACACCGGGGAGCAAACCAAAATCAAATCCGATGGCTGGGGTGGGCGACGACAGCACGCGCATCAACCATTCTGCAGAAGGGCCACTGAAGGTCAGGCCCTGAACTTGCACCACCTGGAACGAGTTGCTTGAGATCAGGTAGGTGAACCACCAACCGCCTGCCACCGCCAGTCCTGTGCCGATGCCGCCGACCCATTTCCAGAACCCCCAGCCACTGCGAACCGCGAAAATCAGGGCGGCTACAAACCAGATCAGACCAAATGCCAGTCCGCCCCAGTGACCGATGCCGGTGATCGACAGAATGTCGCGCGGGCCGCCGCCTTCTACGGTCCACCAGGTGCTGATGGTGTTTCGCAAAGGAGCGAGTGCACCCGAGAGCGAAGCTTGGGCCGTCACGGCGAAGATCAGTCCTGAGAGCAAGGCGCGTAAATTGCCATTGGCCGACAAAATCAACAGCCGGCTGGCGCAACCGCGAGACAGGATCATGCCCACCCCAAACAGCAGGCCGCCAATCAAGGCGCCGGACAAACTGCCGCGTGAGGCGAGTTGGCGCGCTGTGCTCACATCCAGTGCGTTGATCAGGATGAGCCACTGAACGGCAACTACAGCGCTGGAGAAGGCAAGCAGCCAGACCGACAGTTTTTCACCAAATTGGTGATGCCAGAACTCGATGGCCGCCGCCCGCATGCAAAACCGGGAGCGCTGTGCAAAAAAACCAAATAAAAAACCGATGACAAGTCCACCGAGCGCCAGAACGAGGCTATCGCCATAGCGCTCAAGAATGCTTGCCAGATTCATAGGGGGATTTCCATTAGTTTGGTATTCGCTTATATTAATACCAGATAGACGGTTTCTAAAATTTTAGATACTGAATAAATTGGCGAAATACGCCTGAAAACTATAACGAGGAAATGACAAATGAAACAAAGAATAGTCAATTTAAAACAAGGTCTGGCAGGGCTCCTGCTGGTCTTGGGGTTCACCGTGGCGGGCGCTGAAGAAGCCCCCGCGATGGTGGCCAGTCAGGTGTCGGCCTCGGGCTGGTATGTTGAGGGGGTCTCTGCTTTGGGTTCGCCAGCTAATCAGAACTTCATCTCCAACGCGGCCTTTGTCGTCACGCCTGCAGGCGTTGTAGTCATTGATGCGCTGGGCTCACCCGCCCTGGCGACTCGCCTAGTCGCCGAGATCAAAAAAGTCACTTCGCAGCCCATCACGCATGTGGTCGTGACCCACTACCATGCCGACCATATCTATGGCTTGCAGGTATTCAAGGCACTGGGTGCGCGCATCGTGGCGCACCGGGCCGCTCGGACCTATCTGAATTCGGACACGGCCCGCCTGCGTCTGGAGGCTTCGCGTCAACAATTGGCGCCCTGGGTGAATGATGAAACCCATCTCGTCGAGGCCGATGACTGGATTGAGGGCGAGAAAACGCTGGAAATCGGGGGTGTGCAATTTCAGCTCAAGCCCGTAGGCCCCTCTCACACACCAGAAGACCTGGCGGTGTATTTGCCGAACGAAAAAGTTCTGTTCGCGGGGGACCTGGTGTTTCGCAGTCGAATTCCTTTCGTGGGGCAAGCCGACAGCCGCCATTGGATCGTCGCCTTGGATCAACTGCTCGCCTTTGACACCAAGGTCATCGTTCCGGGTCATGGGCCCTTGTCCGTGGAGGCGCGCAAGGACATGCAAATGACCCGTGACTACCTTGTTTATCTCCGCTCTTCCATGGGGCAGGCCGCAAAGAATCTGGAGCCCTTTGAAGACGCCTACAAGGCCACCGACTGGAGTCAGTTTGAACACCTGCCCCTGTTTCGTGTGGCCAATCGCATGAATGCCTACAACACCTATCTTTTATTGGAACAAGAGGCCAACTGATGTCCCCACTCCCTTTTGTCCCAGCCTCCTTGCCCACGGCAACGTCATTGCCCGATGAACTGGCCGCTGCTTTAAAAATCAGGAGTCCGCTGGTGGTCATGGTCAGCCTGGAGGGTTGTCCATTTTGCAAAGTAGCCCGCGAAAATTACCTGGGCCCCCTGCGCGAGCAGCAGGGCCTGCCGGTGGTGCAGGTGGACATGCGCAATAGCCGGGTGATCCATGATTTCAAGGGTGCAACGCTGACCCAGGACGCCCTCATTCGGAGCTGGGGCGTCAAGGTGGCGCCGACAGTTTTGTTTTTTGGCCGCGATGGGTCGGAAATAGCGGAGCGACTGGTAGGCGGCTACATTCCCGATTTTTATGGTGCCTATCTGGATGAACGTCTGCGTCAGGCGCGTGCCATGTTGCGTGGCTCATAATTTGACTTTCGTCAGCTTTTTATGAACCTTGGGAAACCTACATGAACTACACGCAAAAACTGACTTTGTCCATGGTCGTTCCCACCGTCATGGTGGCTGGTGCGGGCTCGTCGGTGGTGATGGGCGCCTGGTGGCTGCAGGGTAAGTCGCGCACCGAAACGCCTCAAGCGATTGCTGAATATTTGTCAGTCGGCGCCAATTTGACAGCCTTGCTCACCACCTTTTGCGTGCTGGCCTGCATCGGCTTCACGGTCTGGATTCGGAGTACGGCACTGCGTGAATTGGGGGGCGACCCAGAAGTGGCACGCGAGGCCCTGGCGGCCTTGGCCGATGGCGATCTTGGGGTCTCTATTCCTCATGCACCCGAAGGCAGTGTCATGCACTCGCTGCAGCGCCTGGTCTCTGTACTGAAATCGGCGATGACCGGCATCCATTCGGCAACGCAGAGTATTTCGGTGGCGTCGAGTGAAATTGCACACGGTAACCAGGATTTGAGTGAGCGCACCGAGCTGGCTGCTGCCAACCTTCAGCGCACTTCCTCCAGCATGGCGCAACTGACGGGCATCGTCAGGCAATCGGCTGAGGCCGCCCGGCAAGCCAATCAACTTGCCGCGTCCGCCGCTGAAGTGGCGGCACGAGGCGGTGCCGTGGTGGGCCAGGTGGTCAGCACCATGGACGATATCAACCAGAGTTCCCGCAAAATCTCGGACATCATCGGCGTCATTGATGGCATTGCATTCCAAACCAATATTTTGGCGCTCAATGCCGCCGTGGAAGCGGCTCGTGCCGGGGAGCAGGGACGCGGCTTTGCGGTAGTGGCCAGTGAAGTCCGGAGTCTGGCCAGTCGCAGCGCGGAGGCCGCCAAGGAGATCAAGAGCCTGATCGGTGCCTCGGTAGAAAAAGTGGCGTCCGGGCAGCGCCTGGTGCAGGACGCGGGTGTCACCATGGACGAAATCGTGGGCTCGGTCAAAAAAGTCAGCAGCATGATTGGCGAAATCACCGCCTCGTCGGCCGAGCAGTCGGCCGACATTGACCAGGTCAATGACGCAGTGAGCCAGCTTGACCAGATGACGCAACAAAACTCGGCGCTGGTTGAGGAGTCGGCCGCTGCCGCTGAAAGCCTGCGGGAGCAGGCGCAGCGACTGGATCAGGTGGTTCAGGTGTTCCGTCTCTAGTCGATGACTTTAAGGTAAATCGGCCTTTAGCCCCCGTCTGGTATGCGCGAGTAGCTATTAATTAAATAGCTGTTTTAGCGCGTTAAAGCCATGAACAACTTGGGCAACTGCTCGGGTAAGCGTTCAATATGGTCAATCACCGTGTACTGCTGGCCGAAGATGTCGCCTACATAGTGGTCGGCCTTGGGGTCGAGGTTGATGCAGTAGGTGAAGATGCCCTGGTTGTCGAGTTCTTTGACCGACTGGCGTGCATCCTCAATCAGCAGACGTTCGTCGTGCGCATCGATGTCGGAGGGCTGGCCATCGGTCAGGATCAGCATCAGTTTCTTGTCGGCTTTTTGGGTCGCCAGGTAATGCCCGGCATGGCGCATGGCCGCGCCCATGCGGGTGGAGTAGCCGGCCTCCATGGCCGCCAGTCGCCCTTTGACATCGTCGTTCCAGTGTTCGCCAAAGCCCTTGAGGTGCAGGTAGCGCACGTCGTGGCGCGTGTTGGAGTGAAAGCCTGCGATGGCGAACGGGTCGCCCAGTTGCTCAATTGACCAGGCCAGCAGCGACACCGCTTCTTGGCTGAGTTGCAAAATAGTCTGCTCGGAGCCAGCGGCTTTTTGGTTGAGCGATTGCGACAGGTCCAGCAGCAGCGTGACGGCAATGTTGCGGCCATCGGTGCGGTGGCTCATGTTGATGCGCATGTCGGGTTGACTGCCGCTTTTGAGATCAATCAGCGAGCGAATCGCCACGTCCAGATCCAACTCGCTGCCCTCTTCCTGGTAGCGCACGCGCACTTTATTTTGCGGCTTGAGCAAGTCGAGCAGGCGTTTCAGTCGCTTGGCCAAAGTTGCATGCTTGGCGAGCAGTTGGTCGATGTCCGCCGGGTTGCCTGAGGGGTGCAGCCGCTCGTAGAGGCTGACCCAGTCAGGACGGTAGGTTTGGCTGGCGTAATCCCATTCCGGGTAGTGGCGCGGTGGCAGGCTTTGAAGCTCGTCGGTGGCCGTCGTCTGGCGGTGTTCCTCGAACATGTCTTCGTCGTCACTGAGTTCGTGGAATTTCCACAGGTGGCGGTTGTCGTCCCGGTAGCCAATGACGGTGTCAGTGAACCAGGTGTTGGGCAACTGGTCGCTTTGCAGCCGGGTTTTGGCAACAAAGGACAAGGCCAGCGTCGACATTTCTTGGGTGCTTGAAGGGCCTTGTTCCATGTGGTGATGAAAGCGCTGAATAAACTCATTCAAGGCCTTGTCTTTATAGCCATGGGTCGGAGTTAGCGGCACATCGAGCAGGGCGCGCGACAACATCGCCAGACGGTGGCGCAGGCAAGCGTGGGTGCCTGGATTGCAAGCGCCTTCCTGGGGTGTCGGGTGCAGCGCCATCCAAATACGGCGCAACCCCGGGTAGGTCTGCATCGCCAGGGTTTCGACTCGCGCATCTTCAAAAAATTCGATCGCCAAGCGTTGCAGCGGGCTGTAGTTGTCGGCAAAAATGGCGCTGCTCCAGCGCCGATGCGCTGCCATGTGCGCCAGCGCAGCGCGGTAGCGGTTGATGCCGCTGATGCCGTTCAAATCGTCATAGACATCCGGCAAACGCATGCCCAGTGCATCAAAGTAAGGCAGGGGTGGCTGAGGGCTATCCACCCCGGTGGCGTAGGGCACCAGCAGGGCCGCCTCTTGCCAAAGCCCCTGTAAATACAAATCAAGTGGGCGCGTGTGGTCCACCAGCAGCGTGCCGTGGCGTTCGCGTTGCAGCACGGCACGGCTGTCAGCCGATTGCAGGCTGAAGTAGTCGCGCTGCTGTTCCGGGTGGTGGCTGTAGTTGCGGATGCCGTACTCGACCCAATGGCCCAAGCCTTCAATGGACAACAGGGTGAGTAGTTGCGGCGCTTGCTGAAAAAAATCGGGCAGGCTGGGGCTGGGGTAGGTCAGGTGGATGCCATGAATGGAGCCGCTGGTGCGCGCCATGAGGTTCAGGCTCAGGTCCAGGTAGCGCTGCATTTGCGCCTGTGACGGTAGCCGCCGGGCCACCGCTGCGAGTGACTGCAGAAAGTGCGCAATCGCCTTGCCATTGGGCGACTTGTTGATGGCGCGAAGGGTGTCCATGATGGCCGGCAGCGCCGACTCACCCAGCACGCCCGCCACTTGCGGCCATTCCTCCAGAAAGATCAAGAGGGGCTCGGCACCGCGACCCATCTTGCCCAGGAATCGACCGTTTTCAAGGTAGGCCGAAATTCCTTCAGGTGTTAGCACCGCTTGTGCTTCGCGCATGCAATCTTCAAACACCGCCGCCACTTGCGGGAAGCCGCAATCAAGCTGCGCACGCCAGGTTTTCACCCAAACACCGCCTCAATGGCGTGGTCCAGTGTGGCGCGGATGTCGGCGTCGTCGGTGATCGGGCGTACCAGCGCCATGCGGCAGGCGTCTATCGGATTGACGCCGCCCTTGATCAGGGTGGCGGCGTACACCAGCAACCGGGTCGAGATGCCCTCGTCCAAGCCGTGGCCTTTGAGGTGGCGTGCCGCGCTGCCAATCTTGACCAGCTTGGCCGTCATTTCAAAGTCCATGCCGGTTTCTGTGGCGACAATAGTGGCTTCGAGTGCCGCAGG
>NZ_JBAWYV010000031.1:0-34064 GCF_037143375.1 Rhodoferax sp. | reverse complement strand
CCGGCCAGTTCGCAATCATCGGCTGCCTTGATCGCTTCGATCAGCATTTGCCCCATGCGCCCTGACGCGCCCGCCACTGTGATCCGATGGGTCATGGTTAACGCACCGCAGGCTCAAGCGGCGGGTAGCTCGCAGGCAAAGGGGGCAGTGGCTTGGGTTCAACCGCTTTGACGGCTGGCGGTAATTGCGCCAAACTTTCAGGCGTCATTTCAAGCACCGGTACTTTGCCGGTATTGCGACCTGAATCCAGCGAGGCCACAAATTCGGCTTCGCTTGGCAGGGCGTCAGCCTCTATGCGCTCCAGTGCATCGCCTTTGAAAAAGACAGCGACCTTACGCGCCTGCGGCTCCAGCCCCTGGCGCTTGAAGGTGAACACATAGTCCCAGCGATCGGCATGAAAAACACTGGTCAGCAAGGGTGTTCCGAGAATGTCTCGCACCTGCGTGCGACTCATGCCAGGCTTGATGGCCGCGGCTTGCTCTTTGGACACGAAATTGCCCTGAACAATGTCCATTTTGTAAGGGGTTACGATACCGGCGACGCGCGTGCTGGCGCCATTCAAGCCGCCACAGGCCACCAAGCTTGCGCTCGCGGCAAAGAGCAGGATCAGACGGGCAGTACAACTTTGTAGTTCAGACATGGAATGATGTGTGGCGATATGATCAGATCATTGTACCGGCACCACCTGCAGGGTCAGCCTGCCCTATGGCAAGAGAGAGGCCTCCATGACCAATATTGACGAACTCAAAAGCACCGGACTCAAGGCCACCTTGCCTCGGCTAAAAATACTGGAGATATTTCAAAAAGGCAAGCAGCGGCACATGACCGCCGAAGACGTTTTTCGCGTTTTACTGGAAGAGCAGTCTGACGTCGGATTGGCCACGGTGTACCGGGTGTTGGCCCAGTTTGAGCAGGCCGACATCCTGATCCGAAGTCATTTTGAAAGTGGCAAGGCCGTCTACGAACTCAATGAAGGGCAACACCACGACCATTTGGTGTGCCTCGATTGCGGCAAGGTCGAAGAGTTTTACGATGCCGAGATTGAAAAACGCCAGAATGCTGTCGCCAAGCTCAAGGGATTTGCCATCGCCGACCATGCCTTGAGTCTTTACGCGCACTGCATGAATGAAAAATGCGCCAACCGGCCCACGGATGTCGGAGGCCCGGCTGAATCGGCTTTTGAAAAAGAGATGCCCACCCCCGCGATGTAGGGTTGGCTTATTGCGAGTTGTCCATCGCTTTGCGGTGGCGTTCGACAAATTCCTGGTAGGTATCAATGCCGCGCAACTGAAGAATCGTATTGCGCACGGCGGCTTCCACCAGCACCGCAATATTTCGCCCGGCGACCACCTGAATCACTACTTTTCTGACCGGAACCCCCAGCACGTCCTGCGTCAGCGGCTCATAGGGAATTCGCTCGTAATCGCGCTCCATCGTCTCACGACGCACCAGATGGACGATCAGTTTGAGTCGCATCCGGCGGCGGACTGCGGTCTCGCCAAAAATACACCGGATATCGAGCAAACCAATGCCGCGCACTTCCAGCAGGTTCATCAGCAATTCAGGGCAGCGGCCCTCGACCGTGTCCTGGTTGATGCGGAACAGGTCCACCGCATCGTCGGCCACCAGACCATTGCCACGCGAAATCAACTCCAACCCCAACTCGCTTTTGCCCAGGCCGGATTCACCGGTAATCAACACGCCCAAGCCGAGAATGTCCATGAACACCCCGTGCATCGTGCTGCGGTCTGCGAAGTGCTTGGACAAATAGGCACGCAGCACATCAATCACAAAAGCGGAGGATGACTTGGTCGAAAACATCGGGATTTGGGCCCGCTCACACATCGACAACAGGGCGGCCGGGGCCTCCTGCTCATCGGCCAGCACCAACACCGGGGGTTCCAGCGTGACGATACGGGAAATCCGGCGTGCGCAGTCCTCAGGTGTGGCGTTGGTAAGGTAGGCTACCTCGCGCTGACCCAAAATCTGGATGCGGTAGGGGTGAATGTAGTTGAGGTGACCCACCAGATCGGCGCCAGACCGGGCAACCCGAACGGCCCCTTCATCAAAGCGGCGCTCTGAAGCCCCCAGACCTGCCAGCCACTCCCATTTCAGGATGCTGCGAAATTCTTCAAACAGCACATCAGCGCTGACAACATTAGGCTTCATATCGAATCCAGTAGGGTCAGGGCAGGCACTTGACCGAGGTCAGGCCAATTGAGAGGACTGCCAGTGGTGAATCAATCGGTGCAGTTCAACCGCATCGGCACTGGTCGCCATTTTTTCACGCAAGGTGGCGTCGCTGAGCATCTCGGCGATCTCAGACAGGATCTCCAGATGTTTCTGCGTCGCCGCCTCGGGCACCAACAGGAAAATCAGCAAGCTCACCGACTGCTCATCGGGTGCGTCAAACCCGATGGGGTTGGCCAACTGAATCACCGCCGCCATCGGCGACTTGAGGCCTTTGATGCGTCCATGCGGAATGGCCACGCCATGACCCAAACCGGTAGACCCGAGCCGTTCTCGTGAAAACAGGCTGTCGGTCACGAGCGATCGACTCAGTCCATGAAGGTTTTCAAACAGCAAGCCCGCCTCTTCAAAAGCACGCTTTTTGCTGGTGGCATCCACATGAACAAGCACTTGTTCGACGGACAGGAGGTTGGAAAGTCGATTCATAATTTGCTGGCGATTATGCACTCAAGACATTCGGACAAAAAAAAGCCGCGCGGTCGACCGGGCGGCTTTGTCGGAATTCAATCTGCGCGATTTACATCAAGCGCTTGGGAGCCTCATGGTGGTGGTTTTGCAAGCGGTCTTTGTGACGGACGACCTGACGGTCCAGCTTGTCGACCAACTCATCCACTGCGGCATACAAGTCAAAGTGGGCGCTCTCGGCAAAAATGTCTGAGCCCTTGACATGAATATTGCACTCCGCTCGCTGTCTGCCTTCTTTTTCCTTTTGTTTTTCCACCGTGAGCAGCACCTTGACATCCACAACCTGGTCAAAATGCCGAACGATTCGATCGAGCTTGCTCGTAACGTAACTGCGCAGGGCTGGGGTGACCTCGAGGTGATGGCCGCTGATCGTCAAATTCATAAATAGCCTCCTGTGATTGGCTGGGTTGAAAAACCTTTGAACAATTTCACTATGCCTTCGATATTTGGAAAGTGCAATACTTTTCATTGATGCACTGCAACAAAATAAGGTGTTAATCCTCTTTTTACCCGCTGAATTAACCTCTTTATTGACTTTATTGCATTGCTTTTTCGCAAGCGATGATGTGAATTACTTCGATTTAGAACCGCTTGGCTCCGTTGCAATGCGATAATTTCGTCATCTTGACTCTCGGAGAAAACTCCTTGGAAACCTACCCTAGTTGGTAGCTTTCAACTCCCAAAACTGCATCGGGGTTGAAAGCGAAACACCGCAACCACCGCCAGATGCACACCAATTCAAGGGAGTGAGCCATGCTCAATATTTTTTCGCTTGCCAACGGCCGACTCTTTCAGGAAGAGATCGAGTCGCTGGAAGAACTGTCCAACTTCCAGCCGATCTGGGTTGACCTGGAGTCACCCACCCTGGAAGAAAAACGCTGGGTCAAGCAGTATTACGGTCTGTCGATCCCGGAGGATGCGATGGACGAAGACATCGAAGAATCCGCTCGTTTCTACAAGGAAGACAACGGCGAACTGCACATTCGCAGTGACTTTTTGGTCGCCGACGATGACGAACCGCACACGGTGCGTGTGGCGTTCATCCTGAACCTGGAAAACGACGAGCTCAAAAGCAAGGGCGTGCTTTTTTCCATTCACGATGAAGACGTTCCGGTATTCCGCCTGATCCGTATGCGGGCGCGCCGGGCACCGGGTTTGATTGAAGACGCCAAAGAAGTGCTGCTCAAGCTGTTTGACGCCGACGCCGAATACTCGGCTGACACGCTCGAAGGCATTTACGACGAGCTGGAAAAGGTCAGCAGCAAGGTGCTGTCGGGCAACATGACCGACGAACTGGCGGGCGAGGTGCTGGCGGCCATTGCCCGCCACGAAGACATGAGCGGGCGCATTCGCCGCAATGTGATGGACACCCGGCGCGCCGTGAGCTTCATGATGCGCAGCAAGATGCTCAACGGTGAGCAGTTTGAAGAAGCGCGGCAAATTTTGCGCGACATGGACTCACTGGACTCGCACACCGCCTTCCTGTTTGACAAGATCAACTTCTTGATGGACGCCACGGTCGGTTTCATCAACATCAACCAGAACAAGATCATCAAGATCTTTTCGGTCGCCAGCGTGGCGCTGCTGCCGCCCACCCTGATTGCCAGCGTTTATGGCATGAACCTGAAGTTTCCCGAGCTGGAGTTTTTGGGCGGCTGGAGCTACCCCTACACCGTAACGCTGATGGTGGCGAGCGCGCTGGTGCCGATGTGGTACTTCAGAAAACGCGGCTGGTTAACCTAAAAACAGGCTCTAGCCCCCGTGCCTTCTGCACAAGCAGCTCTGTTATTTATAGCATTGGCATGAGATTCTGGACGATGGCCAACGCATAGCGGCTGGCCACTTCTTTGACAAACGTCGGGAAATCCACATGCGCCTGGTCGTCGGCCCGGTCCGAGATGGTGCGCACCGCCGCAAACGGCACGCCGTAGTCAAAGCACACCTGCGCCACCGCCGCACCTTCCATCTCGACCGCCAGCGGGGCATAACCTGCCGCCAGCAAGCCATTTTGCAAGACCTGCAACTCGGCCGCCCCGGACACAAAGCGGTCGCCACTGGCAATCAGGCCTTGGTGAACGCCCGGGTTCTGGTACAAGTTATTTTCATGAAATTCTCCTCTAGCCCGCGTCAGCCCTTCGTGAGTAGCTTCTAAAAGTAGAGCAGTCAATGCCGGATCGCAGTCGAAACTGGCGCGGCCATATTGCGGAATTTGATAACGGGGAAACAAGGGCGAGGAATCCATGTCGTGCTGCACGAAGGCCGAGGCCACCACCACATCTCCGACCTGAACCCCCGCCCCGACACCGCCCGCCACACCGGTAAAGACGATGCGTTGAACGCCAAAGACCTCAATCAAGGCGGTGGCGGTGGTGGCGGCCGCCACTTTGCCAATGCGCGACAAAGCCAGCACCACGTTGCGGCCCTGCAATTCCCCGCGCCAATAGCTGCGCCCGCCGCGCCTGACGCGCTCAGGGTTGACCAGCAGTTGAAGCAGTCCTTGTTGCTCTTCTACCAAGGCGCTGAGGATGGCGGTGGTCATGGATTATTTGTCTCGAAGTTCGCGGCGCAATATTTTGCCGACTGGGGTTTTGGGTAATTCGGCGCGGAACTCGATCACCTTGGGTTGCTTGTAGCCGGTCAGGTTTTCCTTGCAGAAAGCCCGAATTTGCGCATCGGTCAAGTCCGGGTTTTGTTTGACGATCACCAGTTTGACCGCTTCACCGGTTTTGGCGTCTGGAATGCCCACGCAGGCGCACTCCATCACGCCCGCCATCTGGGACACGACGTCTTCAAGCTCAGTCGGAAACACATTGAAGCCGCTGACCAGCACCATGTCTTTTTTGCGGTCCACGATTCTGAAGAAACCGTTCTCATCCATCACACCAATATCGCCGGACTTGAAATAACCGTCTTCGGTCATGACCTTGTCTGTTTCATCCGGGCGCTGCCAGTAACCGGCCATCACCTGCGGCCCTTTGATGGCAATCTCGCCGGACTGACCCAGCGCCACCTCGTGCCCCGCGTCATCGAGCAGTTTGATCCAGGTGCTGGGCACCGGCAAGCCAATCGAGCCCGTGTACTCGGTCGCCGTCACCGGATTGCAGGTGGCAATGGGTGAGGTCTCGCTCAAGCCGTAACCTTCGCAAATGACACTGCCGGTCTTCTCGAACCAGCGCTTGGCCACCGCGCTTTGAACCGCCGTGCCACCGCCCACGGTGACCACCAGATGACGCCAGTCCACCTTGTTGAAGTCGGGGTGATTGGCCAAGCCGTTGAACAAGGTATTGACCGCCGGAAAGACATGGATTTTGTGCTTGGCCAGTTCAGCCAGCACCGCCTTCATGTCGCGCGGATTGGGAATCAAGATCAGCTTGCCGCCACAACGCAGGGTCAACATCATGCCCACGGTAAAAGCAAAGATGTGATACAGCGGCAAGGCACACACAAAGTTGACCTGCTCGGCCGAGGGAATTTTTTTAAGCAGAGGCTCAAACCAGGCATCCGACTGCAACAGGTTGGCCACCAGATTGCGATGCAGCAGAACTGCGCCCTTGGAAACGCCGGTGGTGCCGCCGGTGTACTGCAGCACGGCCACATCGTCAGGCAGGACCGTCACTTTTTTCAAGCTGCCGGAAGCACCTTTGGCGATCGCGGCATTGAACCGCACCGCACCCGTCAGACTGAAACCGGGCACCATTTTCTTGACGCTGCGCACCACATAGTTGACCAGCGTGCCCTTGAGCAAGCCGAGTTGATCGCCCATGGCGCACAGCACCACATGCTGAACCGGCGTGGCGGCGAGGCATTTTTCCAACGTGGCGGCAAAGTTTTCCAGAATGACAATAACCTTGGCGCCCGCGTCTTTCAACTGGTGCTCCAACTCCCGCGCGGTGTACAGCGGGTTGACATTGACCAGGATGTAACCGGCGCGCAGGATGCCCGCGACGGCAATCGGGTACTGCAACACGTTGGGCATCATGACCGCCACCCGGTCACCTTTGACCAATCCCAGGCCTTGCAGGTAACTGCCAAACGCCAGACTCAGACTGTCGACCTCGCCATAGCTCAGGTCCCGGCCCATGAAACTGTAGGCGGTGTGGCTGGAGAACTTATTGAAGCTCTCCTCCATCATGGCCACTACCGAGGTGTATTTTTGGGGATCGATATCGGCCGGCACCCCCGATGGGTAACTCTTGAGCCAGAGGCGGTCAGTCATGCGAAAGTCTCCTTTGACAATTAGATCGTCAGGATTGTCGACCTGCACAGCACTGACGGTGCCTCGTATTTTCCCTTTTCTTAGCGAGAGTCAACCCCCTAAACCACACGCTGGGTGTGGTCTGGTTTCAGCCTCAGGACGCTTTCAGCACCGTCAACACTTCGTCCAGCATCTTCTTGGCATCGCCAAACAGCATGCGGTTGTTTTCTTTGTAGAACAGCGGGTTGTCGACACCAGCGTAGCCCGAAGCCATGCTGCGTTTCATCACGATAGAGGTCTTGGCCTTCCAGACTTCGAGCACCGGCATGCCGGCAATCGGACTGGTCGGGTCGTCCTGGGCCGCAGGGTTGACGATGTCGTTGGCGCCGATGACGATCGCCACATCTGTGGTGGGGAAGTCGTCGTTCAACTCGTCCATCTCGAACACGATGTCGTAGGGCACCTTGGCTTCAGCCAGCAGCACATTCATGTGGCCCGGCATGCGCCCGGCCACCGGGTGAATGCCAAAGCGCACATTGACGCCTTTTTCGCGCAACACCTTGGTGATCTCGTACACCGTGTGCTGGGCCTGCGCCACCGCCATGCCGTAGCCGGGAACAATGACCACGCTCTTGGCTTCGCGCAACAACTCTGCCGTCTCGGCGGCGTTGACGGGCGTCACTTCGCCCACGGGTTGTGCGTCACCGGTAGCCGCTTTAGGCGCGGCACTGGTGGAGCCAAATCCACCGGCAATCACGCTGATGAAACTGCGGTTCATGGCGTTGCACATGATGTACGACAGAATCGCGCCGCTGGAACCCACCAGCGCACCAATCACGATCAGCAAGTCGTTAGACAACATGAAACCGGTGGCCGCTGCGGCCCAGCCTGAGTAGCTGTTGAGCATCGACACCACCACCGGCATGTCGGCACCGCCAATGGCCATCACCATGTGCACGCCAAACAGCAAAGCCATGATGGTCATCACGATCAGTGGCGTCATGCCAGTTGCGGCATCGGCGTGCAGGAACTCGCGGCCGAAATAGATCACCACCAGCAACAGGCCGAGGTTCATGAAGTGGCGCCCTGGCAGCAGCAAGGTTTTGCCGCCAATGCGTCCCGACAGCTTGCCAAAGGCAATCACCGAACCGGCAAAGGTTACCGCACCGATCAGGATGCCGATGTAGATTTCCATTTCATGGATGGCCTTCTCGGCGCCTTCCAGAGGAATGGAGGTGTCAATGTAGGTGGCAAAACCAACCAGCATCGCCGCCAGACCGACCATGCTGTGCATCAGCGCGACCAGTTCGGGCATTTGCGTCATTTGCACGGTGCGAGCCGCGTACAAACCAATGCCGCCACCGACCACCATGGCGCCAATGATCCAGGCATAGCTGGCAAAACCGCTCACTTTGGGGCCGAACACGGTGGCCAGAACGGCAATCGACATGCCAATCATGCCGTAGAGGTTGCCGCGCAGCGCGGTAGTCTGGTTGGACAAACCGCCCAGGCTCAGAATGAAAAGAATCGTGGCTCCGATATAGGAGACCGTTGCAAGACTTGCAGACATCAGGCGTCTCCTTTATTTACGAAACATGGCCAGCATGCGCTGGGTAACGGCAAAGCCGCCGAACATATTGATGGCCGTGAGCACAATGCCCGCTGCGGCGATCCAACGAATCAGATCATCGGGTCGACCCGTGGCACCGGCAATCGGCGAAATCTGCACCAATGCGCCAATCGCAATGATGCTGCTGATGGCATTGGTCACGCTCATCAGCGGCGTGTGCAATGCCGGTTTGACGTTCCAGACCACCATGTAGCCGACAAAGCAGGCCAGCACAAAGACCGTGAAGTGCGCCAAAAAGGCCGTTGGCGCATTGGCACCGACGTACCAGAAAAACGCTGCCGCGACGCCGAACATGATGGCCAGCTTGTTGCCCGCCATCGGTTCACTGGGCGCGCCATGACCGCTCGCCTTCTTGGCCGCAGGCGCTGCAGCTGCCGCAGGCTTGGCTGCCGCTGCGGGCACCGACTTGGGCGCCGGGGCCGGCCAGGTGATGGCGCCGTCCTTAACGACAGTCAGGCCGCGAATGGCATCGTCTTCCATGTTGACGTTGATCACGCCGTCCTTGGTTTTGCACAGCTCTTCAGCCAAGCGAAACAGGTTGTTGGCGTACAGCGTCGAGGACTGCGTGGACAGGCGTGAGGCCAGGTCGGTGAAGCCCACGATGGTGACACCGTGTTTGACAACCGACTGACCGGGTTCGGTCAACTCGCAGTTGCCGCCTTGCTCGGCGGCCATGTCAACGATGACGCTGCCGGGTTTCATGGACCGCACCATCTCGGCGGTAATCAGCTTGGGCGCAGGCTTGCCGGGAATCAGTGCGGTGGTGATGATGATGTCCACCTCTTTGGCCTGCTTGGCGTACATGTCGCGCTGAGCCTGCTGGAAGCCCTCGCTCATGACCTTGGCGTAGCCGCCACCGCCGCCGCCTTCTTCCTCGTACTCGACCTTCACAAATTCGCCACCCAGGGACTTGACCTGATCCGCGACTTCGGCACGGGTGTCGTTGGCACGAACGATGGCACCCAGGCCAGCGGCCGTGCCAATCGCCGCCAAACCGGCCACACCGGCACCAGCGATAAACACCTTGGCGGGGGGAACCTTGCCCGCCGCCGTGATCTGGCCATTGAAGAAGCGCCCAAAGGCGTTGGCGGCCTCGACGACAGCACGGTAGCCTGTGACACCGGCCATGGAGGTCAAGGCGTCCATCTTCTGCGCCCGGCTCAGCATGCGTGGCAGGGCGTCGATGGCGAGCACCGTCACCTTTTTGGCAGCAAGTTGCTGCATCAATTCAGGGTTTTGGGCTGGCCAGATAAAACCAATCAGCGTGCCGCCTTCATGCATCAGCGCCACTTCGTCAGACGTGGGCGCACGCACTTTGAAAACGATGTCGGACTCGGCCCACAAGGCGACTGCGCCTTGAACAATCGAGGCACCCGCAGCGCGGTAAGCGTCGTCGCTGACATTGGCCGCCTCACCTGCGCCCGCCTCAATGGACACCGAGAAGCCGAGCTTGATGAGTTTTTGCACCACCTCCGGCATCGTCGCCACGCGTTTCTCGCCAGGGAAAATCTCCCGCGGTACGCCGATTCGCTGCCCCGATTTAGGTGACGCAGGAGTGGGTGTAGAAACCCCTGCAGTGGAAGTGGTTACGCCGATCGTCATGGGACGACTCCTCGTTTTTAGTTAAATTTAGGTCCGTTGGCGAGCTTACCCCATATTTATTGCATTTTCGGGGCAGGGTTAACCCCTGGACGCGCTGGAAAGTCAGCTATTTGACAGACGCCCGGACCTTGGATAATGGGCCATGACTACACGATGGAAACCGAGTGCGACCGTGGCCGCAATAATTGAGCAGAACGGCCAGTTTTTGCTGGTTGAAGAACACACGCCTGAGGGGCTTCGCCTCAACAATCCGGCCGGGCACCTCGACGCAGGCGAAAGTCTGGTCGACGGCTGTGCCCGCGAAGCGCTTGAAGAAACCACTTGCACCTTCAAACCAAACGCGCTGGTGGGCGTTTACATGTCGCGCTTTTTTCGCCCGGCCCGCGAGGGGTTTGAGGCCGAAGACATCACCTATTTGCGCTTCGCTTTCTGCGGTGAGTTGGGCGATGTGAAGGTGGGCCGACAACTTGACACCGGCATTGTGCGCACGCTGTGGATGACGCCCGACGAGGTGCGCGCCAGTGCGCCGCGCCACCGCAGCCCGCTGGTGCTGCGCTGCATGGAAGACTACTTGGCGGGGCAGCGTTTCCCCCTTGATCTGATTCACACCGACGCCTCGGTTTCACTATGAATAAAGTAGCTACTCACGCAGGCAGCACTTGGGCTAGAGCCCTATTTGATACATATTTCTCGGTGACAGGGATAATTTCACCCCTATGAACAAGCAACACACAGGACAACGGGTGGTGGTCGGTTTGAGCGGTGGCGTGGACTCCGCGGTGACTGCCTGGCTGCTCAAAGAGCAGGGCTATGACGTCATCGGCATCTTCATGAAAAACTGGGAGGATGACGACGACTCGGAATTTTGCTCGTCCAACATCGACTTCGTGGACGCCGCCGCGGTGGCCGACGTGATCGGCATCGAGATTGAGCACGTCAACTTTGCCGCCGAGTACAAAGACCGTGTGTTTGCTGAATTTCTGCGTGAATACAGCGCGGGTCGCACGCCCAACCCCGACATTTTGTGCAACGCCGAGATCAAGTTCAAGGCATTTTTAGACCACGCCTTGCGCCTGGGTGCCGAAAAAATTGCCACCGGCCATTACGCCCGGGTGCGGCTTAACGAGGTCACCGGCAAACACGAGTTGCTCAAGGGGCTGGACCCGTCCAAAGACCAGAGTTACTTTTTGCACCGGTTGAACCAGGCGCAGTTGTCCAAGACCTTGTTCCCGGTCGGTGAGTTGCTCAAAACCGAGGTGCGCCGCATCGCGCTGGAGATTGGCCTGCCGAATGCCAAAAAGAAAGACTCGACCGGCATTTGTTTTATTGGCGAGCGCCCGTTCCGCGACTTTTTGAACCAGTACATCGCCAAGGAACCCGGCCCGATCAAGAACGAAAAAGGCCAAACCATCGCCCAGCATGTAGGCTTGAGTTTTTACACGCTGGGGCAACGCCAGGGACTCGGCATCGGCGGCCTGAAAGCCAAAGGCGCGCAAAAGGGTGGCGGCGAGCACGCGCCCTGGTTTGTGGCGCGCAAGGACATGGAGAAAAACACGCTGTGGGTGGTGCAAGGTCACGACCACCCGTGGCTTCAGTCTTTTGAATTGACCGCGCAAGACGCCAGTTGGGTTGCGGGCACGGCCCCAGTAGCGGGCCAGTACAACTCAAAAACCCGCTACCGCCAGGCTGACGCTTCCTGTGAGTTGGCGGTGGGTGCCAGTGAGGCTTTCAGCCTCACCTTCCCCGAGCCGCAATGGGCCGTCACACCAGGCCAGTCGGCGGTGTTGTATGACGGTGAAGTGTGCTTGGGGGGCGGCGTGATTGCGGCCTGAGTCACGCTTGGTTAGCTACTTTTTTAATAGCTACTTACACAAGCGACACGGGGGCTAGAGGTCTATTTTCCTTAAGAATCCAAAGCATCAACCCATTCGCGCCAGCAGGGTTTCCATGTCTTTCATCATCAAAGCCAGGCCGGCTTTTTCAGTCTCATCGGGCTGCATGCAGGCGTCAAGCTCCTGCTCCATGAAGCACATGGTCATGCGCAGGTAAGTACTGTCCAGCGCCTTGCGCACGGCCGAGAATTGCTGCCCGATCTTCATGCAGCTCTCACCTTCTTCGATCATGCGCTGCACGCCCCGAATCTGGCCTTCGGCGCGCTTGAGCCGGTTGAGCACATCGGTACGTGCAGTGACGTCAGTCAATTTGGGCATGATTTTTCCTTGCTTGGATGCTTAGTTGGCGCAACCGATCTTGGACTCGGGCACACCCAGTTTTTTCAGGATGATGCCGAGTGGGCAAAAATTCGTGAACCCGGATTGGAACAGATTGACACCGACAAAGGCGGTGAACGCCAGCGCCCATTTACTGACAAAGAGCGGGCTGCCTTCGACGCCGAGCGCCAGTGAAATCATGATGAAAAGTCCGGCAAAGACGACAATATAGCGTTGAACAGTCATGGTGAGACTCCTGAAGTTAAAAAGTTAAAAGACAAAAAACGCTTAGCGGGGCGCGTCCATGCGCTTGCGGTACAAGGCGTAATACAGCACCGGGATCACCACCAGCGTGAGCAGGGTGGAAACCAAAATCCCAAAGATCAGCGACACGGCCAGACCGTTGAAAATCGGGTCATCCAGAATAAAGAAGGCGCCGATCATGGCCGCCAAGCCGGTCAGGGCAATCGGCTGCGCCCGCACCGCTGCCGACTGCACCACGGCATCCTTGAACGCCAGACCCTGCGCCACTTGCAGCTCTATAAAGTCGACCAGCAAAATGGAATTGCGCACGATGATGCCGGCCAGCGCAATCATGCCGATCATGGAGGTGGCGGTGAACTGGGCGTTCATCAGCGCATGGCCGGGCATGACGCCAATGAGGGTCAGCGGAATCGGCGCCATGATGACCAGCGGTGTCAGGTAACTGCGGAACTGCGCCACCACCAGCAGGTAAATCAGGATCAGGCCCACCCCATAGGCGGCGCCCATGTCGCGGAAGGTGTCGTAGGTGATCTGCAGTTCGCCATCCCACTTGATGGCGTACTGACGGTAGGTGTCGGCGGGCTGCTTGATCCAGTATTCGCCCAACTCACCAGCCCCCGGCAAGGCGGCTTCCTTGAGCTGGCTGCGAATGGCAAACAGGCCATACAAAGGCGAATCAAGCTTGCCCGCCATGTCGCCAAACACATAACTCACACCATGCAAGTCTTTGGTGAACAAAGGTTTGTCAATCACGCCGCGCTCGATCTGCACCAGCTCGGACAACGGCACCATCTGGCCGTTGGCAGCACGCAACGGGATCGCCAGCAAGGTGTCGAGCCCGACCTGGGACGCCTGCGGCAACTGCAAGCGCACCGGCACCGGGTATTTGGACTGGCCATCGTGCAGGAAAGCCGCGTCCGAGCCCGACAAGGCCATGGCCGCGCTTTGCGCCACCACGGCCACCGGAATGCCCAAGGACTCCGCGCGCTGACGGCGCACGCGCAAGAAGACCCGCGCCGCGTTTTCCTTGAGCGAGGTGTCGATGCCGACGATGTCGGGCGTGTCGCCAAACGCTTTCGCCACGCGGCTGGCCACGGCCTGCCGGCCGGCTTCGTCCGGGCCATAGACCTCGGCCATCAAAGGCGACATCACAGGTGGGCCGGGTGGCACTTCGACCACCTTGATGCGGGCGTGGTGCTTGATGCCGATTTTTTCCAACTCGGGGCGCAGGCGCTGCGCGATGACGTGGCTTTTTTCACTGCGCTGGTGCTTGTCGACCAGGTTCACCTGCAGATCGCCCTGATCGGCATCGGCGCGCAAATAGTATTGGCGCACCAAACCATTGAAGGTGATGGGCGAGGCGGTGCCGGCGTAGGCTTGCAGGTTCAGCACTTCAGGCTGTTGTGCCAGATAAGCGCCCAACTCGTGCAGCGTGGCAGCGGTGTTCTCCAGCGGCGTGCCAGCAGGCATTTCGACCACCACCTGAAACTCGCTCTTGTTGTCAAACGGCAGCATCTTCATGACCACCCACTGCACCAAGGTCAGCCCGATCGAGAGCATCAGCGCGACCAAAATACCGCCCAACAACAGCCAGCGCTTGCGGGCGCTGTCCAGGAATGGCGTCAACACGCGGGCAAACAGGTTTTGCAGCTTGGGGCCCAGGCCTGTCGGACTGCCGTGATCAGCCGGCGCGTGTCCTTGTTGTTTCATCAATTTCAGCGCCAGCCAAGGGGTGACGGTGAATGCAATAGCCAGCGAAATCGCCATGCCCAAGCTGGAGTTGATCGGAATCGGACTCATGTACGGGCCCATCAAACCGGACACAAATGCCATCGGCAACAAGGCGGCAATGACAGTCAGCGTGGCCAAAATAGTGGGGCCACCAACCTCGTCCACTGCGCGCGGAATGATGTCTTTCAACGTCGCCTCGGGCGTCAGTTGCTGGTGTCGGTGGATGTTTTCGACCACCACGATCGCATCGTCCACCAAAATGCCAATCGAGAAAATCAGCGCAAACAGCGACACCCGGTTCAGCGTGAAGCCCCAGGCCCAAGAGGCAAACAGTGTGGCCGTCAACGTCAAAATCACGGCGGCGCCCACAATCACCGCTTCGCGCCGACCCAAAGCAAAGCCGACCAGCAAGATCACCGAGCCGGTGGCAAACGCCAGTTTCTGGATAAGCTTGTTGGCCTTCTCGGCGGCGGTCTCGCCGTAGTCGCGCGTGATGGTGGTTTCAATGTTGCCCGGAATCACCGTGTTGCTCAGGTCCTTGATGCGTTGGCGCACCGCCTGTGCGACATCGACCGCGTTTTCACCCGGTTTTTTGGTAACCGTGATCGTCACGGCTGGGTAGACGCTACCCGCCTGCAAAGTCGGCACGGCGGGCGCAGAAGCTGCTTTTTCGCTCGCCACGGCAACGCCAGCCGAGGCCCCGCCGGGCGTAAACCAGACATAGTTTTGTGGCAGTTGAGCGCCGTCTTCAATGCGGGCCACTTCGCGCAAATACACCGGCAGCCCTTTGGAGACGCCCACCACGAGGTCGCCCACATCTTTGGCGTTGCGCAGGAATTCACCGGTCTCGATGCTGAGCATCTGCGCCGGTTGGCTGCTGGCATCCAGCACCGCACCCGAAGGCATGCCAAAGTTGGCCGCTGCCAGCGTCTGTTTGAGCCCCATCAGGTCAATACCGCGCTCGCGCAGACCGACCGGATCCAGCCAGACATTCACGGCTCGGCCGGGTCCACCGATGGTTTGCACTTCACGCGTACCCGGTACGCTCTTGAGTTCATTCTCGACCGCATGGGCGACCCGTTCCAACTCGAACGCAGGCAAGGCTTCGCGGCTCCACAGCGTGACGCCAAGCACCGGCACATCATCGATGCCTTTGGGTTTCACAATGGGCGTGAGCGTGCCCAATTCGCGCGGCAACCAGTTCTGGTTGGCGTTGAGCACATCGTACAAACGTACCAAGGCCTCGGTGCGCGGCACACCCACCTTGAACTGCACCGTGAGTACCGCCAATCCGGGACGTGCCACAGAATAGGTATGCTCAATGCCAGCAATCTGGCTCAGCACCTGCTCGGCCGGTCGGGCCACCATGTTTTGCACGTCGACACTGCTGGCCCCCGGGAACGGGAACAGCACGTTGGCCATCGTCACATTGATCTGCGGCTCTTCTTCGCGTGGGGTCACCAGGACCGCGAACAGACCCAGCAGCAAGGCCACCAGCGCCAACAAGGGCGTCAGCGCGTTGGTTTGAAAGGCAGCGGCAATGCGGCCGGAGATGCCCAGTTTGGGGTTGTCGTTCATCGCCATCTCACTTGGCCACAGCGGGTTGGGCACCGGCCAAACCGGCTTTCACCGGGTCGAGCGCCACGCGGTCGCCCGCCATCAGGCCGGCAACAACTTCGACACCTTCGAGTCCATGGTCAGCCCCGAGGCGAATGGCCTTGAGGGCAAAGCCTTTTCCAGACACTACATAGACCGCCGTCAATTCACCCCGACGCAACACGGCCGAGGTCGGCACGATCATTTGCGAAGCTTGGCCCCCCGTGAAGCGCACCCGCACCTGCTGCCCCGGCAACAAAGTCTTGGCTGCCTCGGTGGGCAACTCCAGCCGCCACTCGGTGGTTTGCGACACCGGATCGGCTGTGGGCACGCTGCTGACCGTTACCGGCTTGATCCAGCGCGCGCTGCCATCGTTGTTTTGCATCAACACCTCAACCGCACCGGCCGCGCGCGCCACGCCAGCGCGGGACACCGGCACTTGCACCACGGCCCGAATCGGCAAGGGCGCGTACAGCGTGAGCAGTGGCTTGCCAGGCACGGCCAGATCACCGGCTTCTACCTGCGTTTGCAGCACCCAGCCGTCAAACGGCGCGGTGACACGGGTAAAACCCTGCGCCAACGCTGACTGTTGCGCACCGGCGCCGGCCGAGTCGCGCCCGGCCATGGCACCCTTGAGTTGGGCGTCGGCGGTATCAAGTGCCGCTTTGCTGACAAAGCCTTTGGATTGCAAATCGCGCGTGCGCTCGAAATTGGCTTGGGCATTGCGCAAGTCGGCTTGCGCCTGCGCCACCTGCGCCTGGCTGCGTTGCACGCCGGTTTGCGTTTCGCGGTCGTCAATGGTGGCCAGCACTTGCCCGGCGCGGACCTTGTCCCCGGCCTTGACGACCAGCGTGGCGATACGGCCACTGGCCTGCGCCGAAACCGTGCTTTGCTTGACTGGCTGTATCACCCCATCCAATTCAAACCCGGTGCCCACCGACTTGAGTTGAGCGGGTGTCACTGGCACCTGAATCGCCACCTGTGCATGAACGCAAGGCAGGGCCAGCGCCCCCATCAGCGGCAAGGAGTAGCGAATAGAACGAACCATATCGGGGAAAGCACGGAAATTCATAAGACACCTTAAAAATACTGGTTGGAGTATATCTGCATACCCCCCACAGTACAAGAATCCATGAAAAAAGCCCTCGCAGCCATGAAGCAGCGAGGGCTTAAATAGGGGTAACTATTTCAACTTTTATTGAAAACGTACCATTTAGAACGGGATGTCATCGTCCATATCGTCAAACCCACTGGCAGGTTTGGACGCTGCGGGCGCCTGGCGCTGGGCCGGGGCGGGTGCCTGCGGACGCGAGGCCGGTGCCGGACGGGAATAACCACCGCTCCCGCCGCTGTTACCACCGCCACCGTAACTGCTACCACCACCGCCATAACCCTCATCCTGGCCAGAGGGTTCGCCCATGCCTTGGCGGCTACCCAGCATCTGCATCTGATCGGCGCGGATTTCGGTGGTGTACTTTTCCTGACCGTCTTTATCGGTCCATTTGCGCGTGCGCAGGCTACCTTCCACGTACACCTGCGAGCCCTTGCGCAGGTACTGTTCCACAATTTCGGCCAACCGGCCATTGAACACAATGCGGTGCCACTCGGTGGCTTCCTTCATTTCATTGGTTTGCTTGTCTTTCCATTTGTCGGTGGTGGCGATGGTGATGTTGGCCACGCGGTCGCCATTGGGAAAGGAGCGCACCTCGGGGTCGCGCCCCAGGTTGCCGACCAAAATGACTTTATTGACTGATGCCATGATTTTCCTTCTTTAAGTGTTGAGGACAGAGCTGGCCCGCTTACGCCTGGCTGCGGCCTGTCCCGCAATGTATCGGGCTTGATTATCCCGCCTTTGGTGCCAGACCGGCTACTTTAGCGGCCGGCGCCGTCATGGGCCAGGCCACCAGCAGCCACAACAGCATGACACCCGCGCAGACGGCGAACAAACCTTGCGCTCCCTGGTGTTTCATCAGCCAGCCGCCCATGACGCCGCCGGCAAAAAACCCCAGCGACTGCAAGGTGTTGTAAACGCCCATGGCGGCACCCCGGGCGTGTGCCGGTGCGACGCGCGACGCCATACTGGGTTGGCTGGCTTCCAGCACATTGAAGCCGCAAAAGAACAAAAACAGCAAGACCGACAACGCCCCCAAGCTAGGCGAGCTGGTGGCCACCGCCCAAAATCCCAACTGAACCACGGTGATCAGCCCCACGGCCATCAAGAACACGGCCCGCAAGTAGCCGCGTTTTTCCATTGGGAACATGCCCCCCATCACCAAAAATGACCCCATCACGGCCGGCAGGTAGACCCACCAGTGGTGCTCATGCGACAAACCGGCCTGCTCCAGCATCTTGGGCACCGCCATCCACATCGCCAACTGAACAGCGTGCAAGACAAACACGCCAAAGTTCAAACGCAACAAAGCTGGCAATTGCAACACTTCGATCAGGCTGCCACGCGGCTGGTTTTTATGCTGCAACGGCTCGGCCGGCACCCACCAGATCACCACGGCCACGCCAACCAGGGCCAACGTGGCAGTCATGGTGAACAAGCCGACCAGTCCGATGTATTCCACCAGCAAAGGGGCCACCACCAGGGAGAGTGCAAACATCAGGCCGATGCTGGCCCCGACCAGCGCCATGGATTTGGTGCGCACCTCGTCGCGCGTCTGGTCTGCCAGCAAGGCCGTCACGGCAGCGGAAACTGCGCCCGCACCCTGCACCGCACGACCAATCGTTAACCAGACCAGGCTCGGTGCCAGTGCCGCCACCCCGCTGCCCACCGCAAACACCAACAAACCGAAAATAATGACGCGCTTGCGGCCCAATCGATCAGAGGCCAGACCAAACGGAAATTGCAACAGCGCCTGCGTCAAGCCATAAATCCCCATGGCCAGACCAATCAGGGCCGGATCGTCGCCGCCAGGGTATTTACCCGCTTCGAGGGCAAACACTGGCAGGATCAGGAACAAACCCAGCATGCGCAGGGAAAAAATGGTGGCCAGAGAGAAACTGGCGCGGCGCTCAACAGGCGTCATCTTGTTGCTGGCAACAGCGCCTTTTCCGGCTAACGGGGCATCAACTTTAGACAAAACAGGGTTCTCCAACGCTCTCGCCGTGAAAAGCCACGGCAGCACAATTCGTGAATTGTCTCCGATCTAAGCAAGAACTCAGCCCAGCTGCGTGCCAAGGTGCCCAACTTTCACTATCATGCTAGGTTTCGCCGAGCACATTTCACCTTGAACACCCCCACCGACGGTACTTTTCCCGAACCCCAGCCTGAGGGCAAGTACCTCGCCCACGCCTTGCAACTGCAGACCATCAGCATTCGCGGGGCGCGCACGCACAACCTCAAGAATATTGACCTTGATATTCCGCGCAACCAACTGGTCGTCATCACCGGCTTGAGCGGGTCGGGCAAGTCGAGTCTGGCGTTTGACACGCTGTACGCCGAGGGCCAGCGCCGTTATGTTGAAAGCCTCTCAACCTACGCCCGCCAGTTTTTGCAACTGATGGACAAGCCCGATGTGGATGTGATCGAGGGCCTCTCGCCGGCGATTTCGATTGAGCAAAAGGCGACCTCGCACAACCCGCGCTCCACGGTAGGCACCGTGACCGAGATTCATGATTACCTGCGCCTGCTGTTTGCCCGTGCTGGTACGCCGTTTTGCCCCGAACACGACTTGCCACTGCAGTCCCAGACCGTGAGCCAGATGGTGGATGCCGTGCTGGCCCTGCCCTTGGATACCCGACTGATGATTTTGGCGCCCATTGCGCGTGAGAAAAAGGGCGAGTTTCTGGACGTGTTTGCCGACATGCAGGCACAGGGCTACGTGCGCTTTCGCATCAACGGCCAGGCGTATGAGGTGGAGAACCTGCCCGCCCTCAAGAAAACCGAAAAGCACGACATTGATGTGGTGATTGACCGCGTCAAGGTGCGCTCCGACAGTGAGCCGCTGGCGCGCGACCAGTTGCGCCAGCGCCTGGCCGAGAGTTTTGAGGCCGCGCTGCGGGTCGCCAGCGGTCGCGCCATCGCTCTAGAAATTGATAGCACGCCACGCACGAATGACGGGGGCTTGACGCCTAAAGAGCACTTATTCAACGCCAAGTTTTCCTGCCCGACCTGCAACTACTCGATCAGCGAACTGGAGCCGCGCCTGTTCTCGTTCAACTCTCCGGTGGGGGCTTGCCCGTCGTGCGATGGCTTGGGCATGCAGGAGTTCTTTGACCCGGCTCGGGTAGTGGCGTTTCCCTCGCTCAGCCTGGCCAGCGGCGCCATCAAGGGTTGGGACCGCCGCAACGGCTACTACTTTGCCATGCTGGAGAGCCTGGCCAAACACTACAAGTTTGACATCGACCACGCCTTTGAGTCGCTGCCGGTCGAGATTCAGCAAGCCATCCTGCACGGCTCGGGCGAGGAAGACATCAAGTTCAGTTACATGATGGATTCAGGGGTATCGCAAGGCAAGAAGGTCAGCAAAAAGCACCCTTTTGAGGGCATCATCCCCAATATGCAGCGGCGCTACAAAGAGACCGACTCGTCTTTGGTGCGCGAAGACCTGGCTCGCTACCGCAGCACCCAGCCCTGCACCGAATGTGGCGGCTCCCGGCTGCGACGTGAAGCACGCCACGTCAAGATTGGCGAGGGCGCGCAAGCGCGGGCTATTTTTGAGATCAGCCACGCCACCCTGCGCGATGCGTTCGCCTATTTCAATACCTTGAAGATGAGTGGTGCCAAAGGTGAAATTGCCGATAAGGTGGTGCGTGAAATCGGCCTGCGCCTGAAGTTTCTCAACGACGTGGGCCTGAACTACCTGAGCCTGGACCGCAGCGCCGAGACCCTCAGCGGCGGCGAGTCACAGCGCATTCGGCTGGCCAGCCAAATTGGCTCCGGCCTGACCGGTGTCATGTACGTGCTGGACGAACCCAGCATCGGCCTGCACCAGCGCGACAACGACCGCCTGATCGACACTCTGAAACACCTGCGCAACATTGGCAACAGCGTGCTGGTGGTGGAACACGACGAAGACATGATGCGCGCGGCCGACCACGTGATTGATATGGGGCCGGGCGCTGGCGTGCATGGTGGACGGGTGATGGCGCAGGGCACGTTTGATGAGGTCAAAGCCAACCCGGCTTCCCTGACCGGCCAGTATTTGGCCGGAACGCTCAAGATTGCCGTACCCAAGCACCGCACGCCCTGGTTGCCCACGGTGCATGACAAACACGCAGCCGACCGCTATAAGTCGGCGCACCACGCGCCCA
Organism: Rhodoferax sp.; assembly: GCF_037143375.1. Taxonomy (GTDB): domain Bacteria; phylum Pseudomonadota; class Gammaproteobacteria; order Burkholderiales; family Burkholderiaceae_C; genus Rhodoferax. The sequence continues at coordinate 12,859 of NZ_JBAWYV010000031.1, read as the reverse complement.
GCCCGGCCGCCGAGCGCCGCGCTGCACGCGAGGCCAATCACCTCGCCACGCAAGGCGACATGCAATGTCTGCGCGTAATGGGTGCCACCGGGCACAACCTGCGCGGTGTCAGTGTTGAATTCCCGGTCGGCTTGCTCACCTGCGTGACGGGCGTCTCGGGCTCCGGCAAATCGACGCTGGTCAACGACACGCTCTACACCGCTGTCGCCCGTACCTTGTACCGCGCCCACGAAGAACCGGCCGCGCACGAGTCGATCGAAGGCATTGAGCATTTCGACAAGGTCATCAACGTTGACCAGTCGCCGATTGGCCGCACACCCCGCTCCAACCCCGCCACCTACACCGGCCTGTTCACGCCGATTCGGGAACTGATGGCCGAAATCCCGATGGCGCGTGAACGCGGCTACGGCCCGGGGCGCTTCAGTTTTAACGTGGCCGGTGGCCGCTGCGAGGCCTGCCAGGGCGACGGCATGGTGAAAGTCGAGATGCACTTTTTGCCGGATGTGTATGTGCCGTGCGACGTGTGTGCGGGCAAGCGCTACAACCGCGAAACGCTCGAAGTGCTCTACAAGGGCAAGAACATCGCACAAATCCTGGAACTCACGGTCGAAGCGGCCTACGAGTTCCTGAAAGCAGTGCCGACGATTGCGCGCAAACTGCACACGCTGCTGGATGTGGGGCTTTCCTACATCCGCCTCGGCCAAGCCGCCACCACCCTGTCGGGCGGTGAAGCGCAGCGCGTGAAACTGGCGCTGGAACTCTCCAAGCGCGACACCGGGCGCACGCTTTACATCCTGGACGAACCGACCACCGGCCTGCACTTTGCCGACATTGATTTGTTGCTCAAAGTGCTGCACCAGTTGCGCGATGCTGGCAACACCATCGTCGTGATTGAGCACAACCTGGACGTCATCAAAACTGCCGACTGGCTGATTGACATGGGACCCGAAGGCGGTGCTGGCGGTGGCCAAGTGGTGGGCGTGGGCACACCGGAAGACATTGCCGCCAACCCGGCCAGCCACACCGGGCGCTATTTGAAGCGTCTTTTGTAGTTCAAAACAAGCATTTTCCTCACACAAACGGAGGGGCGACGGGTAGACTCCGCGGATGAAAAAATTTCTGGACCGGCTGGTGGACTTGAGCGGCTTGCGAGACCGTGATGAACTGGACTTCGCGCTGATTAAGCTCATCGGTCAATCCAGCCACTGGCACCTGAAATCGACCCAACTGGTGCGGGCGGTCGGGCATCTGGAAGACCAACGCTGGCTGTCACGCGCTCGCTTGAACGCCGGGCAATCTGCCCCCGAGCGCGATCTGGTCTGGTCTGACTGGACCAGCTTGCCCAAACTGGCCGAATTTCCGCTGCGCCACGCGGCAGTTACGACCGGCCAGGTCATGCGCAGCACGGAGGCGCCCTTCCTCACTATTTTCCCGATTGACCTGCACCTGTCGATCTGCAGCCTGCTGGAAGTCGAGTCGGAGCAACCCTTGTCACCGGCGACCGAAACCCTGATTGCAACGGCCTTGCGGCTCTACCTGAATTTGCAGGGCCTACTCGACTATGGCGAGAAAGACTCGCTGACCGAACTGCTCAACCGCAAAAGCTTCGATGGCGCTTTTCTGCGTGCTGCGCTGGAGCAGGACAGCATTGCTGAAGACGACGGCCCGGACCGGCGCAGCCACCAGCTGGGGGCCAGCTACTGGTTGGCGGTGATCGACATTGACCACTTCAAACGGGTCAACGACAACTTCGGCCACCTGATTGGCGACGAAGTGCTGCTGCTGATCGCCGGGCTGATGCGCACCAATTTCCGCTTTCATGACCAGATCTACCGCTTTGGTGGTGAAGAGTTTGTGGTGCTGATGCGCTGTGCCGACCACACCGATGCCGCCAGCGCGCTGGAGCGGTTTCGCAACAAGGTGCAAGAGCACGAATTCCCCCAGGTGGGCACGATCAGGGTCAGCGTGGGTTTTTCTGCGCTGCGCAACAACGACACGCCCGGCAGTGCCTTTGACCGAGCCGACAAAGCGGTGTACTACGCCAAAGCCCATGGCCGCAATCAGGTCTGCAGCTACTCGGTACTGGTTCAAGCGGGCGAGTTGACCGAAGTGGTCGACGCCACACCCGAAACCGACTTTTTCTAGGCAAGGAGCTGCTGGGCGTGGCGCCGCACAAACGCCTCAAAACCATCGGCTGGCAGGGGCCGGCTGTAGAAATAACCCTGCACTTCATCACAACCCTGTGCCCGCAGGAAGTCCAGTTGCCCTTGCGTCTCAACGCCTTCGGCGATGGTCTGGAACCCCAGGCTGCGCGCCAGCGCAATGACGGCGACCACGATCGCCTTGTCATCCGGATCGTCGGTGATGTCGCGCACAAACGATTGGTCAATTTTCAGCTTGTAAACCTGGAAGCGCTTGAGGTAGCTCAGGGATGAATAGCCGGTGCCGAAGTCGTCAATCGACAGGCGCACGCCTCTTTCATGCAGATTGTTCATGACGGCGATGGCGCCCAGCGGGTCGTTCATCGCCACGCCCTCGGTCAGCTCCAGCTCCAGATACTGCGCGGGCAGATCGGCCTCGGCCAGCACCTGAGTCACCAGTTCTGGCAGATTCGCATGGCGGAATTGGACGGCTGACAAATTAACTGCCATTTGATGTACCGCCAGCCCAGCATCTAGCCAGCGACGCATTTGCTGCGTGGCCGTGCGCAGCACCCATTCGCCGATCGGCAAGATCAGGCCGCTTTCTTCGGCAATCGGGATGAACTCGGCCGGCGACACATGGCCCAGCACCGGGTGTTCCCATCGCAGCAAGACCTCCATACCCACAATATGCTCGTCTTGCAGCGCCACTTGCGGCTGGTACACCAGGTGCATTTGCTGCAGTTCCAGCGCCCGGCGCAAACCATTTTCCAGTTGCAGGGCACGGCTGGTTTGCACCTGCATCTCAGGTGTGAAAAACCGGTAGGCATTGCGCCCGGCCTGCTTGGCGCTGTACATGGCCGTTTCGGCACTCATCGACAGCGCCTCGAAAGTGTCACCGTCTGCCGGCGACAAGGCAATGCCAACAGAGAAGGTGATGGCCAGCTCCTGTTGGTCTATCAGGAAGCTCCTGGCCGTGGTCTCCAACAACTGACTGGCCACCTTCGCGGCGCGCGCCGCATCGGTGTGGGTGCACAGCAGGACAAACTCGTCACCCCCCAGTCGACACACCGTGTCCTGGTCGCGCAACACCGACTGCAGGCGTTGCGCCACCTGAACCAGCAATTTATCGCCCAGGTGATGCCCAAGCGAGTCGTTGACGTTTTTAAAACGGTCCAGGTCCAGGAACAACAGCGCCAGCGGTTCGCCATGGCGTTGCGCCTGGCTCAGCGCCGACGCCACCCGCCCATGCAGCAAACGCCGATTAGGCAGCCGGGTCAGCGGGTCGAAATCAGCCAGCAAACGAATGTGTTCTTCATCCTTCTTGAGCTTGCTCAGATCGGTGGCGATACCGACATAGTGGGTCACTGCCCCGCTGGCGTCGCGCAGCAAGGTCAGGTAGAGAAGCTCCGGGTAAACCGAGCCATCTTTATGGCGGCTCCAGACTTCGCCCTGCCACTGCCCATGGGCATGGACCGCCTCCCACATCGCCTTGAAAAACTCAGGTGCCGTCCGCGCCGAAGACAACATATCGGGGTTGCGACCCAGTGCCTCAGCCTCGCTGTAGCCGGTGATCCGGGTGAATGCCTGATTGACGCGCACGATGCGGCGCTGACTGTCGGCAATCATGATGGATTCGCTGCCCTGCTCAAACACTTTGGCAGCGAGTTGCAGTTGTGACTCGGCGTGCTTGCGCTCCAGCGCGATGGCGGTCAGGCGCGCCGCCATTTCTATGACTTCAAGCTCATGCGCTGTCGGCATGACGGCCGTGCTGTGGTAAATGGCAAAGGTGCCCATGACTTGGCGAGTACCCGACAAAATAGGCTCTGACCAGCAGGAGGCGAGACCGGCCTGCTGTGCCAAGCCCTTGAAGTCGGCCCAGTAAGGATGGGTAGCGATGTCGCCCACGATCACCCGCTCACCCAAAAATGCCGCTGTGCCACAGCTCCCCACGTTCATGCCAATCTGTACGCCATCGATGGCGGCGTTATAGAAGTCTGGTAAATGCGGCGCAACACCCTGCCCCAGATGCTGGCCATCGGGGTCGAGCAACAGCACCGAGCACAGTGCGCCCGGCAGGGCGGCCTCTATCTTGAGCACAAACTCCTGCAGCACCTGCGACTGCGGCAAGGTGCTGCTCAAGCGCTCCAGCATGAAGCTGCGCAAGACATCCATTTGCTGGGCGCATTCACGCTGGGCCAAGTCCTCGGCACGGGCCGCTTCAAAATCAAAATTCTTGAGCGCGTAATCAATATCCGACGCCATCTCCAACAGCAGGTTCTTGGTCGGCTCATCGAAGGCGTTGACCTCGCCGGCGTACACATTCAGCGTGAAGGCAATGCTGCCATTGCGGTGCAGGGGAAGCGCCGCCGACCCGGCCCAGCCGAATTGGACGCTCTGCAAGTGCCATGGCACGGTCAAGGGGTCATGCTGAAAATCCTGGCACCAAAAAGGCTGATCCTGACGCACCATAACGCCCGTGGGGCCTTGGCCCAAAGGACTGTCCGGATTGAGCCTGATTTGAATACCGTCCAAGTACGCCACGCCCTCACCAAAAGACACCAACGGTTCAATCAACCCGGCTTGCGCGTCCACCCGGCCAATCCAGGCCATCTTCAGGCCGCCATGTTCGACCGCAGCACGGCACACCTGCTCAAACATCTCGGCCTCGGTGACGCACCGCACAATGGCCTGGTTGCAGGCACTCAAGGCGGCATAGAGTCGGCTCAGGCGCCTGAGCCTGGCTTCTGAAACGAGTTGGGCCTGGGCCAGATCACGGAGTTGCTGCTGGGTTTCAGTCAACCAGCCCAACACGCTGTTTTTCTGCGCCGGGGCCACCTCAATTACCCCGGAAAAGTCGCCATCGCCAAGCCGTGCAATCTGCGCGTGCACCGCATCCAATGACCCGCCCAGCGTGGTGTGCAGCGCCCGGTAGGCACGCCAAAGTGACGCCAGCAACCCCAGACCCAACAGCACAAACGCCACCCGTAACCAAGTGGCGGTGCGCTCGTCATCCTGCACCGCCAACTGAGTGCGTTGGTCGGACATCTCGTAAAACTCATTGATGGGTTGCATGATGCCCACCTTGGCTTGGTGGTAAGCACCGTCGTGCAGCATCTGGCTGGCCAAAATGCGGCGCGCGTCCAGATCGGGATCGGTGGACTCCACCAGCGCCATGGCGTTGAACTCAATGCCGGTGAGCATGTCGGATTTAGCCTTGGACTGCGCCAGCTTAGCCAATTCGTCGGCGGTAAAACCGGCCTGCTTCATCAGGGTCAGCAAGGCCATCGGGGCATCGCCCACAGCTTGTGCAGGCTGATCGCCAGCGGCCGTCAGATCCCAGTAAATGTCTTCGTAGTTAAGCGGACGCGGTTTTTTGCCATCGCGAATGGCCAGAATATCGAGGTAATGCTGCTTGTAGACCGGGTTGCCCGTGACCACATAGGTGCGAACCATGCGCGTTAAATCATCGGAGGATTGGCGCAACTCATTGGCCAGCATGCGGGACTGGTAGCGTTGCTCGTTGGCGCGGTCAATTTGTTTTTCAGCGACCACGTAGACATAAAACAAGGCCATCAGTGCACAGGCCATGGCCACAGCCAAGCGCAGGCTGCGTGAAAACGGGGACGTTTTGGAATGGTGTTTCATGGTGGTAGGGCGTGCAACATCAATGCCCACGCATTATCTACCGCTTGCGAGGCTCTGGCACCACAGAAATACCCACTTCACCCCGAACCGTAGCGCCCTTAACCGCTACTTTTTTTATAGCTACCTGCGTAGATACAACGGGGGCTGCAGGTCAAAAAGCCTTACACCCTCAACTGACGACGCAGAATTTTCCCAAGGTTGGTCTTGGGCAGGGGGTCGACACGAAACTCAACTATCTTGGGCACCTTGTAATCGGTCAGTTGCTGCCGGCAATGGGTTAGCAGGTCTAGCTCCGTCAGAGCCGGGTCACTCTTGACAACCACGATCTTCACCACTTCGCCAGACCGCTCATCCGGGGCACCAATGGCCGCCACCTCAGCCACCCCCGGGTGCAAGGCCACCACGTCCTCAATCTGGTTCGGAAACACCTTGAAGCCCGACACGATGATCATGTCTTTCTTACGGTCGGTGATCTTGAAATAACCACGTTCATCGACAAATCCCATGTCGCCGGTGCGCAACCAACCCTCGGGGGTAAACACCTTGGCAGTTTCGTCCGGCCGGTTCCAGTAGCCAGGCATGATTTGCGGACCACGCACACAGATTTCGCCGACTTCCCCCAAGGGTGGCTCCGCGTCATTTTCATCCAGCACGGTGGCATCCGTCGAGGGCAGCGGCAAGCCAATGGCACCGGTCCAGTCAACAATATTCAAGGGGTTGGCCATCACCCCGGGCGAGGTTTCGGTAAGGCCATAGGCCTCGATGATGGGCGTGCCTGTGGTCTTTTTCCAGCGCTGAGCCACGACCCGTTGCACCGCCATGCCGCCGGCCACAACGACCTTCAGATGCTGAAAATCGACCCCGGCAAACTCAGGCACATCCAGCAGCGCGCGGAACAAGGTGTTGACCCCGATCATGGCTGTGAATGGGTACTTTTTTAGGTCATGCACAAAGGTGGGCATATCCCGGGGGTTGGTGATCAGGATGGCGTGCGCCCCGATCTTGAAAAACACCAAGCTGGCGGTCAGGGCAAACACATGGTAGAGCGGCAGCGGGCAGACAAATATCTCCTTACCTTCCTGCAAATTGTGCGCAATCCAGGCGCCCAACTGCTGCAGGTTGGCCACCATGTTGCCGTGCGTCAGCACCGCGCCTTTGGCCACGCCAGTGGTGCCCCCGGTGTACTGCAAAAACGCCGTGTCTGCGTGGCTAAGTGGCACTGGGTGCAAGGCCAGCGAACGCCCGCTGCGCAGGGCGGCGTTGAATTCGGTGGCGTTTTCAATCTTCCAGGTCGGCACCATCTTCTTGACGTACTTGACCACCACATTGGTCACCAGTTCCTTGACCACCGGGAACATGTCGCCGACCTCGGTGGTAATCACCGTGAGCTTGAGCGCCGGGTTGTTGTCCAGCACCTCTTGCAGTGTGTGGGCAAAGTTTTCCAGCACCACAATGGCGACCGCCCCGGAGTCCTTGAGTTGGTGCTGCAGTTCGGGCATGGTGTACTGCGGGTTCACATTCACCACCACCAGACCGGCCCGCAAAACGCCAAATAAGGCCACCGGGTACTGCAGCAGGTTGGGCATCATCAACGCCACCCGGTCGCCCTTGATCAGACCCAACCCACTTTGCAGGTAGGCGGCGAAATCACGGCTGTGCTGGTCCAGTTCGGCGTAACTCATGGACGCCCCCATGTTGCTGAACGCCGGCAGGTCGGCAAAGCGCTCGCAACTGCTGCGTAACACCTCCTTGAGTGATGCGAACGCATGAATATCCACCTCGGACTCAATCCCTTTTGGATAATTTTTCAACCATATTTTTTCCATGAAGAATCTCCTGTTTTTGGCAGTGAGCCTCAGGCCCCAAGGCAGACGCCCTGCACCCTCACGCACGGACTTATGCCTTCCAGTTTAGAAACACCAACTGCAATTAGATTGATATATCGCAACCGTGTTCCCTGGTGCCCAGTGGGGTAACAGGACGTAACATATCCGCCTGACCATTACTTCTCCCTGTTTCGGAAAGTCACCCCCATGCGCTGCTTATTCACGCTGCTCATTCTTAGCCTGCTGGCAGCCTGCGCCGGCCCAAAATACACCGTTGACGATGGCCGCAAGGTCAACGAAGAACTGCTGGGTCACATCCGCAGCTACGGCGTCGGCGAAAAAGCCTTGCGCCCGGCCATTGCCCGCACCGCCGCCTTGAAAGACCCGGATTGCGACACCCAATGGGAGCTGCCTTTCTCGGTCACCACAAGTTATGACATGGCTGAAGATGACCGTGTAGCCTGGGTGCGCGGCTTGGGCGTGGACGAGCGACTGACCGTGGTCGCTACTGCCCCCGACAGCCCCTTGCAGGTGCGCGACAAAATTCAGGACATCGCGGGCTACAGCAAGGAAAACACCGTCAAGATGGCGCTGGAACTGGCTGAGCGACGTGATTCAGGCAAACCATTTGACATCAAACTATCAACGGGGAAAACACTGCGCGTGGTCCCTTTTTCAGTCTGCCGTGGCTATACGCGTCTGGCGCCGCCCAATAGCCCGCAAGCCCAGGACTACCACTGGAAGGGCAGCATGCATCCGATTGAAATCGCCCAAGCCAACCTGAGCGAGGACGAAGCCTTGTGGGCCGTCCTGTGGACCCAGGGCGTCTCTGAAGAAGGCGGCCTGCGCATGAAAACCTACCACTACGGCTCGACGATTGTGAGCAACCTGTACTCGCTTTTCTCTATAGCCTCAGGCATCCAGGGCGCCGCGCTCGCCGCCGATGCAGCGATCACCGCAGCCAAATCTGCTGCAGCCTCTGTGGCCTCTGAAATTCTGAAAAGCCAGTTGATCGAGCAAGCCAAATCTGCCGCGGCCGATCGAATGCGCAAAGAAATCACAGGCGCTGTCCAGAAAATGACGCAGCAGCAAGTGGTCGGCGCCATGCAACGGGCGGCCGTCAACCGGGCCTCGCTGTCGGGTGTGGCCTGGGTGGCTGCCACCGTGTTTGACCGGGCCGATGCCTGGGCTTACACCCGGCTTGAAAAACTCAATGCCAACCCGCTGGCCAGTTTTTCGCTGCACCAAAAGTTGATTGAGCAAGACCTGACGGCGAACTCGCTGGTGCTTGACCCGGATCGCATGAAAGCCCTCAATAAAATCGCCGAAGAACGTGGCCGTGGCGATGACGTCGTGGCCATTTTGCAGGGCATCAAGCCCGAAAATCTGCAATTTGAAATCATCGACATGCCGCTGGCCTCCAACCCCAATGCGTTCTCCTATGATGAGATCAGCGACCCTACTCTGAGCCCTCAGCCCTTCGCGCGCGGACTGATTGAAGGCATGTTGAGCATGCCAGTCGCCTCCACCAACTAAGCCACCCATGACCTCTGCCCTGACGCGCCCGATTTTCCTGGCCCTTTGGCTGGCCTTGCCTTTTACGACCTGGGCTCAAACGCCGCCTGCCGCCAGCCCTGACAAAGCCCCGGCAACACCGGTTGCCAGTGCACCCGCCAGCGACCAACCCGCACCACCCACCGAGGAGCCCGCTAATCTTCCCCCGCTCTCGGAGCTGGTGCCAGTTTCGACACCCGCGCCCATTCCCGTTCTGGAAGGCTGCCGGCCGCTGACTGACAAAGCCATGGCGGCCGACATGAAAGCCATCACCGCCCAGTCCCAAAAGATCGAACTGAATGAGCAAGACCGGTTGTTTGAAGAAGCGGTGTCGCGCTGGTCGCAAGCGCTGGCGCAATGCGACGGGCGTGCCAAAGAACGGGCCCAGCGCAACCTGGCCGACAGCCAGAAGGCGCGCGCCAGCATCAGGGAGCAACTCGGCTCGGGGCCGCAGTGTGCAGCGGCACACAAAGACGCCGCCGCCCTTCAAGACATCGCCCGCCAGGCCTTGAGCGAGCGCCGCTGGAGCGATGCGTCGATGCTGTTCCGAAAAGCCGAAAACATGTGGGACATCGCCTCGGAGCGCTGCACCGGCAGCCAGCAGGAAATCGCCAACCGACGCCGAGACCAGTCCGACATTGACGGCCAAAACGCCGAGTTTTGCGCGCCCTTGTTTGACAAGGCCCGCGAACAAACCCAAAAATTCAGGGCTGCTGCGGGAGGCCTGTCGCGAGAAGAAAAGCTCGACGCCTCGCTGGTGGCGGAAACCTTGTGGCGCGATGCTGCCGGCCAGTGCAAGGGCGCAGCGGCCCAAGACCCGGCCCGCAACAACGCCCAAGCCCTGGCGCGCGAACGCGGCACGCCTTGGGTGGCACGCGTTGCCCCGGCCCCACCGCCACCGCCGACACCGGTGGCCAAACGCGCCGAGCCGGTCACCGCCAGCGCCGCGCCGGTGACAGCACCCCTGGCAGCACCGCCAGCGGCCACTGCCCTCGTCGCCAAAGTTGCCCCAACCCCAACACCCCAAACCGACCCCGTCAACGTGGCTCCCTCTAATTTCAGCGCTGACACCACGCGTTTTAGCGGCCAGTTTGTGCGTGATGCCGATGCCGCCACCTACTCTGGCACCGGCAAAGTGGTGTGGGCCAGTGGCGATGTCTATGAAGGTCCGATGGTCAAGGGCCTGCGCCATGGCAAAGGCGTGTTTATCTGGGCCAACGGCCAACGCTACAACGGCGACTGGGTCCAGGACAAGCCCACCGGCCAGGCCAGCGTGAAGTTTGTCAACGGCAATCAATTTGAAGGCAGCGTGATTGAAGGCGTACCGCAAGGCCAGGGCCACATGCGCTATGCCTCGGGCGACACCTACGCCGGCCAACTCAAGGCCGGCGAGCCTGAAGGCACCGGCGTGTACCAGTGGACCAGTGGCCAACAGTTTGAGGGTGACTGGAAAAGCGGCCGCCCCAATGGCCAGGGCAAGCTCAAGTTCGCCACCGGCAACCAATTTGAAGGCACGGTGGTTGATGGCGTGCCCAATGGACCGGGCAGCATGCGCTTTGCCACTGGTGAAACCTATGTCGGCAACTCCCTCAACGGCCTGCCCGATGGCTTGGGCACTTTCCATTGGACCCAGGGGGACAAATACACCGGCCAGTGGAAAGCCGGCAAAAAACACGGCCACGGAACCTTCACCTGGAAAAGCGGTGACCTCTGGGAAGGGATCTACGAGAACGATATACAGTCAAGTGCAGAAAAGTTGGTTGAAAAAAATTAACCCAACTTAAGTTTTCAAGAATCAGTCGTTGGGGGTTGCCGCTTGACTCGCTATAGTCACATTTAGCAGCCACAAGTCCTGCTGCACCGCCCCCTGAAAACCAATGAGATATTGCACCCATGTCCCTGCTGCACCGATTGAACCTCTCTCAAAAATTTCTATTACTGGGCTTGCTTTCCACGCTGATGGTGGCCTTGCCTTCAGGCTTGTATTTCAAGCGTGCATTTACCGATATTGAGGCGGCCCAGCGCGAGGTACGGGGCGGTGGGTCGCTGGTGGTTCTGAACAAAGTGATTCAACTCACGCAGACCCACCGGGGCATGTCGGCAGGCATGCTGGGCGGCAACGAGGCGCTGGCGGGACGGCGTCCGGCCCTGCGTGACGCGCTGGTCAAGGCGATGGACGCGATGGACACCGAGTTCCGGCAAGCCGGGGTGTCAAACCGAATTCAGACGCACTGGACCGACATGCGAAAAAACTGGGTGACGCTGGAGCAAAGCGTGGCCAACCGCCAGATCAAGCCAGCAGAAAGCACCAAGCTTCACACCCAGTTGATTACGTCTGAACTGCTGCTGAGTGAAGAATTGCTCGACGAATACGGCTTGAGCTTGGACCCTGACGCAGCCACCTATTACCTGATTCAGGCGTCACTGGTCAACATGCCCTGGCTGGCTGAAAACCTGGGCATCATGCGTGCGCAAGGCACCGGTTTTCTGGCGCTGGGCAACTTGCCACCCGAGGGGCGTGCCACCCTGCAAGCCTTGAAGAAGCGGGCACTGGAGGTTCAAGGCGACATGTTTCGCAACCTGAAAAAAGCCGGCGATGCCAACCCCGAGATGCAGACCACATTGCAAACCAAGGCCGACAGCGGCCGGGCTGCGGTGGACAAAACTATGGCGCTGGCGGAGCAGGGTCTGATTGGCGCGGCCGAACTCAAACTACCGCCCGCCGAGTATTTTGACGAATTCACCCGCACCATTGACGGTTTGTACGAGTTCAACGCGCTGGCCATGAAAACCATGACCGGTGCGCTGGATGCCCGCGTGAGCGACATGCACCGGGCCGAATTCACCGTGATCGCCCTGCTGTTGTCGGGCCTGTTGGCGGCAATGATGCTGGCCGTGGCTTTTGTGCGCAGCATCACCGGCCCTGTGGGTGAAGCCGTCACCGTGGCACGGGCCGTGGCCGATGGCAACTTGCGCATCGCGGTGCCGGTGCGCGGCACCAACGAATTAGGCCAACTGATGCAAGCGCTGGACGCCATGCGCCTGCGTTTGTCTGATGTGGTGGGCGAAGTGCTGCAAGGGTCAGAGAGCCTGGCCACTGCCAGCGCCGAAATTGCGCAGGGCAACAACGACTTGTCAGCCCGCACCGAGCAGCAAGCCAGCGCGCTGGAGCAAACTGCCGCGTCCATGGAAGAGCTGGGCGCCACCGTCAAGCAAAACGCCGACAACGCCCGCCAAGCCAACCAGCTGGCCCTGAGCGCCAGCACGGTTGCGGTGCAAGGCGGCGCGGTGGTGAGCCAAGTGGTGGAAACCATGAAGGGCATCAACGACAGCTCGCGCCGCATAGCCGACATCATCACCGTCATCGACGGCATAGCGTTTCAGACCAACATCCTGGCGCTCAACGCGGCGGTAGAAGCGGCCCGCGCCGGTGACCAAGGCCGTGGTTTTGCGGTGGTGGCGAGCGAAGTGCGCTCCCTGGCTGGCCGTTCGGCTGAGGCTGCCAAAGAAATCAAAACCCTGATCAGCGCCAGCGTGGCGCGCGTCGAACAGGGCACCTCACTGGTCGACCAGGCCGGCAGCACCATGACCGAAGTGGTGAGCGCCATCAAACGCGTGACCGACATCATGGGCGAGATCAGCGCCGCCAGCAGCGAGCAAAGCCTGGGCGTCTCGCAAGTGGGCGAAGCC